>JAVHLM010000012.1:137335-187585 GCA_031082125.1 Candidatus Eremiobacterota bacterium
CATCCCCTGCCCCTTCCCCGGCCCCCGATCCCAGGGTCCTCGAGGAGCTTTCCGGGATAAAATCAGAGATTGACGCCTTCACGAGTCAGATGGCCTCCTTTGAAGACCTCTTCAGCGCCATCGAATCCTACAAAAAAGGCCATTATGGCGCAGTTCCCGAGGCAGAGTTCATGCAGCTCTGGGCCATTATGGAACGCACCGGCGCCATGGTACCCCATGAGCAGTTCCAGCAGGGCCGGAGGGACCTGCTGTCGGCATACCACTGGCTTGCCCAGTACCTTCTCTCAACAGATCCCTCCCACCAGAAAATGTACCTCAGCAATGGGAATGCCCGCCTGGATGCCGCAAGGAGCGAGCTCAGGAAATTCTCGGCATACCTCGACAACGCAGCGAAAAGGGCGGGCCTTAAGGACTCTTCGGTGCTCACCAGCAACGTTTCTTCAGGGGCCCTGTCGGCACCCCCGGAGACTCCCGCCGGCAAGAAGCTCATAGCGAAGAAAAACCAGATAGAAAAGCTCTCCAGGAACATTGCCTCCTTTATGGATCTTGTAGAAACCATTGAATCATACAAAGCGAAAAATTACGGCGCAATCCCCCAGTCGGAATTCGGCCAGCTTGACTCCATCGTGGGAACCATCAACGCCATGGTCTGTGACAGCCAGTTCCAGGACGGGTTCAGGGCCCTCAAGATGGCCCTCCAGGATTACCGACAATACCTCATTTTCACCAATCCCGCCCAGCAGAAAACTTTCATTGACAGGGCCAGGGCCCAGATGAGCATCGCCAGGAGCGCCCTCAACAAAATGAAAGCTACGTACGAGAGCCAGGTAAAGGCTGCATACGGCAAGGAAGGGGAATAAGAGGATCAGGCACTCCTCTGGCGCAGGACCTCGTAGAGAAGGAGGCCTCCTGCCACGCTCACATTCAGCGAGGAGATCATGCCTTTGAGGGGGATTCTCACGACGGTGTCGCAGAGGGAAAGGATCCTGCCGTCGAGCCCTCTCCCCTCTCCGCCCAGCACGAGACAGAGAGGGCGGCGGTAATCAGCCAGGCGGTAGTCTGTCCCTTCGTGGGAGTGGGCCCCGATAACGGCGATTTCCTCTCGCTTCATAAGTGCCAGGGATTCCGAGAGATTGGAGACCTTTGCCACGGGCACGTAACTGTCAGCCCCCGACGAGACCTTGCTCACGGTGGCCGTGAGGCCCACGGACCTGGCGCGGGGAATTATTATCCCGTGGAGGCCCGCGCATTCACCGGTCCTGAGAAGGGCCCCCAGGTTGTGGGGATCCTGGACCTGGAAGAGGGCGAGAAAAAAGGCCGGCTCTTTCTTTTCGAGGGGAAGGGAAAGAAGACGGGAAAAGTCCATGTAATCGCGGGCCGCCGTCTTCGCCACGACGCCCTGGTGGTTTCCTCTGCCGGTAAGGCCGTCAAGACGGCTTTTCGTGACAAAGGTGAAGGGGACCTTCTTTTCCTGGGCCAGCTTCCTGAGGCGCACCGCCACCTCGTCGGGGCTCCCCTCCTGGAAATAGATCTTCTCCAGTGGCACCTTTGAGGATTCCAGGGCCTCCCTCACAGGGTTTCTGCCGTAGATGACATCTCTCATAGCTTTTTCCATACCACGCCCTGGGGGGTATCCTGGAGCACCACTCCCTGTGCCTTGAGCATATCTCTTATCTCGTCAGCCCTTCTGAAATCCCTTGCCCTTCGGGCGGCCTCGCGCTCGGCAATGAGGCCGTCAATATCGGAGGCGAGGCCCTTCTTCTCGAGGGCATCCTTCAGCCTGAGGCCCAGGACCGCATCGAGAGAGAGGAGAAAATCGCGGACAAGAGCCGCACCTTCGGGAGGGAGAGCCTCCCTGTCAATCATCCTGTTGATTTCCGAGATAAAGGTAAAAAGGCTCGAGAGGGCCAGGGGCATATTCATATCGTCGCACATCTTCTCATCGAAGTCGCGGGCGGCGGACTTTATAAGCTCTTCCAGCTCAGCGGTAAAAGGAGCTTTTGAGGTGACGCGAGAGAGGCGCCTGAGAAAATCGCAGAGGCCCTCAAGGGTGTTCTGGGCGCCCTTGAGAGCCTCAAGGGTAAAGTTAAGCTTCGAGCGGTAATGATTGGAGATGTAAAGGTACCTGAGGGCCAGGGGATTGAAGCCTCGGGACACAAGATCCCTGAGGGTATAGAAATTCCCGAGGCGCTTGGCCATCTTCCGGTGATCGACAAGCAGGTGCTCGCAGTGGATCCAGTAGTTCACGAATTTCTTTCCCGTGTACGCCTCTGACTGGGCAATCTCATTCTCATGGTGGGGGAAGATGTTGTCCACGCCGCCCATGTGGATATCAAACTGCTCGCCGAGGTATTTCATGCTCATGGCGGTGCATTCAATGTGCCACCCCGGTCGCCCGCGCCCGAGCTCCGTGTCCCAGAAAATCTCGCCGTCCTTTTCGTCCCAGGATTTCCAGAGGGCAAAATCCGAGACCCGCTCCTTGTCATACTCGTCATGCTTGATCCTCACGCCCACCTTGAGCTCCTCAAAATTCAGGCGGGCAAGCTTCCCGTAGTCACTGAATTGAGAGAGGGAGAAATAAAAGGAGCCGTCTTCCCCCTTGTAGGCGACGCCCTTCTCCGTGAGGGCACTGATGATGGCCACCATTTCCGGAATATGATCGGTGGCCCTGGGGTACCTCTCGGCCCTCTCTATATTGAGGGCCTCGATATCCTCGAAAAAGGCCTTCACATACTCTTCGGTAAAATCTCTGAGTGTGGTCTTTTCCCTTATGCAGGCCTTGATTATCTTGTCATCGATATCGGTGATGTTCATGACCTGAGTCACTTTACAGCCTTTGTACTGAAGGATTCTCCTGAGGAGATCCTCTACACAGTATGCCCTGAAATTCCCGATATGGGCATAGTCATAGACTGTAGGGCCGCAGGTGTATATCTTTGCCGTTCCGGCGATGAGGGGGATAAATTCTTCCTTTGTTCTTGTGAGGGTGTTGTAAAAGAACAGTGCCATGAGAATTCACCTTTCCATCAGTATTTCCTGGAGAGCAGCGCGGGGCTTGTCCTGTGGGTCGGGTCAGGATTCGTCGGTCTTGAAGAGGCTGTCAATAGCCTGAAGCTCATTGCTGTCAAGGGAGAGCTCGCCAGATTCCTCCTGGGGGAAGACCTGCTCCCCGGCGGGGGAAGCCTCCTGCTCCCCGGCGGGGAAAGCCTCCTGCTCTCTGTCCTCCCGTGGTAATCCCGTATTCATTGAGGGTCTCGAACCGTTTGAATACTCACCTTTCACTGCCAGATCAATGTGGGTATAAAGCTTCATGGGGCTGAAAGGCTTCAGGATATGGGCTCTGGCACCCTGTTGAAGCCCTTTCTCGACTTCCTTGGCCTCTTCAATTGAAGCAAGAATGATGACCGGGATATTGGCGGTGCTTTCCTCGCTTTTGAGGCTGCTGATAATCTCAAGCCCGTTCACCTCTGAAAGGGAGATCCTCGTAATGATCACATCAGGCAGCTCTGCCTGTGCAATTTCCAGGGCCTGTGGTCCATTCTCGGCGTGGAAGACCTGGAATTCATCATCCATGAGAATGACATCGATAATCTTCTTGGTTATGACGTCATTCTCTGCCACGAGCACCTTTTTCATAATCCGGCCGGCGATCCTTTCTCTCCTGTGGAGGCACCCCGCAGGTGTTATTCTGCATATTTTTTTCGATTTGTCAAGCTCTTCCCCTTCGCATTTACTTCAACCTTCTTAAATTTGACCCTTCCGGAGATATTCCTTCAATCGCCGGTCAGGGAAAAAGAATGTCACTTTTTAATGAAAAGCAGCAGGCTTTTCCCTGAAAGCCTTATGCAGTCATCAGAGCGCAGCAGCCTTTCCGATCCCTTCACCATCGAGAGGCCGTTTACAAGGGTCTGCCCCGTGGCACAAAGATGCTCAATGAAAAATTTTCCCTCCCTTGAGGTGATTCTTGCATGGAGCGGGGACACCGTATCGTCAGAAAGCCTTATCTCGCATCCTCCCTCAGTTCCTATTCTCAAGGGGCAGCTTTCAAGGCCGCAGGTCTTTCCCCTGTCGCTCTCCACTCCCTCTCTTACCTCTATCCGGTATGCCGCCCTGGCACCCCCGGTGCGGTATTCCTTCATGATGAGCCTTGTTTCACCGATCCTTATCTCATCGCCGGCCTGAAGGGGGAAGAAGTGATTCCCCTTCTGGGGCTCTCCGTTCAGAATGAGAGCCACCTCTTCGCTCTCGTTCCTGAGGTGAAGAATCCCGTTTCTCTTGACAAAGGAAGCCTGGATGTTGTCAGCAGCCCTGTCGGAGAGAGGGAGGTCATTGACCCTGGGACCCTCTCTGTAACCCACCGAGAGATACCGGCCTTCCCTGAGGTCGGCGCTTATCAGGGTATAGAGCGTTCCCCTGTCGGGACCTTCCAGTACCTCTATCTGGCAGTCAGCATCAAGCTCAGGCCCCCTGGCCGGGCCTTCTCCGCTCCTCTCCGCGGTGAAGGGCGACTTTCTGGGTAGAGCAAGGGCAATGGAACGGGCTTTTTTTGAATCGGCCAGGTCTATGGATATATGGAGGGACGGGGGCTCCCCGCTGGAGGGCTCAGGGGCCGGAGGCTCAGAAGGGGGGGCTTCTCTGGATTTTTCATATCTCAACAGCGATGAGCCCGTGCTTATGAGATCGCCCTCCTCCAGCAGGGTGTGTCCCTCTGAATCAATATCAAGAATGGTTTCAAAATCCGCGCTTTTTCTCTGAACCTTCGAGAGAAGTATGGAGCTCTCCACCTTGATGACAGAAAACTTCTTCTCCTTCACATTCCATGCGAAGAGCAGGTGCTCTGCAGGGAGGGCCATGTCATGGAGCAGAATCTCGTTGGAGCCCATTGTCATCTCTGTCTTCTCACGCCTCCCAAGAATCATCAGGTTTTCCGAGAGAGGGAAGAGCATTCCCCTGTCATCTCCCTCAATGACCCTCAGGGAAAAGGAGCTCTCGGGGATCCGGTCATGCCTGGGGATACCAGCGAAGAATGAGGGCTCCTCCTTTTCTGAATGGGACTGGCCATCCATTGAGGAGGCATCTTCCCGGAACTCGGCGATAAGGTAGCCCATCTGAATAAGATCGCCAGGCGCAAGAAGCAGTTTCTGGACGGGCATGGCATTCACCAGCGTGGGATTGGTGCGGGACTTATGATGAATCTCATAGGTACCTGAGTGGGGCTCCCATACCAGGAGGGCATGAATCCTCGAAACAGTGAGCTCATTAAAAAGGATCCAATTGGTTATCTTTTCGTTGGCAATGAGCTTTCTTCCAAGGGTAACCTCCCTGCTTCTTAAGGGAAACTTTTTGCCCTGGTCAAGTCCCTCGAGGATTTCAAGCTGATAGCCTGAGTTGAATATCATGAAACAATCCTGCATCGGTAAGAAGTAAGGTATCATTCTACGGATGCCCGGGGAATTCCTACGCATGAGCTTTTGATGCCCTCCATGAGGCATCATCCGGGTGGTGTGTTATTAACAATATGGTAACAATATTTGCTTGAATGGCCCATGGAGGATATGATATCCTGAATATAGAAGAGGTGTTACCCTCGCTCCATAAAAAAAAGTCTTGAATACATTCAGAATAGAAGGAGGCCACAGAAATGCCTTACTACGGATCAGGAAGCAGAAAAACCGCTCAGGGCTCGAGAAACTCCGGGAGCACAAGGAAAAACCACCGGAGAGAGTGCCTGGTGGATCAGTCCAGAAAGACTGACCACTCCAAGGAGACAATCAGGGAGGTCACCCTCAAGCTCATGGCGATGATGAAGGCAAAGAGAGAATGCCAGACCGAAGCGGGCTAAAAAGCGCAAGCTGAAAAAGTCTTATCCAAGAGGCTGGAATGGTATCGGATTTCTGGCCTCTTCGTTTTTCCCGCCCTCCTCGACAGGAGGGGCCTGGCAGCAGAGATGAAATACACAAGATGAAATAACTGGAGGAAAGTCCGGTGATTTCACGAATCTCACTAGAGAGAGGGGAGGTCGCGCCATGAGAAAATGCCTCATCATTGTTTTCCTGTTTTTCGTAATGGCACTGCTGTGCTCCCCCTTTGTGTCAGCTCTTGAGGTTGATTCAAGGGGCAGAGAGACCATGGAGACCATGGAGGTCATGTCCGGCCATGTGAAGGGCGAGATAGTAATTGACCTGAAAGACGGCACCACCGATGCCGAAATAGCGCAGATGATGAAGCAATACGGCATCACAATGGACTACAACAGCCCCTTCTCTGCAAAATACAGGCTCATGGTGGCCGATGTAGAGGAGGAGCATATCGCCGGCCTCCTGGAGCAGCTTGTTCATGACAGCCGTGTGGAGTATGCCGAGCCTAATTACGTATACCAGATCCTCTCCTACCCCGATGATCCCCTCTACAAATACCAGTGGCACATGGAAAAAATCAAGGTGCGGGGGGCATGGAAATATGCCACGGGCCAGAACGTCATTGTCGCCGTCATCGACACCGGGGTAGCCTACGAGGATTACAAAAACTTTCACCGCCTCGAGGACCTGGAGAAGACGCAGTTCGTTTCGCCCTATAACTTTGTGAGCAAAGATACCCATGCGAATGATGACCATGCCCATGGCTCCCACGTGGCGGGGACCATTGCCCAGACCACGAACAATAAGAAAGGCGTGGCAGGCATCGCCTACAACTGCAAAATCATGCCCCTCAAGGTCCTCAGCTCCGCGGGTATGGGGAAGACCTCCGATATCGCCGATGCCATCAAATACGCAGCCGACCACGGCGCGAAAGTAATCAATATGAGCCTTGGCGGGAGGTTCTCAAGCTCCGTGATGCATGATGCCTGCAAGTACGCTTACCAGAAAGGCGTGACAATAGTCTGCGCGGCAGGCAACGAGCGCTCGGAAAGAATATCATATCCCGCGGCCTATGATGAGTGTATCGCGGTCTCGGCCATCCGCGACGATGACGAGCTCACTTTTTACACCAACAAGGGCAAGGATATAGAGATTGCAGCCCCCGGCGGCGATCTGAACGTCGATCAGAACGGTGACGGCTACAAGGATGGAGTCCTTCAGAACACGATCAAGGTGAGAAACCCCGAGCAGGAGGACTACAGCCTCTTCCAGGGGACTTCCATGGCCTCGCCCCACGTGGCGGGCGCTGCAGCTCTCCTCGTCTCCCTTGGCTACAGCAACCCCGCGATGGTGAGAGCGATCCTGAAAAAGAGCGCCCGCTCAAAGGGGCTCGATCTCAAGAAAGGCTATGGGGCAGGTATTCTCGATGCCGAAAAGGCAGTCTACACGGCGGGCTTCCTTGACGGCCTTGCCAAGCTCGTATTCGGGCTTCTGGGAGCCCTTTTCCTCCTCTCATCGCTCAGAAGGTTCCCCAGGGCCCCTTACTCGGTCATATCACCCCACTACCTTGTGGGACTGATATTCGGGGCCTGCGGCCTTTTCTTTCTCCCGTCACTCGGGATTGAAGGGCTCCCGGCAAAGAACCTCCTTCTCAGGGGGTTCCCGCAGTGGGACATAGTTCTCATGGGAGCCGAGCACCATGGGAACGTTCTTTTCTACAGCGCCCTTTTCCCCATAGCCCTCTCTTTTCTGTTCTTCCCGAACATCACCCTCCGCCGCATGGCGGCAGGATTTTCCACCGGCGTGGCAGGCCATCTTCTCTTCATGCTCCTCGCAAAGCCCGCCCCGATTCAATTCATCCCGAGCTTCCTTTTCATTGACAGGATCTGGCTTCTGGCGAATATAGCCCTTTGCCTTTACGCGGCATACCTTTTCATCAGGTTCATCCCGGAAAAGGCTCTGAAAGACCGTATTCCCGGCGAGTGAGCACTCAAGGAAAGAAGGAGACCATATGAAAACCATCAAGGGAAAAATTGAGAAAAGCGAACTGGAAGGCGGCATCTGGGTCCTTGTCACCGACAAGGGCGAGCAATACCAGCTCGACGGCGGTGACAGGGAGCTCTACATACAGGGAAGAAAAGTCTCGGTGACAGGCACGGAACAAAGGGATATGATGGGAATCGGCATGATGGGACCTCTCTTCAAAGTGAAAAAATACGAGATTCTCAGGTAATTTTGAAGGCATTCCCGCCTTCCCAGGAACGGGGTAAGACTATCTTTCGGGGTGAAACAGAGTGAAAACGAAAAGGAAATGCTACGTGGTTAATTGTCCACACGAGCCCCTGCAGCGTGTGGGAGTCAACATGCTGAAAGTGCTTGGCATACAGCCTGGGTCTGAGTCCTTTGAGAAACAGAAGCACCTTATTGCGGTGGAGATATGCAGGGATCACTTCCTGGAAAAGTTCCCTTCCTACCAGCTCTTCAAGAAGTCCTTCTTCCAGGGGATGATAATGATTTCAAAAACCCAGTACATTGCCATGGCGAAGGAGCTTTACGGAATGGCACCGGGAAAGATTGATGAAGGGGACTTCAAAGCCTCGCCGCGAAGCTGATGATGGGCCTCGTTCTTACGAGAACCACTGGGTCACAAAGGATCTGAAGGAACTGTAAAGTTCAATGCCGGGCTCATGGCTTTTCTTGATGTCCCCCTGGGTCATGACGTCCAGAATATCAA
This sequence comes from Candidatus Eremiobacterota bacterium, assembly GCA_031082125.1. Classification (NCBI taxonomy): domain Bacteria; kingdom Bacillati; phylum Vulcanimicrobiota; species Vulcanimicrobiota bacterium. Next base: position 145,928 of record JAVHLM010000012.1, read on the forward strand.
TAAAAAGAGGCTGAAGCTCAAGCGCTTTCACTCTCCCGCCCTGTGCCAGGCTCTCCCGGATCGCACCGCTTTCTCCCCCACCCTGCTTATTCATAGAATGACCCTCCCTTGTGCCCCCCTCTTCTTACAGTACTACATCACGCATCGGTGCTCTCCATCTAGGCATCAATTGTTACGAATTTGTAATATTAGTGAAAATCCTGTAAAATTATTGTGTACAGAGATCTTTATTTTCAGGGGCTCTTGACATAATACTACGGTTGTAGTATTATGGAGGAGAAGTCCAGTATGGGCTCAAGATGAGCACAGGAGTTTTCAGATGAGCATCGAGTCAAGGTATTCCCACCTGGGGGAGCTGGAGCTGGAGATAATGGATGTGCTCTGGGATTTCGATTTTGCCACGGTGAAGGATATCCATGAGACACTGGTCAAAAAGCGCGACATCGCCTATACGACGGTAATGACCGTGATGACGAGGCTCGCAGAGAAAGGAATGCTGAAGCGGTCGCAATCCGGCCGCACTTATGTGTACAGGCCAAAATACTCCAGGACGCAGATAGCTCACACCTTTTTCGACAGGATCAAGGAGAAGATATTCAGGGGAAGACCGGCAGAGCTTTTTTCCTACATCATCGCCAGCAGTTCCCTCACCTCGGACGATCTTCTCAGGATAAAGCTCCTCATCGAGGAGAAGGAGCGCCAGACCGATGGATAGCATCGTCATATTCAAAGCCGCTCTCAACAGCTCGGTCAATTTCATCTTCTGCCTGCTTGTGGTGATGCTCTTCGTGAGGATTTTCAACATCAAGAGCCCGGCGCTGCGCTTTTCCCTCTTCCTCCTGCCCCTTATCAAGCTCTGGTTTGATATGGGGACGCGCTTCTCCTCGGGGCACGGGTTCCCTGGGCCATTCCCGCTCAAGGCGGGCGGCGTGTTTGACCTCTGCCTTTCAGCAGGGCTCGGATCTTCGGGTCTCTCGCTCTGGTCCCTCATATGCTCCTGCATCATCTCGCAGCATACTTATTCCATCGGTGACCTCATACTATGCGCGACAGGCCACGGGCTTTCCCAGACGCTTGCGGCCCTGTGGCTGTCTGCGGCGGCTTTGCTCATCCTTTACAGGGTCCTGGGCTATCTCTTCTATACCAGAAAGCTCTTCGCATCGGCTTACGAGGATGAGAGGCTCAAGCCCCTGGCAGATGCTCTCAAGAGGCCGCTGTACCTGTCGCCTCTTGCCAAAACCCCCATGGTGGCCGGGATGGTAAATCCCGCCATACTACTCCCGGTCAGGCTCCCGGAGACCCTCGAGGAAAAGGAGCTTGAAATGGTCCTGGACCATGAAATCAGCCACATCAGGAGAATGGACAACGTGCTCAACTTCCTGCTTGGCATGACAGGCGATATATTCTTCTTCCTCCCTCCAGTAGCTTTTCTCATAAGCAAAATCAACGAAGAGAAGGAAAAGATCTGCGATCTGATGGCCGCAGGAGACCACGGGGAAAAAGCTCTTGACCTCTGTAAGACCCTGGTGAAGCTGGCGGCGTCCAGCCTCAGGGAAGGCCCCTCCCTCATCACTCATGCCTGCGGGTTTGCCCTTTTTCCCCGCAAAGCCGAGGAGGGCCTGATGGGCCGGGTCACGTACCTGCTCTCCTGCAAGCCCGGGAAAAAGGGAATATTTCAGCAGAGATGGGCATATATACTGGTGACGCTCGCGCTCCTCAAACTGCTTATCGGTGTCTCATTCTTCACCTCGGAGGGTGCCGCGAGGATCTGCACCGAGGTGGCCATGAGGATAGTGGTAAGTGCATAACGGGGTGCCTGATCAGATTCGTTCCACAGGAGGTACGCTATGAAATCAATGAAGCTCCGTAACCTTATCCTCCCGCTCATTGCGGCAATGATCCTCATTCTGTTCCTGCCCCTTACCCTGAGGGCCCATACTGCCCCCCCGGCAGCCCCCGGAAAAAGCCTTTCGGTCGATCCCAAGACACCCGGCACTCCGGCGCCTGTAGAGAAAGATGACAAGGCAAAGAACAGGAACTTCCCCAATTACAAGAAGTACCTGGACAGTTCGGAGGAGCTGGGATTCTCCCCCAATCCCAGGCTCTTTGGAGCGATCCACAGCCTCCTGAACACCCAGTTTTATGGAAAGGTAACCGAGGAGAAGCTCACAGACGGCGCAAAGCAGGAAGTGGAGCGCCTCTTCAAGGAGGCGCAGGCCGAGGCCCCTCCCTTCAAGGATAAGAGCTTCTCCTCGCCTGAGGATTTCCTGAACGCCGCCGTGGCCCAGGCAAACAGCAAGGTCAGCAAGGACCTCATCCTCTACTCGGCGCTCTGTGGCCTGCTGAAAGGCACCGATGACCCTTATACGGTCTATCTCACCCCGAAGGAATACGGCCAGCTCATGGAGCAGATGCAGTCAGCCTCCTTCGGCGGCATCGGCACGTACATCGAGGTCGACAAGGATAACGACAACTGGCTCACCGTGATAGAGCCCATGGAGGGAACGCCGGCCTGGAACGCGGGGATCAAGACAGGCGACGTGATCTCCGAGATTGACGGGAAGTCCACGAAAGGCCTGTCCATTGATTTAGCGGTGACCAGGCTCCGCGGGCCCAAAGGAACGCCTGTGACGCTCACCATCATGAGAAAGGGAACGAAGGGCACCCTCAAGTTCACCCTTCTCAGGGAAAAGATACAGGTGAAATCGGTGACTTACAAGATTCTCAATAACACTTACGGCTATGTGAAGCTCAGGAACTTCGGGGAGGAGACGAGCCACGAGCTGGAAGCGGCCCTCAGGGAGATGGAAGGAAAGGGCATCAAGGGAGTGGTGATGGATCTCCGCAATAACGGCGGGGGTTACATCAATGCCGCCGTATCAATATCGGGCATATTCCTGGGCAAGGGCGAGTCCATCGTCACCGTGAAGGACAAGATGGGCAACTCGAAGAGCCACAACTCCAAGGGCGACTATAAGTTGAGCCTCCCCCTCGCCGTGCTGGTGAACAAATACTCGGCGAGCGCCTCGGAGATAACTGCCGGTGCCATAAAGGACTACAAGAGAGGCGCCCTTGTGGGCACCAAGACCTTCGGCAAGGGCTCGGTGCAGCAGGTCATGCCCTTCCCCGACGGCTCGGCCCTCAAGGTCACCGTGTCCCATTACTACACACCCAATGGGAGCGATATAGACAAGAACGGCCTGGAGCCCGACTACAAGGTGGAGATGGAGCCAAAAGACGTAGGCAAGGACAAGGACCCCCAGCTTGACACAGCCCTCCAGATCCTGAAAGGGATCACTCCCGAAAAGGGGAGCACGACCACTCAGATCGAGGAGGAGCGGAAAAGCCCGAGGTAGAGAGAAGAGTGGCCGATTGGAGAGAAGCGGACCAGGTTCCGAGAAGGAGCACGGCGACTGTATATTGATAAAGGCCTCAGACGGGCCACCCTGCCTGTCGTTTTCAGGCGCACCGCCTGCAACAGGTACTCGCTCCCTGTACTCATAGGGGCCCTGGAGAAGCACCTCGCCGGTGCCAATGTCTATCTCCTTGATGATCATCTCCACCTGAAAGACTTCGCCCGCCATTTCCCGTTGACCATTCTATGCTATTCCTTTATGACCACCCAGCTCGGCACCGTCCTCAGGGAGGTCTCCTTCATCAGGGAGCACTATGGCAGCAGGGTGTTGCTCCTTGGGGGGGGACCCCATCCCACTGCCGACCCGGAGGGAACTCTCAAGGCTGGCTTTGACGCCGTCTTCACAGGGGAGGCGGAGAGAATATTTCCCGAGGCAGTGGAGCGCGTGATAAAAGAAGGCCCCGGGGCGGTGCAGGGTCAGTCTTTTAACGATACCGACATTCCAAGGCTCTCTATCGACGACTATTTCCCCATATCGGAGACACTGGGCCTTTACGGGCCCATGGAAATCTCGAGGGGATGCCTTCACCACTGCGCCTTCTGCCAGACCAGGCGCATCTTCGCCCCGCCCCTGAGGCACCGCTCGGTGGAGTCAGTGGTGGCGGGCATCAGCAAGGCGATGAAGGGGGGCCAGAAGAGAACCTTTTTCATCTCCCCCAATGCGCTCTCCTATGGCTCTGAAGGGAAGGGCACGGTAAACCTGGCGGCCCTTGGCGGCCTTCTCTCGGCCATCAAGGCCACAGGAACAAAGTATATTGACCTTGCCTACTTCCCCTCGGAGGTCCGGCCTGAATATGTTTCAGAAGAGGCCCTGGCCCTCATAAAGAAATACTGCACCAACAGGAAGATCGCCGTAGGCATACAGACGGGGAGCGACTCGCTTCTCAGGAGGCTGCGGAGGGGCCACACGGTGGCCCAGGCCGTCGAAACGGTAGCCCTCATCAGATCCATGGGGCTCATGGCCCACTGCGACTTTATCTTCGGCTTCCCAGGCGAGACAGGCGACGATGTGAAAGCGAGCCTGGAGCTGATGGAGCTCATCACGAAAAAATTCGGGGCGCGGATCCACTTCCATTACTTCCTCCCTCTCCCCGGCACGCCGCTGTGGGGCGGGAAGCCTGAGCCGCTCGATGACAGGACGCGCTCAGCCCTGGCGAGGTTCGAGGAGGACGGCCGCCTTGACGGCTGGTGGAAAGAGCAGGAAAAGCTCTCAATGGAGATTCAGGAGTGGAAAGCCAGGGGGTATATTACCGTTTAGCGGTGCATGGAGGTGATCCACACAATCCCCCCGATGAGGCCCAGGAAAGAGAAGAGGAGCTGGTACCAGCCCAGGCCGAACATCAGGAAGGGGAGCACGAAGAATCCCACGCCGCAAAGGAAAAGCGCCACAAAGGTGGCAAGGGTGGGCTCGATGCGGTTCCGCCACATGATCACGAAGAGCAGGTAGCTGATGGTGACGGCTATCAGAAGGAAATATGCAATGTAGAGGGGGATGTAGAGCCACCAGTTGCTGATGCTCATGCCCTTTTCCTTGTACCCCTCGACGAAGGAGACGACGGGAGAGATGTCCACCTGCCTCACGTAAAGGCTGGTTTTAGCGGTGGGCTCGAGCTTGATTTCAAAGTCGTTGTTGCCCGTGTGGCAGTATTTTCCTATATCGTACCCCAGGATGGTGTAAATGTCGAAATAGAGCTCCATTGTCGTGACAGGAGATCCGTTCACCGTGATGGAGTAGGTGGGATTCTTGGTGAGCTCGGCAAGCGTCGAGGTGCGGTGGTTTATCTGGAGGTAAAGCTGCTGGGGCATCCTGTCCAGCGTGAAGGTGCCCTTGAGAGTGCTTGAGCCCGGCTTGTCCATGAGCAGGTGGGAGAGCCCCCCCCCCTCGCGCTCGACAGTGGCATTCTGGCAGCTCACGGCTATTGTTCCCATCGGGGAGCCCGAGGAAAAAGAGATGGTGAAGGACTCGAAATCCTTGGCCAGCGCCGCAGCCGAGAACAGCGCCAGCATCAGCACCAGGATCAAGATCCCGGCCCCTTTCCTGCCCCATTGAGAAACCAGTCCTATGCCCAAGCGCCACGCTCCTAAAAGTTAAAATCTGTGCCCGAAGGCTTGTCCTCCTGCCGCGCCTCGCCTTCGATGGCCACGCTCTTCTGGAAGGCATCCTCGCCCTTCTTCGCGGAAAGCATAGAGATGAGGGCCAGGACCACGGTGCAGGCCAGGTATACCAGCGACCATTTCTGCATGCGGGGAATGACAAGCCAGCAGTAACCTGCCGCAAAGCCGGCAATCATGATGCCGATGAGGGCGAAGGATGCCGAATAGGCATCCATGTTGCTGTAAAGAGTCCTGTTGAAGAAAAACCATATGAAGTAGAGGATCACCAGAATTCCCAGCACCAGGGCGGCGGTTTTGCCGTACTTGGGAATCAGATCGGGAAGGTTGCTCACATTTTTTGCCAGAGAGGGATTATCGGCGAATATGGTGCCCCTGATCCAGAGCTGGTCTCCCGATTCAAGCGTGATGGCGACGGTGTTCTCCCCTTTCCTGAGCTCCCGGGATATCTCGAAGCCCTGGGAGATGTAATGGTTGATCCTGTTTTTCATCGACGGGATGAACTCCCTGCCGTTGATGAATATGTTCATCTCGGCCTCCGAGGGGGAGCTCATCCAGTCATTGAGCATATAGTACTCGCCGGGTACCTCGTCGAGGGTGAAGCTGTAAGTGAGGGAGCTTGTTTTGGGCGACGTGAGCTTGAGGGTGTACTCGCCGTTTGACTCCTTCTCGAAGAGGGCCGCCTGGGGCTTGATGACAAGGGTTCCCTCGGGCCTGCCCTTGATGAAGAGGGAGTAGAAGAAATTCCTGGAAGAGGCCGGTCGCGACTCACTGGAGCACCCTGCCGCCGCCAGCAGAACAGCAAAGGCCAGAAGAATCAATGAAAAGGCATGGCATTTGCCAGAGGGCATTGTTCACTCCAAAGGAGAATATGTTGTCATTCTCAGGAGTATGTTCCCCGCGGGAAGAGGGAAATCCTGCAGGGGCTGTCCTTACCGGAACTTCACCTGGAAAAGGGAAAAATCATCGGCAAAAGCGGCAGAGCCGTTCACTGCCACGGCATATTCCACGACCCTGTCCAGGTCATTCTTACCAGGCTCTGAGGGCCTTGAAAGCTCGCGGAGGTATTCCTCGAAGGTGAGCATGGAGCCGTCCTCGCGGGTGAGCTCATAGGTCCCGTCGCTGAAGACCAGGAGCCTGTTGAAGGGCTGCACCTCGAGGGCCCTGTTCTCAAAGGTATTGTCGGTGTCCCACCCGATGACGGATCCCGTGGACTCGAGGCTCGCGGCCTCAGCCTGCTTCTCGTCAGGGCCCTGGATGAAAACGGCGGGGGGATGGCCGCCGCTCGCATAGACCAGTCGGCGCTCCCTTCTGTCATAGACACCGTACCAGATGGTGAAGTACATATTATTCTGCTGCTCCATCTGGAACGCCAGGTTCAAAGCGCCAAGCACGGCGGCGGGGTCAAGGAAGTCGCAGGACGGGAGGCTCTGGGACCTGAGGACATTCATTACCGATATTGAAAGGAGGGCGGCGCCTACGCCATGGCCGCACACATCAAGCAGGTACATTACGAAATGGTCGCTGTCGAGCCAGTGGTAGCCGAAGGCATCTCCCCCGAGCGACGTGGAGGGAATAAAACGCCAGTCAGTCTCAATATCGCCGGTGAGCATGGGGGGGAGAAGGGATCTCACATAGTCCGCCGCTTCGGAGAGCTCCCTGTTAAGCAGGTTCTGCGTCTCCACGAGTGCCTTATGGGAGAGCTGCTCCTGATCGCGGAGGCGTTTCTTCTCAAGGGAGGCGCCGATCCTGGCCCTCAGCAGGACGGGATCGAAGGGCTTGGGCAGGTAGTCATCGGCGCCGCGCTCGATGCACCTTATGACGCTCTCAAGCTCGTCAAGGGCCGAGATCATGATGACGGGGATATGGCGGAGCTCCCTGTCCTCCTTGAGATGCTCCAGGACCTGGTAGCCGTCCATCCCCGGCATGATGATGTCCAGCAGCACAAGGTCAAAGGGGGCTCCCTTGATCTTTTCCAGGGCCTTAAAGCCGTCCTCGGCCGTCGAGACCGTGTAGCCCTGCTTTTCCAGCTGCCGTGAGAGGATGTCCCTGTTCCCCTCGTTGTCATCGACAAGCAGCAGGCTGCCATGATCGGGCTGAAGGTCATGGCGCTCCATGACCTTCCGGGGGGTGCTCTCATGCTTGACTGGCACTGCGGCGCCGTCGATTTCATCGGCGGGAATGACAAGATGCTCATTGATGAGGGAGAGCATCGTGCGTCCCGCCATCTGGATCTTCTGAAGATCACCAAGGAAGCCCGTAAGGCCCTCTTCCTCGGCTTCTTCCTGGAGCATCTCGCTGTAGCCCAGGATCAGGTTGAGAGGGTTCCTCAGCTCATGGCGGATCCACGAGAGTGAAGCCTTGGGAATCATGGCGGGATTGTCACTCATTGGCTTTTCCCCGCTATCAGCGCCTCTATTTTCCCCAGAAGGCGCGGGAACTCGATGGGCTTCGTGTCATAATCATTGCAGCCGGCCGCCATTGCCTTTTCACGATCATCTGACATGGCATGGGCCGTAAGGGCGATGACAGGAATGGCCTTCACGCCGTCATCGGCCTTGATCTGCTTCGTGGCCTCCCACCCGTCAAGCACGGGAAGGCTCATGTCCATCAGGATGATATCGGGAGCCTCACTCTTCGCCATTGCCACGCCCTGGGCGCCGTCAAAGGCGATAATCACCTCGTAGCCCTTCTTCGCGAGGCGCCGCGAGAGCATGTCCCTGTTCATTTCATTGTCCTCCACGAGGAGAATCTTTGCCATACTTTCCTCCTTCCGCTCTGCTGTCAAAGATCATCAGGGGCCGTTCTGGCTGGCCCCCTTTCCATGTAAGCCCTTACAATCTGAACCAACTCGTCATTGCTCACCGAGCCCTTGCTCACAATCTTTTCCACCACGGCACTGAGGCGGCTGCGCTCCCCGGCGGTGAGCTCTTTCGCCGTGAGGACCACGATGGGAACCCTGCTCCACTCAGGCCTGCTCCTGAATTCCTCGATGAATTCAAAGCCGTCCATCTCGGGCATCATCAGATCGAGAAAGATGAAGTCCGGGAGCTTTTCACCAATTCGCTCAAGAGCTTTTATTCCATTCTCGGCCTCAAGGACACTATAACCGCTCCGCCTGAGGATCTGCGCCACCATGTGCCTCGTGGTCAGGTCATCCTCCACGACAAGCACCGTCTTCAAGTCCCTGTCCATACGGTACTTTTCCATTATCTCTATGAGACGCTCCCTGTCCACGGGCTTGGTGAGGTAGTCCGTCACTCCCAGGGCATAGGCCATCTCCTTCTGATCCAGGATGGTATGCATGATGACAGGTATGGAGCGGAGCTCCTCATCCTCCTTGAGGGCCGCAAGGACGGCCCACCCGTCCATCTCTGGCATCATCACATCGAGGGTGATGACGGCAGGCTTGATCTCCTTTGCTAGGGCCAGGCCTTCCTTGCCGTTGGAAGCGGTCCTGTACTGGTATCCCTCCTTGACAAGGTGGCGTATGATGATTTCACGGGCCGTGGGATCATCATCTATGATGAGCACCGTCGTAAGGCCTTGCTGGAGAGGCTCTTCCTCCTTCACCTCTTCACCGGGAGCGGTCGCCTTGGGATCGGGCGTCCTGGCAGGGAGCTTTATGGTAAATACCGAGCCCTTCCCTTGCTCGCTGGTGACGGTGACGTCGCCCCCCATCATCTGGCAGAATTTCTTCGTGATGGAGAGGCCCAGGCCCGTTCCGCCGTACTGCCGCGTCGTGGAGTTGTCGGCCTGCGTGAAAGCCTGGAAGAGCTTGTTTATCTGCTCCCCGGTGATCCCGATACCGGTGTCGCTCACGCGGAAGAGTATCCACTCCCTGCCCTGCTCCTTCTCATGCTCCACCGCAAGGGAGATCTGCCCCTCATGGGTGAACTTGCAGGCATTGGAGAGGAGGTTGAAGAGACCCTGGCGCACCTTGGTGAGATCACTCTGCATGGTGTCGATGCCTTCCTGGATCTCCTGCCTGAGGGTGTTGCTGTTCTTCTCCACGAGGGGCTGGATGGTGGTCACGACATCACTAATCATGTCGCGGATGCTGAAGGTCTCGATGAAGAGCTCCATCTTTCCCGCTTCTATCTTGGAGAGGTCCAGGATGTCGTTGATGAGCGACAGCAGGTGCTTCCCGGCGGCGTGGATCTTCCTGAGATCGGCAAGGGTCCCGGTCTCCCCCGAGTCCTCGGCATCCTCCATGAGCATCTCGCTGTAGCCTATTATGGCATTCATGGGCGTGCGGAGCTCATGGCTCATGCTCGCCAGGAAGGTGCTCTTGGTGCGGTTTGCCGCCTCTGCCTCGGCGCGGGCGTCCTGTGCTTCGCGCATTGACTTCGCCAGCTCGGCGGTGCGCTCCTCGACGGTGCGCTCCAGGGTCTGGCTCCACTCCTGGAGGCGCCTCTCGCGGGACTCGATTTCCGATGCCATTTTCTGAAAGGTCCGCGCAAGCTGGCCCAGCTCGTCGCGCTTTTTTGACGCCTCCTCGAGAAATGAGAGGTCAAAGCGGCCGGCCTCAAGCTCCGAGGCCGCTTTGGTGAGAGTAGCCACGGGCTTCATCACCCGCTGCGCGATGATCGTGAGAAATACCAGCATAAGCACAAGCGTGACGGGGAGAAAAATCATCCAGAGATGGGTAAGCTCCGTCACCGTGCGGAACATGACGGCCTCCGGCACGTTGAGCACTACCTTCCCCCCGGTAAAGGGCGCTTCGGCCCAGTAGATCCACCAGTAGTGCGAGCCCTTCCTGAAGCGCATCTTCCCTTCACGGGACCCGGCGATCTCGTTCCCTCCCTCCAGGTTTCTTACATCTTCGCCTTCATAGCCCTCGCGGAGCATGAGGCGGTCATCGGTGGAATGGGCGATTACCTTCCCATGGCGGCTCACGAGGTACGCGTACTCCTTATCCTGGCCTTCCGAAATGCTCTTATCAGAGGTGCGCAGGCTGAAGTGCCTAATTTCATTCTGGATCTCCTCGAGGGACATGTCACAGCCGGCGACACCAAAAAACTTTTTTTCATTGTCGAAGAGAGGCGTGGTGATGCTTACCATGGTGATAGCGCCCGCGCCCTTGTCATAGTAAGGTTCCGTAATGTAGAGCTTCCCGGTGTTCCTGGGGCCGACGTACCATTCCTGTTTCTCTTCATGGAAATCATAATCTACCGGCGTGAGGCTGGGCCAGCCCTTCCGGTGCACGGCAAGGCAGGCGTCCTTTTTCCTGTAATCCTTGCGGTCATAAGCGATGTAAACCCCATAGACCTCATTCCGGGGCATTTTCTGGAGAAGCCCCACAAGGAAGGGCACGGTCTGGGAAGTGGGCTCCAGGCCTGCAGCCTGCTGCTGAGCCGCAATGCTCTCAGTCACGGTGGCCACGCGGCGCACCTCTTCATCAATCTGGGAGGCGAAAGCCTTTACCTGCTTCTGGGCCTCTGCATTGGTCTGATCAATGACGGTGAACTTGTTTTTGGTATAATTGATCGTAGCCGAGAAAATAAAGATGAGGCTGAGGGCCAGGCCGATGTAAAGGCAGAGCTTCTGTGCGACGGAGCGTGGTGCGAAAAATCCCGGCTTCATATTCAGGAGGGCCTGCGTCCTGTCGTAAAAGTTTTCAGCAATGTTCGAGAGAGTGTGAGCCTATTCCTCTCATGCACCGCGCCGCCTCCTCCTCCAGGGCGTCATAAAGAGTCCCCAGCATGCGGTCCTCATTGAGGTGGATCTCATAGGGAGGCACTTCACAGGCCCTGGTGGTCTTTGTGGTCATCTTCACAAGCCCATCCCCGCACTCAACAGAGAGGATGTTCTCCAGGAAGCTGTCCTTCCTGGTGATGATGCTCATTTCCAGGCAGAGCGTGTCAAGAGGGGTATAGCTCTCGCACACATGGGGGCGCGTGCCGTACATGGCGCAGAGGGCCGCTCCCCCCCGGGAGTCTTCCAGGAATATGCAGTCGGCCAGGCTGTGGATGAGGTCAAGCTTCGTGCCATCCTTCTTTGCGAGGAGGGCGTCAGCCCTGTTCCAGGAGAAAATGCCTGGATGAAGATATCTGTCACGGGCCTCCTCCTCGGTGATGCCGAGACGGCCTGCAATCTTGTCAATGTCGTGGGGGTTGATCTCCACCTTGAAACGCCGGCAGCACTCACCGCAGAGAAAGCACTTCAGGTCGGCATGCCAGAGGGCTTCCCACAGGGCGGGATCGGTCGATGCGGTGAGTCTTTCCATGAAAGCCTGCACCTTGTCCTGGAGCGCCTGATGGCTGCCGTATTTCATCAGAGCCCTTGCAGGCTGCCCCTTCAATGTACCCCTGGCCTCGAGCCTTTCGGGGTAAAGAGTTAATGCCGTGAAGGTGAGCCCGCCCTCATAAGGGCGGGCCTGCCGGGGGGTAGCCCTGGCAAGCTCCACGAGGCGGGCGAGCTTCTCGCGGATGATCACAAGGAGCCTCTCGTATTTTTTCTCCGGCGCCGCCATCGACGAGATTTTCCCGGCAAGCTCGCCGAGCTTTTCCCCGGTTACCTTGCCGCCTTCAAGGGCCAAGCGCCGTAACCCGGCAAGGTCGCCATCAAGATCATTTACGGCAACCTCGAATGAGGTATCGGGGATCTGGAAGGCGCCTGCCGCCTCCCGGAGCTCTGCCACCTGCGATTGCAGCAGAGAATCTTCATTCCATGGGAATTTTACAGACCTTCCAGAGCTCGAGGTGGCTTCAAGGCCATCGTTCCCTATCTCGATCATTGCAAGGTGAAAAATGAGCTTCCCCGTCTCCTTGGCGCAGCAGGCCATCGAGGGCTCAAGATCACGGCAGACCGAGGGCCTGGAGGGGTAAATCTCGCAGCGGTAAGCTTCGGTAGTCCCTTTGGAAAGAAAGGCGCACTGCCCCTCGATGCGCCTGAGCGTGCCGTCAGATTCACACCAGGTAAAGGCGCGGTCTATGAAGCGGTGGCGGAAGGCCTCCTCATCATCTTCATGGAAAAAAAGGCAGATATTCCTGATTTCCCCCGCAGTGACAGGCACGGGCCGTGACCTGCAGCAGTTGCCGCACCGGGTGCAGATGTCCCCGAAGAGCTCCTGCCTGAAGCGCTCCACGACATACTCGGTAATGGCTCTCACGGGGGTGCGGAGCGCCGGGTAGTCGGCATACAGGAAAGCTGCTTCCTCAAAGGTGCCGTCGCCGAGGGGAGAGGACACGTGGATCCTGTTGACGGTGCAGGCAAAGGATGTCTCTTCATTGATGAGCATCAGTCTCTCCTTGCCGGCTTTTCTGCTGATGATCCGCCGCCTGCGTCATCGTCTCTGAGGACAAGGGCGGCGACTGCACCGTCAATCCGGCGGCATAGTTCCTGAATCTGCATATTCTCCGGGAGATAGATCTGCAGGGGGGCAAGCTTCCATCGGAGGATGTGGAGCGACGTGAGGGACAGGACCTTGCCCTTCACGGTAAGTGAGACGATGTTTCCCGCGTGGATATCTGGTCTCTCGCTGAGGCCCACCCTCTGGCAGGGCTTGTTGTAAGGCGAATAATTCGAGCATGTAGAGGGCCTTGCCTGATAAATGGAGCAATATTCCCTGACGCCCTGAGACTTCAGAAAAACGCAGGCAAAGCGCGGGGCGCATAGTTCTTCCGGGGGCCGGGGAGGCTCGACGGCCCCTTCCGTTTCACTCGATCTTTCGAAAACATTCTCATACAGGGAGCTCCAGTAGTCAGACTTCCCCGAGGGATCGGCCTTCAAGAGCAGGCCGATGTGCTCGTTCCAGGAGTAAGGGCCTTTTTTGAGATATCTCTTCCATGTCTCCTCAAGGGAGATTTCGAGGTGGCAGGAGATACGCTCAATATCGTACGGGCTGATCTCCACCCCGTAGCAGCAGCAGCATTCGCCGCAGAGAAAGCACGTGGCATCGGTGTTCCAGAGGGACTCCTGGACGACAGGGTCCTGGGACTGCCCTATGAGTGCCACAAGCTGGCGCACCAGGGAAAGAAGGCCGGGGTTGTCGCGGTAGGAAAAGGAGCGGGGCACCTCTGTGCCGTTTACCGGGGTGAGCACCGAGAGGAACTCGGGATAGAGAGTGAGGCTCTCGATGAGCCGGGGGGGCTCTTCCCCGCCGCGCTCCATTCTCGCCGTCTCCTCGGCGATGAAGGCTGTCATCCTGCTCACCTTGGCGAAGAGAAATCTGAGGGACTCGCTCTCGGGCGGTGCCGCATTGCCCAGGGCCTCCATTTTTTCGGCAAGCTCCTCAAGCAGCACCGCGCACTCCACCGTCATTCCCTCCGTGAAGAATACATAACGGATCCTGTCAAGAACGCCGTTGGCGTCACCGAGCATCTTCCAGAGAGGGTCGGGCTCCTCATCAGGGATGCCCGAGAGAAGGTCTCTCAGTGCGTCAATGGCTTCAGTGAGCTCAAGCTCCAGGGAAGGATCCTTTTCGAAGGACTGCCCCTCCCTGCGGGTAATCTCCACTTTTCCCGCCAGGATCGTGATCTTCCCGATGTGGGTGATGAGCTTCCCCGGCGATTTCAGGCATATCTCCATGGCGGGCTCGAGAGAGGCGCAGGCCAGGGGCTTTACGGAATGCACGGTGCAGGCAAAGGTTCCTGCCGGGTTCTGCTCCAGGAAGACACATCTTCCCTCATGGCGGCGCAGGACGCCGTCGCGGCTGTTCCACGTCAACGAGGGCTCTATATATGAAGACCTGAACGGATCTTCGAAAAACTCTCCCCTGTGCTGGGAGATACGCTGAATATCCCTCGAGGTGACAAGGGGCATCTCCCCCATGCAGCAGCGTCCGCAGCGTCCGCAGATATCGGCGAAGATTTCCCTGCCGAAGCGGTCCGCCACAATGTTGACGACAGCCCTCACGGCATCTCTCAGCGCCGTATATTCGATATAGCTGACCTGGCGCCGGCTCTGGCCCTCTCCCGGCGACGGGGTGACCACAGTGAGGCTGTCAACGGAGAGCTCAATGACGGTGTCCTGACGGATATCCATGAAGCCTTCCTGCCGCAGGGGTCCGGACCTGAGGCCCATTATCACATCTCTCTGGATTCACCGGTGGCGGGGAATAATCCTGTAAACATAGTTTACGAGCCGGCAACATACTTAACAAAAGCTCTTTTTATCACAGGCCCCGGCAGCATCGACGGAGGGGCTTTCATCTCCTGACAATGACTTCATGGAGGAAAGGGAGCCGCGCTTCGGGCTTTTCCAAATACCTGTTGCATAGGTGGCCGATTTGTTGTATTATTATGATGTACTCAATGGGGAAGGGGACCACTGCCATGATAAATCCAGCCTTTCACCGCATCACCTCTGCACCAGACTCCATGCCGCAGCCCGGGGACGCCCAGGCAGGCCCCGCGCAGGACGTGGCCGCCAGGATGGCCCGGGAGACCGCCGGGGAGCACCCCGGAGTGAAGCGGCTTCACCAGGAGGTCGTGGAGCTCACCGGGAAGAAGGAAGCCCTCTATCAGGTCCTCACCCTATCACGCGATGAGCGCCTAGAGATTCTCAAGAGCAGCAATCCCACCCTTTATGATGAGATCGGCAAGTCAGTTTATAATAAGCTCAATTCCACGGCCTTCAGGATATGCGCGGGAACCTGGCTCGCCGGCGCCGCCGTGGCCATAGGCACCGTGACGGCGGCGGTGATGGGCGCAGCCATATCGACTCCCCTTTCTCTCTCCTTCCCTGCCTTCCTGGGACTGGGAACGGGTGTCTCGAGGCTCTATCTCCATCTCGCCGAGAAGAAAAAAGGCCCGGCGATGAGGGACGAGCTCGCTATTAAATGCTTTGAATACCAGAAGGGCGAGCTGGAGCAGGCCATAGAGAAAAAGAAGGCTCAGGAAGAGGAGCTGGTGAAAAAGGTCGCCTCCGACAACCAGGCCCTTGTCGATGCCGCTTCAGGAAGCGGCGCTGGTGGCGAGGCAATCAAGGATGAAGACGGATTTGTCGATATAGGTGGCGTGAAGCTGAAGGTGAACAAAAGCATGGACCTCATCACCGGCCCACCGCTCAAGGCTCTGCATCCCTGGCTCTCATGAACGTGGTGACAGGATACCGGAGAGGACTGGTGTTGGGTGCGCTTCTGCTCCTCGCCCTGGAGGGATGCGTGAAGACCCCCCCTGAAGCTCGCGAAAGAAGCCCTCAACGAAAAAAGCAATATCTGAATTACTGGAGCTCCGCTCCGGACCATGAAGAGACCACTAAAGCTCTGATAGCCATCTACAAGGAAGCGGTTGACCTCCTCCGGAAGCACGGCGCAAAAGAGTGACGACCCGGCCCCGGACAGTCCCTCCCTTCGCTCCGCAGCGGCTCCCCTCCCTAGGAGCCGCCTTTCCAGCTCCAGGAAAGGGTATCACTGATTGATGGTAGAAATTGCCTGTATGAAAAAGGCCGTGCCATGCATTAAAAAAAGGGTCTCTCCTCCCGGGACCGGGGGGAAGCCATGAGCAGCGGGCCTCCCGCAGGAGGCGGGGATACGGGACATGGTGTACTCTATGGAGCCGTCGATACAAGGATGACCGCCTCAGGCTATGAGGAGCTCCGGTTCCTCTGGGACGAGTTCAAGCGCCTCAAGGTGAAGGATCTCTCCAATGAG
Organism: Candidatus Eremiobacterota bacterium; assembly: GCA_031082125.1. Taxonomy (NCBI): domain Bacteria; kingdom Bacillati; phylum Vulcanimicrobiota; species Vulcanimicrobiota bacterium. The sequence continues at coordinate 162,052 of JAVHLM010000012.1, forward strand.
CGCATTGAAAAGCTCCAGAGGGCCCATAAGAACCTCCTCGTTGACCATCCCGCCCTTCTCTACGGCGTTGCGCTGCTTATAGGGTTTATCGCCTTCTGCCTCTCGCATTTTGCGCCAGGTGTGCCTTTCTCACTCTTTCTCCTCTGCACAGGCTCACCCGATCCCTTCAGAGATGCTTTCATCCCGTCGGCCGACCTGTGGTTTGACCTCTCCACAGGGCTTGGCATTGCCTTCATTGCCTGTGTCGCGATAATCGCCCTCCATCGCACGGTGCTTTTTCCATGGCGCATGATCTCGGCGCTTGATTTCGGCTTCATGGTGACCTTGGAGAACTACCGCAGGTGGTTTGAAGGCTGCGGCAGGACAGAGAAAACCCTCGGCACGCTGAAAAGCCTGGGAATCAATGAATACTGGGATAACCCCTCATACTGCGTCTTTTACGAGGAGGGCGATGACCTTGCCGTCCTTGAGCCCGGCCCCTCCCTGGTGCAGAAAGCTCTCAGGGACGTGCTGGGGTTCAAGAAGCAGAAAAGGTTTCACCCGGGGAGGTACATAGAGAGCCTCAAGGACAAAAAAGAATCGGTGACTGAATTTATCGATTCACACCAGGAAAAGATTGAACTCAACAAGAAGGGCGGGCTGCCTGCCGGGGAAGGAATCGAGCTTCTGAAACATTTGAGAGACTGCTTCATGAAAGCCGGGTCCGAAGGTTTCACTTACTTGAGCGCTATCATATCAGCCCTGGAGAACGATGACTCGGTACCGGAGGGCTTTATCAAGGCAAGCGCCTGGGAAAGGGATCCCTGGAAGGATCTCACGAGGCAGAAGGACTTTTACTCCTCGGCCTCGCTGAGAACGGGGTCGCTGAAGGATACCCTGCAGCGCAGGACCAAGGGGATGCTGGGCCCCTTCGGCTACATGCGCAACAAATCAATTTCGGCGCTGGATTTCAGCACAAAGGAGGGGAGGAAGGCCCGGGCGCGCCTTGCTGCATGCCTATACCGCGATGCCGCCGGCGGGGAACAGGCCCTTCTTTTCGTGGACGGCGTCGAGGGAAGGGCAAGCGTGAAGCCTTCGCTCATCAAGAAGGCCATAGAGGATTATGCCCTGCGATGCGGCTTCAGGACCGTATGCTACTACAGGTACCCCCTCAACAAGGTGCCCGAGAGGTTCGTGCGCCATGTCGCGGGGTGCGGCCACCTCCTGGAGGAGATCACCCTCTCCTATGCAGATTCCTCAACACGCGAATACCTTGATGCCTTCGGCCTCCCCTTCGAGCCTTACGAGTATGCCTTCCCTCGAGGCAAGGTTCTGGGATATGCCGTCGATCTTGACGACCAGGTGCAGAGAGAGAAAAAAGTGCCGTCAAGGGCAGGGCTTTTTGCAGGGGAGTTTCTCAGGAAAGGCCTCCTCCATGCACTCACCTATGCCGCCATAGCCTTCGGTGCCTTCATGATGTACAGAAGCGGGCTCACCGAGCCGCTTTATCTTTACCTTGCAGTGATGGCCGCCCTTCTTGCCTATGATGCCGTATACCACAGAAGAGCCCTGCGGGTGAAGGATGACAAGAGCGCATCTATGCCGATGCCTGAGTTCATCACGGAAATCCTGGAAAAAATCAATCAGAATCCCCTGGCGGCAAAGATGGGATATGGCCCCAGGGCTCTCGCAAAGGCAGGGGAACTCCTGAAGATCTTCCCTTCCCCTCGTCGCGCTCTCCGCTATTTCTTCGAGGAAGTGCTCTACAACGTATCAATAAAGGATTCAGACCTGGAGAACATGCTCAAGTTCCTCCCGCCGCTCCAGGGAAAGCGGAGAAAGGCCCTCGACGAGGCCTTCTCCCTTTTCTGGAGGAAGAGAGACTGCGGGGCGCTTGAGAGGGCGCTCTCGGAGGAAAAGGAAGCAAGGGAAGCTCTCAAGCAGGAAGTGGTACGCAGGGCGAGGATCTTGCAGAAAATGGCAAAGATAAAGGATATTGACAGCGGCACGATAGGGTCAATTCTCAGGGTCTCGCGGGCAATGAGGCTTGACGTTGAGCAGGCCGTGGAAATGACCCTGATAAACACAAGGATCCTGAAAGGCCTCTGGAAAACGCCGCGGCCTCTCGCCACGCTCTTTGTCCCCCTTCTCTATCTCCTCCTGTTCCCGTCTCTGATAAGCCTGATAGAGAGCGTTTCCGGGGCTCCCCTGAGCATCCCCTGGTGCCTCATCATCTTCGCCCTCCCCTCCATAGGGGCCTCCTATTTCATCACCACGCGCCTCCCCGTGGCACCGGGGATTCTCACCTACCGAAGGACAGGAGAGTACATGGGAAGAGTGTTCCGGAAAGACTTCCAGGTTTCCGCCGTGCAGCAGGCAATGGCCCGTTCTGGAATAGACACGGGGGAGTTCGGGCAGGGGAGGGTTTACGAGAACAGAGAAAAGGGTGTCAGGATAGTCATCCATGACAAGAGGACCCTCGAGGGGGCCGTGGGCTTTCTCACCTCCGGCGAGGAGGTCGGCAACTGTATTGCGCTCAACCACGCCATTTCATGGACATTGCCCCCCCTTCTTTGCGACGATTCAGTCATGCTGGGCGATATCCATTACAGGGGCTCACAGCAGAAATACCAGCAGAGGGGACAGGTATGGATGATTGCCGCCCTCGAGGGGGACACCCCCGTCCTCACCGTGAACAGCTTTGAGTTCAATAACGAGGGGGCAAAACACCTTGATGAGCTCATGCCCGAAGCCGTCAAGGCCGTCCTGGACGTGGCGCGGAAGGGCCGTTTCAGCAGAGTCTACGCGGGAATTACGGAGTTTGCAAGAGACTACCTGGACGGGAATTTCAGGCAGGCCAGGGCGGCAGGGCCGGTAAAAAAGATCCACACTGCCGACCTGGGCTTCAGCTACTATTTCGACGCCTACGCGCTCAGAATCAATTTCGCGCGGCGGCCCGCGGCGGGAGATTACGTGTACCTCGAGCGGCGCGATTTGGGGAAAAGGCTCTACGCGCTCTCCTTCGCGCTCGTGGAGCTTTTAAGCGGAAACCGTGCAAAATGCAGGGCATTCCTGGACACGGTGAAAAACGCCCATAACATGTGGGAGCTCTCTCCGCCGGGGAATGATGCGGAAGCATAGATGCCCCTCATGCCCCTTCGGCGGCCATCCTGCCGTGTCTTGCTCTCTCAGAGAGAACATGCCTTTTCCTCTGGTAGAGGAAAGAGGTTATCAGGAGCAGGACCCCCATGATGATGGTGGTCGTCACCCTGTTGTATGCATTGAGCACTGCCATGTCCACGAAACCAATCTTGAGCATTGACGCGCAGAGTAGCAGGAGACCGAACTGCCTGAACACCTTGAGCTCCATCATCACGCCGTAAGAGATAAAGGCAAAGGCAGAGACGCTCCAGAAAACCGACAGGACTACCTGGAAACTGTCGAGCATGCCGTAAAGCTTGTAAAGCACGAAGGTGAACTGGAAGCAGAAGATGAAAAGCGCCAGTGTCACAATGAGGTTGCGCACGTCGTAAACGCGCCATACCATGAGGGCCGCCATGGAGTATACCGCGACGAGGACCGCTATGAAAGCGACTTCCTGGAGCTCAATATGCCCGGAAGCGGCTATGGTCATCCTTCCCCCTGCGATCATGAAGTTGGCGTCAAGCACGATGGACTTCAGAAAAGTGACGAAAAAAATGACAAGGGCAAGGGTGGTGTAGTTCCTCGAGCGCGAATCCCCGCCCGAATAGCTGCGCAGGGACTGGAGCGCCATGGGGGCCATTACCGAGCTGAAGGTATCGGTGCCTCCTTTTTTCATGGAATAGATGAGAAGGGCCATTGCAATGAGAGCCCAGGCTATGGTGGAGAGGGCGCCGGTGGATACGGCAAAAAAGCTCTTCATCACTATGGCAATGACCATATAAGGGATGGCTCCTGTCATCCATCTCTCGTGGCAGGGAATTTTATCCTCGCGGGCCATCAGCATCCAATATGAAAGGGCAAATATGCCTGCAATACAAATGAGGGCTCCGAAGTGACCGCCGGGGAGGATATGCGGCGCAGCACCCACGCAGAAGGAGAGCGGCCGGCCGGCAACGAGCGCAAGGGATGTTATGGCCATCCCTGCAATGGCGATCCTGTGGAGGGATATGAGAATATCTTGATATTTAAGGCTCAAAGCGGCCAGCAGGGCAAGGGTGACGGCAGCGGAGAGCGACGGGGGTACATATACCAGGACGGCGCAGTAAAATGCCGCGCAGGCCATTACCACGAGGCTTCGCATTATCATGCCGGCCGTATCGCCGCCTTCAGCCTTCCGGGCATACATCAGCGCGAAGCTCGCGAGGAATATGAGCGATGAGGCGAGGTAGAGAGCAAAGCCCGACAATGGCTCCAGCATCACGCTGTCCCTCACCGGCATCGTGTAGAAAAGGATCACTGCCGTGAAGGCTGCTGCCATGGCGCCATATCCCCTGAAGAGCCAGGAATATTCTCTGAAGGAGCCGAGGCTCACCGCAAAGGCGATGAGAGAAGCAAGCCCGGAAAGCAGGGGAAGCGCCAGGGGAGAAGGAGCATAACGGATAATTATGAAGCCAGAGATGGCCATCGCGGTGAGGAGCACAAGGCCTTCGGCGGCCTGGTCCTCATCCTCGATTAAGTCACGCTTTGCATAGAGCATTCGGAAATAAAGGAAATAAGCTGCCGCTGACGCGATGAACACTGAGAGCCTCGTGACGGCAAGATCCGCACTCCCCTCCATGGAAGGTATGACAAGGAAAAGCTGCATCGCGTCAAGGAGCAGCGCAAAGTATGAGAACCTCCTGAGAAGCTTTCTGTAGTCCCTGCTCCCAATCCTGAAGCTTGCGGCCATAAGCGCGAAGGCCTCGATACCCCAGAGGCCTGTCACAAGTGAAAACCATGCAGTGCCCTTCGACAGGAAGGAAACAAAGCTTATCGATGCGGTGAGGAAAAGGAGGCCCATCACGGCGTTGTTCTCCACTATTTCAGCGAAGCCGTGCGACTCCTCCCTGAGGCCATGGGCCTTCACCGCGAGGGCAAGATGGATTCCTGCCATGCCAAGGTAGATGAGAATCGGCCAAGGCGCAGCCATCCTCATCAGCGTGAAGCATGAGGCCACAGCAAAGGCTATGGGGTTCACATAGGAGATGACAAGGTGGTAATCGCTGCTGGTTTTCCGCACGAAGTGGAGTATGTTGTTTGAAAAGAGATAGATAAGGTAGATGGCGGTCAGGAAGCACAGCGTGATGAGGGGATCGCATGAGCGGAAAAAATGAAGGTAGAGGCCATAGGTGGCAAGAAATGAAAGGGTGAGGTAGGAGTCCCATTTCTTGTAGTATGCCACGTAGGCCACGCCCAGGTTTATCGCCACCAGGTAGAGGGCAATGAGGCCGGGGCCCGTGAAACTGAACCTCATGAGGAAGGGCGCCAGGAACACGGTGACAAGCATCGTGGCGCCGATAAATTTTGAGTCATAACGGAAAATTGCAAGCCCTGACGAGGCCACGACAGTGAATATGGCTGCGAAGAGAAGGGGTGTGCTGATGAGGCCGTAACGGAAATAGGAGGCGCAGACGGCAAAGAAGATGATGGTAAAGCCTCCCGCGACGAGAGGGCATGCAAATTTCTCCATGTTCCTGAGGTACAGGTGATTGCCACCAGCTATCATGACAAGCCCCAGCGCAACAGCGGCACCGCACTGGAGTACGCCGCCCGCAAGGCACGTTGAGAGAGTGACTGTGAGGTACGTGGCTATTCCTATCAGAAGAAAGAGAATGCCGAAGAAGTTCAGGTATGATCCCGCGAAGGCCATCTCCCACCGGGGAGCCTTTTCCGTGTATTCCTTGCTCTGCGATGAGGGCGGGGGGTATACTGCGCTCATGGCGGATGGCTTTTCCTTCGGCAGGGCCGGTGCATTCACCACTGATCCACCGGCAGGGAGTTCCCTCGGAGCCGGAGCCCTCTCTTCCAGAAATCCATGCGGGATGACCGCAGGGCTGGATCCACTGCCTCCAGCCCCCCTCTTCCCGGGCCTTGCCTCGCGAAGCTTTGCCGGCTCCGCCCGCTTCTCCAGGCTTTTCTTCATAGTGGCAAGGGCGCCTTCAATCCTGTCAATCCGCTCCTTTTCCTCATAGACGCGCCCGAGGGCAGTGCATGCCAAGAAGAACACTATCACGACGGCAATCCAGATAATCATGGGCTCTCCTCCCTTAAAAAGGCTTCTCTGTAATTTATTCCCTGGAAGGCGGGATGATAGACAGGCTATTGTGAAAAAGAAGGCCCTCTCTGATCCCTCAAAATCCCCAGGGGCCTTTGCCGAATGGGATGAGCTCCCCCTCGTCCTCCCTTTCTCCTTGTATTATCCTTCACATACTTCCAGAGGGAGGAATAGTAGAATAGCCTTGAGAAAATGAGTGAAAGGCTGACCCGGGAGGTTATGACATGAAACCAGGACTTTTTCGTGCACTGCTTATCGTTCTTATCCTTGCGGGACTCCATGGCGGACTTTTATGGGGTGCGCCGACAAAGCCAAAAGAGAAGACCACAGCGAAACAGGTGCCGGCAAAGCCCGAGGCCCGGAAATCTCAGGACCTCCAGTACTACCTCTCCAGGGACAAGACCTATTCCCTCTATATTCCCAGGGGCTGGACCGTCACATCAGACGACAACAAGAACGGCAAGCTCATCACTGCGAGCGCGCCATGCGGCCTGCCCTGCATAGTATTTTACTCCTGCACCATCACCGCGGAGTTTGACGCCGTCGCTTTTTCCAAGGCCATCCTCAGCACAAGCACCAAGTACTTTTCCGACATAAAAATTACCGAGGCCTTCGCGACGAAAGACCGCAAGAGAGTCACCCTTGAGTTTCAATACACCTACGGGTCAAAGGAGCTCGACAAATGCCGGTACTATGTGACCACCGAGGGCACCAGCGCCCTCGTGATGGAATGCAGCGCCACCGCGGCAGAGTTCAAGAAACAGAAGCCCCTCCTGATATCGATGCTTTCAAAGATAAAGCTCATGTCCCCCCCTCAGGCGGCGGCAGCACCGGCAAAGCCAGATATCAGAAACAATCCCGATGCGCCCTTCCTTTACGAAATGGTGCCGTACACCTCACAGGACGGATCATGCAGGATCTCCATTCCCAATGGATGGAAAGTGACGGCCGGCAAGGGAGCAATGCTCGTCACATCGCCTGACGGCGGCTCAGGCTTCGCCTTCTCGACAACAAATTTCATCGGCCAGGGTAACGTGCCCTACCTGGACTCCGGGAGCCTCCCGGGCCTTCATTATTCCTACAGAGGGCCCGCGGAATCGATGTCCCTGGTGCTCGGGCTTTTCGGCTCAAGCAACATCAGGTACAGCAGATATTCCAACAATGCCCAGGCCGCCACCGTATCAGCCTTACTGAGACGAGAGGCCGAATCCGAGTATGCCGTGATGACCTATACGAGCAAGAAAGGGGTAAATACCGAGGGCTTCTTTGATATCACCACGATGAAACCCCTCGCGTCGGGACAGTGGGGCGTCATGTACGAGGGCATCTGGGCTCCCCGATCCCAGTACAACCGTTACCTCCTGACCCTCGTGGATATGTGGGAGAGCTTCAGCATCAACGAGGAGTGGGCTGCCGAGTATGTGCGGCAGGGCGTGGAGAACCTGAAGCGCCTCGCCGCCGATACCATTGCGAAATCGAGGCGGTATGCCGAGGAGATAAGGCAGGCAAACACTGCCGCCTTCCAGGAGAGGATGAGAAGCGGCGATTACATAGACTACAAAAGGTCGTCAATGATACGGGGCCAGCAGGACTGGGTGAGCGGCATAGAAGGCGGATCGGTGTACACTTCTGACAGTGACGGCCTCAACAGGGACGGCCGCAGGATCATCGAAGGCCAGGGAGCCAATTACCACAACTTTGACGGAGAGAAACACGGCCTCATTCCCCTTGACGTGAACAGGGAGTTCTTCGACGCCCGCATGGGCAGGTAAGTGAATTGTTTACAATTTCTCTACATACCTTCTGCCCTCTCAAGGATTATAATAATGGAGGATCAATGAAAAGCCAATAAAGGGGGGTATGACAATGATAGGTAACGTGGGTTCCGCGGCGCCGCAGCCGAAAAGTCCGGTCTATTCGCACATCAGCGGCAGAATAGGTGAAAACCAGGCAAACCTGACCCTGAACCAGCAGAATGACCGCGTGGACATCTCCGGTTCCGTAGGCGTCAACAGGGTCAATGTCCACGAAACCATAAGCGGCAGCTCCGGAAACATTTCGGGAAGCGTGTGGGGCTCTTCAGGCTATAAGAACGTGAGCCTCTGGGTGAATAATTTCGGCGGCAGCAAAAGCATATCGGGCTCCGTGGGAAATGAGCATGTGAACGTGCGCCAGTCCGAGACGGGAAATCAGATCTCCATGAGCGGGTGGGTCGGGACAAAATATGTGAATATCTACGGGAGCCATAACTCGGGAAGCGCAAGCTTCAGCGGCACCGTGGGAAGCGGCTCAAACAGCAGCGTCTGGCTTCACGCCTACGAGAGCCCCCAGGGACAGAACGTGAACTATGAAGGACTCATTCCTGCCCTGCTGTGCACCGAAAGGGACGCTCACTGACCATCATTGCAGATAACCGCGAGTTAAAGGAGAAAGCCCGATGAAACGGACAATCATACCTGTGCTTATAATGGCCGTGCTGGCACTGGCATTGCTCATCGCCTGCCCGGCCTTCGGAGCCAATACCATGGCAGGCAAATGGAAGGCTTCGAGCGGTTATACCGTGTATATTCCCGACGGGTCCGGGAGTTTCACCCTGCTCTTTGAGAGCTTCAAAGGGGAGAAGATCACGCACCCGGCCCAGTGGGTCACCGTCGGCAGGGAATTCACCTGGACCGACAAGCAGGGCTCAAAGCACACCGCCACCCTTGACCCGTCGAATCCCAACAGGATCGAGGACATCAACTCAGGCAATCCCGGCAGCCCCGCCTACTGGTACAGGATATAGTAATGCGCATTATAAATTGCAGTATCAGAGTTTCCAGAGTAAAGTACCCATGCTCATTTGGCAATTTAGAGTGCTGCAATTACTTATGCTCTGGAGTATAAGCAACTAGGCAGAGCCTGCGCCGCCTGACGGGCATCCTATTTCCGCAGCGGGCTTGAGAACTTCAGCACCAGGACGGTGGGATGAGGTATCGCCGGCACTATGGCGAAACGGTCTTTTGAAGGCGTTCCGCCGTGGGAGATTATGCCGTTGCTGAGGGTGTAAGCCTTGTGGTCGCCCTTGATCCTCCTGCCGTCCTCCGTGATTATGCAGCTCTCAGCGCCGAAATCGCTGTCATCTATCACCACTAAGGTCCTCTCGTCAACAAGGGTCATTCCTTCCGCATAGCTCTCATGAAGTTCCGAGAGCCCGGGAAGCTCGCAGAGCTTCTTTTTTGTCAGGGACTTCAGCCCCCGTTCCTCGAGAGTCTTCAGGCTCAGGACCTCAGCCTGCTTCTCGTCATGGCCCGCAGCAATATCGGAGGCTCCCCCCCATTCCACCAGATAGATGGCGGTATGGCGCTTACGGGGCCCGATGGCCAGGGGGCCATGCTCAAGGACCAGCACATGGCCTTCACCAACAGCGGCAAGATCACTTATGCGGACGGCCTTGAGGTCCTTGTAAAGTCCGGGCTCAAGGGGATAAGCCAGGGTTTTACAGACGCCTGTGCCCTCATCATGGAGCACGAACCGCACAAAATCCTCGGGTTTTCCTCCCGGGGAGAGAGGGCTCTGCAGCGCCGCCAGCACCTGGCCCCCCGGCAGGGCGGCCACCCCCTCGAAGCCGCGGTTCCTTCCCCGCCCGGCGAGGAAGGAGGGAAGGCCCCGGGAGGGCTCAAGGCACTTGACAATAGTGCCCGACGAATCGGCCTTGAGCAGCGAAGGCCTGTACTCGTCGCAGATCCAGAAAGAGCCGTCAGGAGAGGCGCTTATCCCCTCTGAATCGATGCCGCGCGGATCATGGCCAAGGGCTTTGAAGTTCTCATCAAGGGCTATCTCCTCGGCCTTTTTACCCTCAGGGGGGGGAAGGGGCAGTCCAGAGGCCTTGCCCTCTTTCCAGGAGAGGGAGATTGACTTGTCAATGGTGAGCTCACTGCTGCCGGGTACATAGCGGAGCCCGATAATGGAGGGGCTGAATGAGGGGGAAAGGTAGACCTTCTGCCTTACTCCCTCGGGGCTGTCAGGCACCCCGAAACCGGGGCCGCGGTCTGTCACTCCCCAGAAAAGCCATGATCCGTCTTCAGCTTTTCCCCTGAAGCTGAGACCTGAGCCGGGGGATATGGGGATGCCTGCGGGAAAGTCCGCGGCGAACTTCCCTGAATAGGGGAGGTTGTCCTTTCCCTCGAGCTTCACCTTCACCGCGGTGATCGATACGGCCATCTCCGCGGCGGGTGTGTACGTCGAACAAAGTGCCAGAAACGCTGCAAAGAGCAAAACAGAAAGCAGGCTGCATATCCTTTTGTTCATCCCTTGTGATATCCTTTCATCATGGTACAGGTGATTATACAGGCAAAACATCACAAGGTCAATCCTGCTCCCATTTCACCCATGCGGCTCTCTACGAAGGCGACAGGAAAGTCCTCGAGACCCTGCAGGGGGCCTTTATCTTGTTCCGCCTTTGCTTTTCAGGAGCTTGGCCGCCTCGGTTCTTTTATGCTCCAGGGCAAGCTTCAGGGGCGTTTTCCCTTCCTCTGTCCTTGCGTTGACGGCGGCGCCCTTTGAGAGAAGCAGCTCCATTATCCTGAGCCTGCCCTGCATGGCGGCAAGATGAAGGGGCGTAAGGCCTCCCATTCCTCTCACATTGATCTTCGCCCCTGCCGAGAGTATCCGGCTCGCGACATCATAATCGCCCAGCTCCACTGCCAGGTGGAGCGAGGTGTAGCCGCGGCAGTCCTTCCCGTCGGGATCGGCTCTCTCAGAGAGGAGAAGGTCGATCATGGGACGGTTTTTCTTATAGACAGCCTCCTGGAGCGCGGTGGTCCCCGAGTCGTTGTGGGCATTCACGTCGGCACCGCGGGCAATGAGGAGCCTCACCATTTCGTCATAACCGTTACAGGCCGCCACCTGGAGCAGCCTCGTTCCCTCGCCGTCTCCCTGGTTCACCTGCCCCGGGTGGAGCTTCAGCAGCTCTTCAGTCTTTTCAAGCTTGTTTTCGAAGACGGCGGCCTGCAGCTCCCTGTTGTAAGTTCTCGCCCCCTTCCCCGCCAGATACTCGGCAATTCCCCCGAAGCCCTGTGCCGCTGCAGTCTCCCAGGGCGTGACGCCGATATGGTTTTTTGCATTCACATCGGCCCCGTTCTGGACGAGAATCTTCACGATCTCGAGGCGGTTCTGCTGCACCGCGTAGTGAAGAGGCCTGTTGCCGTTGATGACGAAGAGGTTGACAATCCCGGGGCTTTTTCGCAGTATGAGCCGCACCTTCTCGGCATTTCCGGCATTTACTGCATCTACCAGGCTGTCGAGGTCGGAGGCCGCTGCGGGGAAGTGAAGCACCAGCAGCACGAAAACAATAAGAACACAAGCTTTGGAGAAAGACAGAGCGGTCATGATTTTACTTTCGCTGCGGCTTCAGGGTTCTCCTTCGCCACGGAGAACCGGGGCCGCCCTCAGCACCGGCAATGCCTCAGAACCGGATATGAAGCCGGGTGACGAGGGCGTTCACTTCCTTCCATTGCGAAGGGGCTTTTGAATTCTGCATCAGGTAGGAGACTTCCCAGTTCAGATCCTTTTGAGAGAGGGACTCCAGGCCCAGGTACAGGCGGTTTCTGTTGAACTCCCCTCTGCTCAGGTCGTAAAAGACCTCGTCGATGACAAAGGGAACAATCTGGACTGCCGTTCTCTCGCGAGGAAGAAAGGTTATCTTCAGGGAGTTCCTGTATCTCCAGTTGCTCTCCCCCGTGGAAAAGCTCCGGCATTCAAACCTGTTCCTGTCTGAAAATTCCATATTCCCCCAGTTCCACTTGAAGGTCCCGTTCACATAGGGCCTGTCTTCCCAGAAGGCGAGACCCTTTGCCTGCTCCACTATCTTGCGGAGGTTGAGGCTCATGGCGAAAGAAGGGGAGCACTTCCGCTCCAGGCCGACATCGGTATGTCGGTAAAAATTGCCTTCCAGGCTGCTGGCGTAACGGTACTCAATTTCCAGCTTCGCCGTGAGCCTGTTGTCGAATTTATGCTTGAAGTCCGTTGACCACCGGTATTCCCATTCCCCGGCCACCGCTGGCAGAGAGCACATTGAGAGCAGCGCGAATAATACCGTCAGGCGGCATAGTGCTGGCTTTGCAGGAATATTCATTGCTTCCCATCGTCCTGTTGTGGCTTTAATGGTATGTATTGTAAAACTTTTTGAGCCATTTTGCAAGTAAGAGGAATACTTCACCCCTTCAGCAGAGAGTATTGATTGGTGGCGCTTCTTCTGATATCATAGAGATATCATGCATATCATCAGAAAGCTCAAAATGCCAGGTCATGCCCGATAGAAAGCTTATCGACAGAACCAGGAAAATTCTTATCATAAAGCTCTTTGCCATTGGAGAGCTTTTGATGGCCACTCCTTTGATCGCTTCTCTCAAAGAAACCTTCCCCGAGGCTTCTCTGCATGTTCTTACCGGCTCTTATATCAAGGACGTGATAAAAAACAATCCTCATGTAGATAAGGTTATCGCCGCAGATGAAAAAGACTTTCTTGCTCACAGAGCGGTGCCTCTTTCAAGACTTCTCCTGGCTCTCCGGCGTGAAAAATATGATATGATTTTCTGTCTTCACAGGCCCTTTATCATGAGCCTTTTCACTTTTCTGGCCCGCGCTCCCGTGAGAGCCGGGTTTGAGAGGGGAAGGGAAGGCTTCCTCTATACCCACAGGGTGAAGCCCAACATCCCGGGAAGGCACCAGATAGAAGAGTATCTCGATCTGCTGAGGGCCCTGGGCGTCGAGCCCTCTTTCACAAAAAAAATGCTCTTTCTGGACGAGGAGGCCCTGGCCAGAAAGGAGCTCATCTTCCGGGAGCACGGCCTTGAGCCTGGAAAGAAGGTAGTGGCTCTCTCCCCCGCGGGAGGCAACAACCTTGCCGCTCACCGCCTGGGAACGGACGCCCTCGTGAGAAGGTGGCCCGATGAGAAGTACGGCCGGCTCGCGAAGCTCGTGATTGAAAAGCTTGGGGCAAAGGTCCTGATAGTAGGCGGAGAAGCAGAAAAGGCCGCGGCCGGTAAAATCATCGAGATCGCAGGGCCGGAGTGCATCGATCTGACCGGTAAAACAGATATCCTTACGGCTTCAGCAGTAATAAAGGGTGCCGATATCCTTGTCACCAACGATTCAGGGCCCATGCATCTTGCCGCTTCCGTGGGTACTTTTGTGATAGCTCTCTTCGGCCCCACCGACCCGAATGTCGCAGGCCCTTACTGCGAGAACTCACAGGTGATTAGAAAGGGGTTTCTGTGCAGCCCCTGCTTCAGCAAGGACCGCTTCCCTCCCTTCAACGTGGACTGCCCCGCATGGAAATGCATGGAAGAGATAGATCCCGCCGAGGTTTACCGCGAGATTGAAAACCACCTCAAGGCTTCCTGTCAGCCCTGAAGCGCTCCATCGCCTGAGGCAGAAGGAACAGATTCCCCGTGGCATTGTAAACCGGTGTGTTCTTCGCGGCTCCGATGCTTCTGTGAGAGGCTCCGCGGCAGTAAATGGTATAGAAGTCCTGGCTGGCGGAGGCCTCGTAGGAGCTGCGGTAAGTATCCTTTCCTGCCGCGGGGCAGAGGGGAATTGACTTGAGATAGCGGGGGCAGAGTATGGCGAGCCCTGGCGGGCAGTGCCCCCTGTTGTCAGTGGAATACATTTCAATGGCGGTCGCCAGATGACGGCAGTTTCTCTGGCAGAGATAATAGTCTGTGTAGGCCTCCTTCTCACGGGGAGAAGGCTCCCTGCCAAGCGCCTCTGTTATCTGTGACAGGAGAAGCGCTCTCTCCAGGGCATACTTGCTGCTTTCTTCCGGGAGGAGGGGATAACCGGAACGGGCATCTGCCCTCGGGTAGTCTGAAGGTACGGCGGCGTGATTTTTGCCCATGCAGCAGAATGAATAGAAGTCCGGCATTGTGCTTACCTCGTAAGAACCGCTGTAGGTATCCTTCCCCTGCGACGGACATGAAGGCACTGCCTTGAGATAAGCGGGGACAAGACCGCCCAGCTCGAGGGGATAGCGCCCCTTGTAATCTGAAGAGTAGAGCTCCAGGGCCTCGCTGATCTGCCTGCAGTTTACCTGGCAGAAAAGAAGATCCCGGGAATCTCTTTCCTCTCTGGAGGAGGGGGATTTCTTGAGGTGAGGCGGCAGATCTACGGGCAAAACTTGCTGAGAAGGGCTCTTTTTCGATGGATGGACCAGCGGCGTTGCCACGCTGATGGCCTGAACAGGGCTGTGTGCCGTGCGGGGGGGCTCCACAGGCACCTGCTCTTTCTGCCTGACCCTGCTGAAGAAAATAAGCAGGACCAGAAAGGGGATGACGAACAGAGCGGATTTCAGGTAATCCGGCGGCTTCTTCTCCAAGACGGCACCCCCTTCTTATAATACGGCGAAAAGACCTGTCACTGCCATGATGAAACGCTCGTCCATGTTCGGCACCAGAGAGTGTGCCCCCTGTTTACATTGAGACACGAATCTTTCACATCTTTTCTTTTTCCGTGAGCATACTGTGACAGGGGAATGGAAGGGATTTCGTTATTTCCTCGGGGGCTCCGAGTGGCTGAGCGCCAGTGACAGGGGCGGAGGGAGAAACAGTGCATCGAGCCTGGGAGCGAGATCTATTATAGAGCTTTCCTGTTTTGCCTGATAATTAGGTGCGGAGCGCAGCCTTTCCAGCTCTTTTACCGCTTTCTCGCGCTGCGGCTCAGGCATTTTGTCAGAGCCGAGCAGGTCCTGCAGGCGCTGCTCCTCGGCGCGGGCCATCTCACCAAGTTTATCCGGCGGAGCCGTCAACGCTTCATAGGTGGGCGCAAGGCCGTACTTGTCAAGCAGCTCAACCCTGGCATCGATCTCTTCCCTGGAAAGGCCCGGGTCCTTGGGAAACTTTGTCACCAGGAAAGTGTCCCTGGCAGGATCCATCTGCAGAATTGTGGGCCTTACAAACTGCTTTTCACCGGGCCATATGGTTCTGTCCCACACCTCAAGCGAGCCGCGGGGGAGAATTCCACCGCGATTGGAATAGTCGCGGACCATGCGGCGCAGGAGACGGTCTTCAGCGCGCTCGCTGTCGAGGTATATGGTGGCATGGGCAAGGCCAAGCCTGTCGAGATGGGAGATGATTTCCTCGTTGGCGGCATGGAGGGAATCGATGACCAGGATGTCATCGTCTCCGATCTCCATATGCCGGGGCTTTTCTTCACGGAAGCCGGTGAATCTGACATCGGGCAGGCGCCACCCGCCCGGCCTTGTGTCGGTGAAGTTATATACCGGCACATCGGCAGATCCGCTGCGAATGAGCTCGGAGATATCCTCCTTGAAGCGGTTTATGTCCACTGCTTCAATGGAGTCCCAGTAAAGGGACCGATTGTCGGGCGTCCTGGGATAGTTGGGATCGTCAATGTCCTTGAAATACATGTCGCCCTGAAGCTCCACGGCCCTGCGGCCGGCTTGCTCGGCGAACTCCTTGACCTGCTCGATGAGGGAGGATTTGCCTCCGCTGGAAGGCCCGGCCAGAATGAGGGCAACGCGCTTCCCCCTGGGGAGGCTCTCTATGAGCTCCTTCACCTGGTCGAGACGGTTGGGCACTCCGCCTTCCCCGAGGGCCCGGCTCACCGACTCTGCAGTCTGGCTTCCGGGAAGGTGGACCTCGTGGAGCGTCCCGCTCTTATCTTCATGGAGGCATTTCACCACGTGGAACTGTGACGGGTACCGCGTGGCCGCCTCTTTGATGGAGGGGCTGCTGGAAAGACGCTCCACCACTTCGTAGACCCCCTGGAGCGTGCTGCCTGCAACGGCATCAGGGCGGCTTTTCACCAGGGCTGCAGATCCATTTTCACCGGTGTGCTCGACAGCGATGACCGAGGTCACTGAAGGCCAGGCACGCATATAGCCGGTCATCTGTTCTTCAAGCGCCCGGCACTGTGCTTCATCGGATGGCTTTGTGCCGTTGAGCGACGCCATGGCAATATGGGGAAGGCCGGGAACAGGCGAAAAAGAGATGGTATGGGCCGAAGAGCCTCCGGAACCGGTCAGCGTGACAGCGTCCTCCACCTCCGTTCCAGGCCCTTTATCCTGAGAAGGCGCAGAAAGGCCCGCATCACGCTTCACATGGAAGGTGCGAATGGCAGGCGAGGCAATATTGTGAAGCGAATCGCTCATAAGTGAGCCCTTTCTTCAGGATCGCGGGCAGCCCGAAACACCATGAGTTGTCACCCCGGTTTATGCTATTATAGCACAGAATCATTAAAGAGGGACAGACCTCAGATATTAACATTTCGACACCTTCCTTTTCTGTCCCTCACTCTCACCCTGTCGCCGGGGCTTATCAGCGAAATAATATCTTTCAGAGCATATGAGCCCGCAGCAGGAAATCCTTTGGCACCTCAATGAATATTACCAGAATTGATGCTCGGGAAGACAGACCGGGCAGGGCTGGAAAGGATGCTCCATGCATGGAATACGCGATTGAAACCGAGAAACTGACAAAAATCTACCGGAACAGCAAGGTGAAGGCCGTTGATGATCAGACGATGAAGGTGCCCTCAGGCGAGGTCTTCGGCTTCCTGGGCCCTAACGGCGCCGGAAAGACGACGACAATCTACATGCTCCTCGGGATCCTCAGGCCCACGTCTGGTGAGGGGAGAATTCTCGGGCATCCGCTGGGCAGCAATGAAGCGAAAGAGAGAATCGGCTTTCTTCCCGAATCGGCCACCATGCACCTCCACCATTCAGGCCTGTCGCTGCTGCACTATTACGGCGCCCTGCTCAACATGCGCCGCGAGGACCTGAAAACGAGAGCCCGGAAGGTCCTGGAGCTCGCGGGGCTCAGCAAGGCAATGGACCAGAACATTGCCACCTATTCAAAGGGTATGCTCCAGAGGCTCGGGATTGCCCAGGCGCTCCTCAACGATCCCGATCTGCTCATCCTGGATGAGCCCACGGCAAATCTGGATCCAATCGGCAGGAAAGAGGTGAAGGATCTGCTGATGCATGTCAAGGAACACCGAAAGACCATATTCATCAGCTCCCACATCCTCTCGGACATCGAGCAGCTCTGCGACAGGATTGCCATCCTCAAGGAAGGCAGGCTGATCAGGAGCGGTACCATCGCGGAGCTCATCGGCGACAGTTCATCGACCCTCGAGGACTTCTTCTACAGAACAGTGACAGGAGAACCAGATGCGGGCAGTTAACCTCATCGCGAGAGACACTATTCTGGAGCTTTCAAAAAGGAAGGTCCTCCTCGCCATAGTGATTGCCGTTGCGCTCACGGTGCTCCTCTATGTCATCGCTATTGCGGTGGAGCCCTCCTCTGTGCAGAAGATGGTGGACAGGATGACCTCCGGCAGGGATCTCAGTCCCGACCAGGTCGCGGCGCTGTCAATGCAGATCAGGAAACAGGGATACGGCATCCTCGTAAGCGTATTCTCCTTCGTCATGGAAGTGCTCGGCACGCTCATCGCGCTCATCATGTTCGGGACCCTTATTCCCGCGGAAATAGAGAGAGGCTCGATCAAGTTCCTCATCTCAAAACCGGTGAGCAGGCTCGAAGTGGCAGCGGGCAAGTGGACTGCCGGGTGCATGGTGCTGCTTTGCTACAGCGCAGGCACCTCGCTACTCCAGGCGCTCAGCAGCCTTTATCTCACCGGGGGAATTACCGGTGATACACTCCATACCTTTCCCTTTCTCTTCTGCAAGCTTCTCATGAGAGGATCGGTGGCAATGTGCCTCTCGGTCGCCATGACACCGGTACTTGCCGGTGTCCTCGCGTTCTTTATCTCCGGTGACATATTTGCGTTCCTTGCGGGGATCACCGGCCAGTCCCCTCTCTTTGTCGCCCTCTCCTACCTGCTCCCCAACTATTCTGCCTTTCCTGTCCACTCATTCTGGAACACCATGGCCCACGCCGTGGGCGCGAGCGTCCCGGAGCTCTCAGTTCTCGACATCGCGGCACGGTGTGCCTATGGCCTGTTTTATGCCGCCGCAATGCTGTTTCTTACCATCAGGCAGTTCAATGGAAAAGATCTCACGTAGGCCCCTGCACGACCGCCCCTCCAGCCATGTATTTGACCGGCTGCGGGGTATCATGCGGCACTCCGGGACAGAGTCATTGTGATAACGGCACCATGGGCAGCATCGAGAGATCCTCAAGGATCTCCCCGAGCTCGGTGGTGGTGTAGTACGTCGTCTCTACAAATCCTTCCCTCTGCTCCGTGTAGAACGTTGAAGTCTGGTCGATTCTTGAAAGGATGCCCAGCGCGGGATCAAAGAACAGGAGGCCCTCTCTCCGGTAGGTGATGGTTCTTTTCTCCGGCGATCCGGGGTACCCCGGGTAGCTCACGGCGGCCGTGCGGAAAGCTATCTGAAGATGGGGCGCTCCCTCAATCTCGCATTCATTTTCAAGGGTATAATACGTGGCGGTCTGGAGGGGCTCTGCCGTGTCGGCAGGCTGCAGATACTCCTCCCGCTCCCACCTGTGCCCGAGGGGAACAGGTTCTGACGGAAATGGATGAATGAGCAGAATTGAGGTGTCAGTGGCTTCAAGAATGGTGCCCCTCCTGTCTATCATGGCATAGGTGCATTTCAGGTGGGGCAGAGTCCTCTCCCTGTCATCCATTGTTGATTTGACGGGAATCGGGCTGATGAAGACATGGAGGCGGTCTCCCCTGTCCTGGTAAAGGATCTTGAGGGTCAGGGAGATCTCCAGGGCCTGGTCGGGCAGGGCTTTCACGCCAGGCAGCGTCGATGTCACCGTCGTTCTTGAGGCTCCGTGGTAACAGGCCATCAAGCCGGGGCTGAAGGCGTATTCAAGGTCATATGATTGTGACTCCATGGTCGCTCCTCCTGGTGCTCATATCTGATGAGTAATATTATTCGGGAGGAGAGGAACTCCTTTCCGGAAAAGAAGAAGCCCGGGTGCTCCGGGCTCCTTGTGGTCTTTCTGAGAGGATTTCTGCTCAGGCGCCCGAAGGGGAGACATGCCACTGCTCCCAGCCGCCATGCTGGACATTGGTCTTCAGGCCGTAGTCCTGGACATTATTGGCGAGCCACCGGTAAGCGCCCGGCGTGTTGGCGAAATCCACGGCTACCCCTTTCTCATGATTGCTGGTCCCGGGGTACGCGGCGCGGCCCGGCCCATACTTGTTGTAAAGGGCCCACTGCTCGGAATTTGACCTGAATCCCGAGATGATGTCCAGGTTGACGCCGTCCTGTTTCGCGTCCTCTATCATCTGCCTGAGGCGCGGCGCGATGCTGGAATCGACCTTTTCGCCCGAGACGGTCTCAAGCTTCCCGGAGGGGGTGCCGGGAGCCTTCATCTGCTCCTTTTCGGCCTTGAGGCGCTCCTCTTTTTCCTTCTTGGCCTCTTCTTTTGCCTTCTGGAGCTCGGCCTGATCCTTCTGGAGCTGGTCCTTGGCCTTGGCCTGCTCCTGCTTGGCCTGGGCTTCATCCTGCTTGGCCTTGGCCTCTTCCTGCTTGGCCTGGGCTTCCTCCTGCTTTGCGGCTTTCTGCTCCTCCTGGGCCGCCCGGAGCTCGTTCTGGGCGCTTTCCACGGCGCTGTTGTCAGGAGCCTGCGGAGACGCCGTCTCACCGGTCTCCTTCGACTGCTGGGCTTTCTGCTGCTCGGCCTGCTGCACTTTCTGCTCGGCGCTCTGCACCTTGCTGTCGGCTGACTTGACTTTCTGCCCCGCCGCCTTCACCTTCTCGCCGGCCTGCTTGGCCTGCTGCGAGGCCTGCTGAACCTTCTGATCGGCCTGCTGAACGTCCTGCTTGTCCTGCTTTACTTTCTGCTCGAGCTCTTTGACCTTCTGGTCGGCGCTCTCAGGCCCTCCCTGTCCCTTATCGCCGGGAGCGGTCTCCGTTCCCCCGGCATGGGGAGCCTGCTGGGCGTTCCCGCTGTGGGACGGATAGGAGGGCTGTCCACCGCTCATCGGTGAATAGGGGTTCGCCATGCCCTGGGGTGCCCCGCTCCCCCCGCTCATCGGCATGAAGGGATTCCCCGCGCCCATCGGCGAGCCCATGCCCATCGGTGACTGCGGATTCATGCCAAGAGGAGTGCCGAAGGCCCCGTTCTGCATGGGATTGCCCATCCCGGGGCACATCCCGTTCTGCCCCATCATCTGCATCATCATCTGCATCATCATCATCAGCATCTGCATCATCTGCTGCATCATCTGCTGATTGCCGCCCATGCCGTTCATCATGCCGCCGAACCCCGGCACCATGCCCATTCCGTTATTGAACCCCATCATGGGCCCTGCCTGCGCGAAGGCGGGAAGGGAGCCGGGGCCGCCCTGCTCGCCGAGATCCTGCGAGAAGAGCGAGCCGTCCATGCCGAAGGGGCTCAATCCCATCTCGGTTCCCAGGCTCCCCAGGCCTATCGCCCTCTGGGGGCCGGCCATGAACATGGCGCTGTCAACGGCCATCATATTGGTCATTCTGAGCTGTGCAAGCGGATCCATAGGTACACCTCCAGGTAATGAGAACTTAAAGTACCCCATATTATATAACGACATGGGACAGTCAAGTAAAGTGGTAAAGTTCCTAAAAAAATCCTGTGCTTTTTTCCAAGGTGCCTGAGGGCTCCCGGGAAGATGACGGGTGGGTGATCATCGATGGATTGAAGCTGCCCAGGGCGGGATGAAGCAAAAAGCATTGTCACCGCTTTGCCTGTTGGAGAGGAATAGCAGGGGACGGCGAATAATCTTCCCTCGTGGAGGAAAAAAAGCGGCTCATCTCACTTGATCTCTTCCGCGGGGCGACTATTGCAGGGATGCTGCTTGTCAACAATCCCGGCACATGGAGCGCAATCTACGCTCCGCTGGAGCATGCCGAATGGAACGGGTGCACTTTCGCCGACCTGATATTTCCCTTCTTCCTTTTTATCATGGGAATGGCCATCCCCCTTGCCTTTCGCAACCGCAGAACCTCGGCAGATGGCATGAAAAAGCTGCACCTGCAGATACTCCGGCGCGCCCTCCTCCTCTTTGCCCTGGGCCTCCTGCTGAATTCTCTCAACGTGATGCTGACAAAAATGACCCTGTCTCCCTTTGCCATCTGGCCCGATCTCCGCATCCCCGGGGTACTGCAGCGGATCGCGATCTGTTACCTCTTTGCCTCCCTGATGGTGCTGCACCTGAAGCCCAAAGCCCAGGTCCTCGCCTCCGTGCTGCTAATCCTCGGCTATGCACTCACGATGAACTTTGTACCCGTGGAAAGGAACGGCACAGTGATCTGGGAGGCAGGAATTCCGCTGAGAGACCATAACCTTGCAGCTCTGGTCGATGCCTCCCTGCTCGGGAACCATGTATGGAAGGTTTCCGCCCCTTGGGACCCCGAGGGAGTGCTGAGCACCCTGCCGGCCATTGCCACGACACTTTTCGGGGCCTTTGCCGGGTACTGGATCCTCAGGGAAATTCCCCCCGCGGTGAAAGTGAGGGGCATGGCCATCATGGGAGCCCTCGGGGCGCTCTCAGGGTACCTGATGAATTTCTGGGTTCCGCTGAATAAAAACATCTGGTCAAGCTCCTACACGCTCTTCACCGGGGGGCTCGCCCTTCTCTCAATGGCCTTCTGCTACTGGCTTGTGGATGTGAGAGGCGCAAGGCGGGGGCTCCATTTTTTCATTGTGTATGGATCGAATGCGATCACGGTCTTTGTCCTCTCCGGCATCTTTGCCCGTTTCCTCGATTTCATAAAGGTCCCCCTGGCTTCGGGGCTGAGCCTCAAGGCGGTGATCTACAGCGGCCTTTTTGCTTCCTGGCTGCCTGATAAGGCGGCATCGCTGGGCTATGCCCTTGCCTTTGTGATGGTCTGGTACGGCATCATGGCCGTGTTCTACAAGAAAAGAATTTTCCTGAAGATATGACCCGCCTCACCATCATCTTCCCCCGCAGCAGGCAGGGCGGTGACTGCCGGGTCGCCCGCGTGGCTTAAAGTGCCTCCGATGACCGCCCGGGCTTCCGGGCAGCCCGGCTGAAAACGATTCTTGCCACAGGGGCTCCTTTTTGCTACAATTGATTAAAAGCGGAGAAGAGGCGAAGGGGAGGCAGGCTCATGAAAAGCCTTATCGCGGCAGCGGCTCTTGTTTGTTTTATGCTCTTTGTGACGGCGCACGCGGGAGCCGATCAGGCTGAAGATCTTTTTGGCGCGGCCTACAAGGGGGACCTGGCAAAAGTGAAGGCTCTCCTAGCGAAAAATCCAAAGCTTGTCAATGGAAAGGGAAAGAGCAGCGGCGGATGGACCGCCCTGATGGCCGCAGCGAGGGCTGACCATAAGGACATAGTCCTCTATCTGCTTTCAAAAGGAGCTGATATCAACGCGGTAAGCGATGAAGGTTTAACATTACTTATAGACGCGGCGTCCTTCGGCAAAACTGAGATGGCGGCGCTTTTCCTGTCCAGGGGCGCAGCGGTGAACGCAAAGGACAGGCAGGGAAAGTCTTCCCTGCATTATGCGGCATCGGGTCTGGGAAACAGGGAGCTGGCGGCGGCCCTTGTCAAAAGCGGCGCCGATGTCAACGCCAGGGACAAGTCAGGCAGAACGCCCCTCTCCTATGCCGCGGAAGAGGGAGCAAAGGCGACAGCGGAGCTCCTCATCTCCCACGGCGCTCCCATCAACGCAAGGGACGCCTCGGGAAAAACACCGCTCGGCACCGCGGTGGAGAAATTGAAGAGCATGTCCCTTCACATAGACCGTGTCGACAGAAGCAAAGATGAGCAGAAGATGAAGGAGCTCATTGCCTTTCTCCGTGCCCGCGGGGCCAAAGAATAACAGCCCTGGCCATTTTTATCCTTTTTCTTGTCCTGGCCGGCTCCTTTCTGCTATACTTATGATACTGGCGGAAAACTCTCCAGAATTCCAGATAAAAAGCGAGGCATTCCCTATGGACAGAAGAGACTTTATCACAGAGGCATGCAAAAGCGTTGTCGGTGCAGGAATAGTGGCAGGCCTGTGCTCTGATCCCCGCTTCCTTGCCGGTATCACCGCCGGCAGCATCGGGGAATCAGGTGCGAAGCCCGCTCCGGTAAAGAAAGAGGTGATATTCCGGGCCTTTGGAAAGACAGGCCTGAAAGTCTCGGAAGTGGGCTTCGGCGCGATGATCACCAATGACTCCTCCGTGCTGGCGCAGGCCCTCGAGATGGGGATCAACTACATCGACACGGCAGCCCGCTACCAGGGGGGCAACAACGAGAAGATGATCGGCAATCTGCTGGGGAAAAAGAGAAAAAACGTGATCATCTGCACGAAAGTCCCTCCCGGCAGGATCGATGAGATGGAGAGGACGGTGGAGCAGAGCCTTGTCTCCCTGAAAACTGACTACCTTGATCTGCTGCTTCTCCATGCCCTCAAGAGCGAGGAGGAAGTGCAGAACAGAGAATGGCAGCAGTTCCTCGCGAAGCTGAAAAAACAGGGAAAAACAAGGTTCGTCGGCGTCAGCACCCACAGCAACATGGCCGGGGTGCTCAAGGCCGTGACAAAATCGAAGTTCTATGACGCGGTGCTCACGACCTATAATTTCAAGGTGGGCCAGGACGTGAAGGAAGCCGTCGCGGAAGCCCGCAAGGCCGGCGTGGCGACTATCGCGATGAAGATCATGTGCGGGGGCTATCAGGCGGGGGCATCTTCAAAGCTTAATCCTTTCCAGGCGGCTCTAAGGTGGGTTCTCAATGATAAAAACATCGATACGACCATTCCGAGCGTCACAAGCATGGATCAGCTCAACCAGAACTTCGACGTCATGGGCTCGAAAATGACCTTCAGCGACAGGAAAGCGCTGAGCCGCTATGCCCATGACATAGCCCCGCTTCATTGCAGCTCGTGCGGGAGCTGCGACGGGAGCTGCACCCATGGCGTGCAGTGCACCGATATCCTGAGATTCCTGATGTATGCCGAGGGATACCGCGAAATGGATCTCGCACGGGAAAGCTATTCCGAGCTCCATGCCTCTGAAAAGGCATCCCGGTGCCTCTCTTGCAGGAGGTGCATGATAAAGTGCGCCCACAGCCTCGATATAAGGTCAAGAATGAGGGAGGCTCACCGGCTTCTTGCCTAGATTCTCCTGAGATGACGGCGCGGGGTGGGCTCTCAGAAACAGGTAAAGCAATGAAAAAAACAGCGGTCTTTCTTGCTTCGCTGCTTATATCGCTCGTTCTGCTGGAGGGCAGCATTGAGCTTCTGGAGTCTTCAGCCCAGGAAATGCCTTTCCTCTCAGGACCCCCGCACCTTGCTTCCGAGGAAGCCGACGCCCTCCTCAGAAGCCTCCCGGCCGACAATTTCTCCGAAGGCTGGGTGCAGGCGCAGAAGCCCCGCCTCTATGGAAAGGATGACCTCTTCGAGCTCATTGACGGGGAGGCCGAGCAGTATTTCCAGTTCGGCTTTCTCAATGCCGCCTCAGGCATCTATACCAACAAAAGAGAGGCTGACAGCCTCCTCACCGTGGATATCTTCGAGATGGCCGATAAACTTATGGCTTTCGGCCTCTATTCGACGTACCGCTCTTCCGGCAGTGCATACCATCCCCTGGGAACGGAGTCATTCGGAGATTCCGGATCGCTCTACGGCTACCAGGGGAAGTTCGTAGTCCGCATCTACTGCGCCTCACTGAAAACCCTCAAGAGCCCGGTCACCGCCGCCGCTCTAAGCCTTTTCGCCTCTCTTCCCGGCGACCGCTCTCCCCCCGCGGAGCTCTCGCTGCTCCCGGCGGCTGGAAAGGTCGCCCATTCAGAGAAACTTACGATGAAGGGGTTCCTGGGCATCGATGAGCACCCGGCGGCGCTTGAAGCTGAATACAAGGATAAGGGCCACACCTTCAAAGGCTTCATCATCACATCACCTGATGAAAAGAAGAACTTGGCGCTCTTTGAGAAGCTTCTGGGGCTCCTGGACAGGAAGTCCCTGAAAAAGAAACCGGCAGCCGGCGGGACTGCCTACTATAGCAAAACCAGGTACAACGAGGGATTGTGCCTCTATGCCTCGGGGAGCCTCACCATGGGGGCCTTCATGCTCGAAAGCTTTGATGAGGGGCTCCGCTTTATCAGCATGGTGAAGGCGGCCCCGAAGGCCTCCCTCCTCCCCCGCCGGCCGGGATCCATGGGGAAAGAAAGCTCTGGACGGGGAAACCTGGCAGGATCCCGCCATGAGGTGAACAGATGTCACCGGTGAAGTGAACAAGACCGCTGCTGAAACGCAGAATCTCAAACAGAAGCAGCCCGGGCTCACCTGCGTAACAGCGCGCGTCTGTTGATGACGGGCACCTTGAATGCTGCCTTAAAAATCTTTCCCCCGCAAAAAACATTCCGCCCAACGGCAGCCACGTCTGAAACCCG
>JAVHLM010000013.1 GCA_031082125.1 Candidatus Eremiobacterota bacterium
TTGTGTCCACAATCTCCCACAGGCATTTTCATTGCGAGTTATGCAGGGCTCTCTTACTATTCTTTTTGCAAAAGAACCTTTCCCATGCTATAATAGGGAATACTATCCTACACTCTTACAGGAGGTCTTCACCGGTGGAGCATGCAAACACGCTTGCCCTTTTTATTGATTTTGACAACATCGCCCTTGGTTTTGAAAACCGGAAGAAAAAGTTTGATATTGCCAAAGTTCTTGAGCGCCTTGTGGAGAAAGGCAAGATAATCGTCAAGAGAGCCTATTCAGACTGGGCCCGCTACCCTGATCAGAAAAGGGATCTCCATGAAGCGGCCATTGAGCTCATTGAGATCCCGAAACGCTCAAGAGTAGGCAAGAACTCTGCCGATATAAGACTTGTTGTTGACGCGATGGACCTTTCTTATTCCAAGGAGCACATTGACACCTTTGTCATTATGTCAGGCGACAGCGATTTTTCGCCCCTGGTGAGCAAGCTCAAGGAAAACGGGAAACACGTAATCGGCATCAGCCTTAAGGAGTCAGCGTCGAACCTGCTCATCTCCAACTGCGACGAGTTCATCTTTTACGAGGACCTGGACCTGCCCAAGGATATCCCTTCTGGAATAATCAAGGACCTGCCCGAGAACAAGAAGGAGGCCTACCAGCTCCTTATCGACTCCGTCGTCGCCCTTATGAGGGAGAACAAGGAGATCATCTACTCCTCGATGGTCAAGGACACCATAAAGAGAAAGAAGCCGTCATTTACCGAGTCGGCTCATGGGTACAGGACTTTCAGCGATCTACTCAAGGACGCCGAAAGAAGGGGAGTGCTCCAGCTCTCAGGGGATTCCCGCAGCAGGACCCTCATCATCACCGGATTCGGCAAATCCAGCTAGAAAGGAGGCACCATGGATGAAGATCTGAAAATCCCCATCAGCATCAGCGCCCGCCACATCCATCTCACGAAGGAGCATGTGGCGACTCTTTTCGGAAAAGACGCACGCCTCACGGTGAAGGCCCCTCTCTCACAGCCCGGCCAGTTCGCCTGCAACGAGACTGTCTCGCTTACAGGGCCCAGAAGCACCATCCAGAACGTGAGGGTCCTGGGCCCTGAAAGGAAGGAGTCGCAGGTCGAGATATCAAGAACCGACGAGTTCGCCCTCGGGATAGATGCTCCTGTCCGCCTCTCCGGGGACACCTCTGGAACGCCCGGCATCAGGCTCATCGGGCCCGCCGGCGAGGTGGCCCTTGACCACGGGGTCATTCAGGCGAAGCGCCACATCCACATGACTCCCCCGGACGCGCAGCGTTTTGGCGTGGAGGACGGGGAATGCGTGATGGTGAAGGTAGGCGGCGAGCGGGGCATTGTCTATGATGACGTGATTGTTCGTGTCAGTAATGATTTTATGCTTGACATGCATGTAGATACTGACGAGGCAAATGCCGCCGAGCTCCGCCAGGGTGCAGGCGGCATTCTCATCAAAGGCCCCACGATGGTGAGGCCCGACGGGGTCCAGTAACCGGGCGGAAGAAGTCCGGGGTACCGGAAATGTAACAAAATGGCAAGACCTTTCATATAGACATGGGCGTCCCTCCCATGGTACAATGACATATGGCATATTCTTGCCTTTTGGAGTCAAAGAGCAGGCTTCATCCCCGGGGAAGCCTTAGGAGAGGGGGATTTTCTGATGGATTCTTCAGAGATTGGGCGGTTTCAGCCTTCCTTTGTAAGCCATGATCCCAAAAGACAGCCGCCGGCGAAGAGCAGTGGGCCGCCGCCTGGCGACAGTGTGCCCTGTGACGGCTTTGCAGGGTCTGTGCCTTCCGGTAAGGAGTCAAAGCTCCAGCGAGGAGCTTCAGAGGTAAAAATGTCACCGCCTGCTGAGCCGGAAAAGCAGGAGCAGGTCAATCCTCTTCTGTCGGCCCTTGAGATCCGTGAAAAGCTCGAGAGCCTCACGGGTGCCGAGCGGACCGAATTCATCAGGGACTTTCGGGAAAAGAACGCCGGCAAGATCTTTGTCTCCATCGATCTTCACGATCACCAGCCTATCTATCGCCCCGGAGTTCACCCCGCCGACACTCCCGAGTACAACAATTATGTTCTGGGAACGGGCGATGCGGAGAACCGGAGAGAAGTATACCGCGATGCCGAGGCTTATGCCGTTGAATCGATGAAAGGGAAGCCCGACTATCCCCATTTCGGGATCCAGGTCTCCTTTTCAGGCTCTCTCATGGAAAACATGGAAAAGTCCGCCGAGCGCGGGCTCTGGCCGGGCAAGGACTGGAGCAGCCATTACCGGAACCTCCGCAAGGATTCCTTCACCTCGGAAGGGAACCCGCGACTGGATTTCGTCAACATCGGCTATCATCATCCCCTCATGGGGCTTATCGCCACGGGCCACACTGATGGCGGCGTCAACAGCGACAAGGATATAGAGCTCCAGATCAAGATGCACCAGCATGCCGTTGACAAGCTCTTCGGCGGCCCCATTTCCAAGGGATTCTTTCCGCCGGAGATGGCTTTCAGCGAGCGCATGATACCTGCCATCAAGAAGGCGGGCATTGAATGGACCATGGTGGACAACCTCCACTTTGACCGTGCCAACGAGGATTACCACAACACGGCCGACGGCCTCAAGCCGCCCAACAAGGCTGACAGAAGGAACCCAGGCACTCATACCTATGAGACGCTTCCCAATGACCTTGCCAAGGTCCACCTTGTGTCGCCTGAGGCCCTCAAGCCCCACTACGTGAAACATGTGGACCCCATGACGGGCAGCGAGGAGCTCATGGTCGTAGTCCCCGAGGAGCGCTCCCTCTCGTCGTATATCCAGAAGGATCGTGACGGGAGCAAGATCCAGGACGTCATCACCAAGTTCCAGAAATACAATACCGATCCTGCCCATCCCCTCTTCGTGCTTTTCGCCACCGACGGCGACAACAACGGCTCAAACAGCGGGGAGTTCCACAGGAACGTCCCCATAGATATGGCGACGCGGTACCCGGGCCAGGTGGTCTTCACTACCATCTCGGACTACCTGGAGCTTTTCCCTCCCGAGAAGCCGAAACTGGTCTCGGGCCAGGGCGAGCCGAAGCACTACGAAGGAGGCGACGTGATCCATGTAGAGGACGGCGCCTGGTGGGGAGCCAACCTGGGCGATCCCCAGTTCTCGAAATGGATGGACGACCCCGCTTATACAGGCTATTCGCCTAAAAAGAATTCATGGGCCACCCTTACGGCAGCCAAGAACGAGGTCCTCACCGCCGACAGCCTCGAGCCTGCCGGCCTGACAAAAGAAAGCATCGGCAATATCATAGCCGGGAGCGGCACCGATACTGAGAAGGCCTGGAACAATCTCCTCGTGGGCCAGACTTCCTGCTATGAATACTGGAACCCCGACAATGTCCTCTCCTATTCGTCGGTGACGGGCGCCAACAGGGCCGTGGAAGATGCCCGCAAGGTCATCGACCGCCATGGCAAGGACAAGGACGCCGTGGGCCCAAGCATATTCCTTCCCATGCACTACCCTTACAACCCCAAGGGCATGCCTTCGAGCTTCAACGTGGTGAGCTATGTCTATGACGTGAACAACGTGAAGTCCGTGGAAGTGAAATACCGGACCGATGATGACGGCAAGCTCGACAGATCCCAGGATTTCATGTTTGAGGGGACAGGCGTCAAGCCCTGGAAGAGCGGGCATGCCATGACAAAAATGCCTTTCCCGGACCTTCCCAACAAGCCCGATGTGTGGGTGGACCCCAAGGTGAGGGCCGATGAGTACAGGACCAAGGTGGAGCTTGAAGTCCCCCAGGGCAAGGAGGGCGAGCTTGTTCAGTATTACGTCGAAGCCGAGGATATGAAGGGGAATATATCGCGGTCGCCTATCCAGCACGTCTATGTTTCAGCGGCAGGGGCGCCTGCCGAGGTGACCAACGAGGAGCTCCATAACCAGCTCAAGTCGGGCGATCCCGACACACAGGCGACGGCGGTGGCCTTTGTGCTCACCACGGGGAGAAATGATCCCAACATCTTCAACCATGTCTTCTTCCGCCTCGAGCAGGCCGATGAGAAGCTCCTGAAAAGCCTCGAAAACCTGGCCATCAAGGAGAAGATAAAGCTTTCCGCTGATCCGAAATTCAGGGATGAGTACATCACCAGGCTTGACAAGCACCTTGTGAAAGAGGAGAATACGGCGAAGATAAAGTCTCTGCCCCATCTCTCATATTTCATGTCCCATCCTCTCGCGGACATGGCAGGTGATCCCCGCGTGGCGAGGATTCTTGCCAAGCTTTCATGAAATTGGGCGCCGTCAGGGAAAACAAGTGTCGAGGCAAGGGGAGCCCTTGCCTCGCTCAGCGTACACCCCATGCAGGAGGAACCTCCTCAGATGAGAGGATCCTCACCGATGTGCCCCTTTTCTCAGAGCTCGGCAGCAAGGAACTGGAGGATCTTGAGGGAATCGCCGTCTCAACAAGGTTTCACAAAGGGGAGTATATTTTTTTTCAGGGAGAAGAGGGGGGCGCTTTTTTTATAATTATCTCGGGAAAAGTGAAGATTGTAAGGGACTCTCCCAGCGGGAGGGAGATCACCCTCGCCGCCCTTTCAAGGGGGGATTCCTTCGGCGAACTCTCGCTTCTGGACGGGAAGTCCCGCTCAGCATCGGTCGTGGCCATTTCCAAGGCGGAGGTGCTCGTGATTTTCCGCGGTGACTTTGAAGAATACCTGCGCACTCATCCTGAGGTGGCTATAAAGCTTCTCACCGTGTATGCAGGCCGCCTTCGTGATGCCAACAGGCGGATTGAAGACCTGGCATGCCATTCGGTGAGGGGGAGGCTTGCCCAGATGATGCTTGACAGCGTGGCGGGAAATGGAGTGATATGCGAGGAAGGCGTCGTTTTTCAGCTTCCCTCTTCACATAAGGAGATCGCCTCGCAGCTTGGCACAAGCCGCGAGACTGTCTCGAGAACTCTTGCCGCCCTCTGCAATGAGGGATTTATCAGGATGATGAAGAGCCAGGTGACCGTACCCTGCCTGGAATCGCTCAGGTCACTTGTGCTGTGAGGGATCATGGCTGCTTTTGAAGGTCTCAGAGAAATTCACCGGGAGCCCCTGTCCCTTCTTGAAGGGGGGCAACCCCGGGAGGCCGCTGAATATCTTTCACGCCTGCTGAAAAAGAGGAAAATCACTCCCATTGAGAGAGCCTTCCTGTATTTTCACCTTGCGAGGGCTTACGGGAGACTGGCCCGTTTCAATGAAGCCGAGAGATGTCTCCGTCTGGCCATCAGCCACTGCACACCCGGGGCCCCGGAGGAGCTGGTCGCCCTGTATCAGGAGCAGGCTCTCCTGTGGTACAGGAGAAACCATCTCACGAGAGCCCGGAGAGCCCTTGCCAGGAGCGCTTTGCTGCTGAAAGGCCTGGAGAGAACAGCACCCTTTGCAAGATACCTCCATTACCGCGGCCTTTGCTTCTCCAAAGCCTCCCTGAGGGTTGAGGCCATGGAGAGCCTGAAGCAGTCCCTCGCGCTCTACCGCGCACTGGAGCTCCCGGCCGAACAGTCCCAGGTCCTTGATACCATGGGGATGATCTTCACCGAGATGGGGCAGGTCGAGGAGGCCCTCGGCCATTACCAGGAATCACTCCGCCTCAAAGAGCGGGAAGGCGATGAATACGGAATTGCCATCACCCTTGGAAACCTGGGGAGATGCTCTCTTCAGAACATGGAATTCCGCAAGGCGATTGATTTTTTTCAGAAGGACCTTGCGCTCTGCGAAAAGCTGCAGGACTCCCATGGCCTCATGGTGATGTGCAATAACCTCGGGAGAGCTTTCACCTCCCTGAAGGAGACCGGCAAGGCCTCGGGGTACCTAGAGAGGAGCCTTTCAATGGCCCGCGAGGCAGGAAACGAGATATGGAGCGCAATCAATGAAAAGGACATCGCCTATAATCATCTCAGCTCGAGCGAGCTCGGTGAGGCATCGGGGAAGCTGACCGGCGCCCTCGAGACCTTCCGGCGCTTTGATGCGAGGCCGCTCGTGGCCGAGGCCTTGAAAATCCATGCCATAGTGCTCAGGGCTGAAGGCCGCTTTGAAGAAAGCATGAAACGCTTCCACGAAGCGCTTGAGCTCTATCAGGGGCTTTCCATCCCGTTTCAGACTGCCGAGGTCCTTTTTCAGATCGGCCTGCTCTATCACAGGATGAATGACAAGCCTCAGGCAGTGTCCTATCTGGAAAAGGCGATAGAGATAGCAGAAAAACTCAATGCTCAATGGCTTTTGCAGAAATTTGAGAGTCTCCTTGCCGAATTGCACGAGGGAGAATGGCTCAGGCTCTGCCTGAAGCGTTATGTCGGCGAAGATCTCGTCGATACGGTGCTCTCAGAAACTTTTCAAACAGGAAAAAGGATGAGAGCAACGGTACTCTTCCTTGACCTGAAGCCGGGAAGGCTCTTTTTCGAGAGGGCTCTCGCCGAGGAGGTAGTCTCCCTCTTTAACGATTATTTCAGCAGGTTCTCCGAGATTATAGCCAGGGAGAGCGGGACAGTGGAAGGATTCATCGCCCAGGAGATGATGGCCTATTTCGGCGTGACGGGGCACTCCGATGACAACGCCCTTCATGCAGTGAGAAGCGGCTGCCGTATCATGGAGGCCTCTCTTCAGCTTGCCCAGGCCCGTGAGAGAAGGGATCTCCCCGTTCCCGGCATCGCCGTGGGCATCAACACCGGAGAGGTTTACGCCGGCAACGTGGGCACCTATCTCAGAATGCAGTTTAAAGTCACGGGAAGCACCGTGAATCTGGCTTCCAGGATTCTCCACAAGGCCAGGGCGGGGCAGGTGCTTCTGAGCGAAAGCGCGTTCTGCGAGGTGAGAGACCATGTCACGGCGAATCCCCTCAAGCCTCTGGTATTGAAAGGGGTCAGGGAAGAGCAGCCCGTGTGGGATGTTGACTGGAAGAGCACGATTAAATGGGCATCCCCGTGATGATGCCCTCAAATACCACTTTGCCTTTTACCACGCCCTGGGTTTCAAAGATAGCGATCCTGCTCTTCAGCTCCGTGTTCTTTGCTATCAGTATGAGCCTGTCACCGGGAAGGACGGTGCCGCGGAACTTCACCTTGTCGAGGCCACCAAAGCCGAGGAACCTCCTGGGATCGTCGTTGAGGGCGATCTTATAAAAATAAGTGCAGAGCTGCGCAGCGGCCTCGATGATGAGGACCCCGGGGAAAATGGGGCGTCCCGGAACATGACCTTTAACCCAGAACTCGCTGTCAGAGACGTCCTTGTAGCCTATGATGAATTTGTTCTGCCGGTCAATGGTGAAGATCCCCGAGAGCTGCTCCATGTCGAAGCGCTGCTGGTTGATCTTCCGGATCTCCTCGATGGGGATTTCCGTTCTGGATAAATCGAGAGCTGCGAGATCATAAATGAGTCTGGCTGCCATAAAGCCCTACCCTCCGGGAGTCCTGACCCATGCCAGGAAATTGTTTTCTCATGATATTACGGGCTTTTCCCGGGGAAATCCTTCCATGGAGAGGAGTCCGTGCTGATAGGATTCAAGGGCGCAAAGTGAGAATTATCTTCTTTCATGGAAGGGCCCATCGTTGAAAGGACCGGATCACATGGGGAAAAAGATTCTTATTATCCATCTTGCGGGAGGACTGGGCGATCTTCTGCTCTCCACGGCGCTCCTTGAGCCTCTCAGGCATCATTTTCCCCGCTCGTCAGTTACCATGATGGTGCGTGATGAGCTCAGGGAAGCTGTGGAAGGCCATCCAGCCCTCGACGGCGTGATAGGTGTCCCGGGGGGGAACCTGAAAGGGTGGGGAAACCTCAGCCGCCGGGCTGAAGCCCTCAGGAAGGAGAGCTTTGATACAGGCATTGTGCTCTGGAGCAGGGTGGAGGAAGCGTGGCTGCTCTTTCTCTCAGGCATTCCCACGAGGGTCGGCCAGGACTCCAGGCTTTTTTACAGCTTTCTCTATACCCACCGGGTCAGGGTCAGATCGGAGCATCACGATACCACGAGCCACTGGGTTGATATAATGCTTGATTATGCAAGGATACTGGGCTGTGAGGCTGAGGCACCTGAAGTGGCCATCCATGTTGACGGAAAATCAGAAGAGCGGGCGGGTGCCATACTTGCCCGCGCAGGATGGGATGGAAGCTCACCGCTTATAGGCTTTCACGTCGGCAAGGGGCTCCCTCTCGATGAGAAACGTTGGCCTGTCAACTTTTTCGCGGGCCTGGCCGATGCAGTCGCCGGGCGCTTCGGAGGCAGGGTCCTTCTGACCGGCAGCGGCATGGAGAGGGGACTTGTGAATGCCGTGGCCACCCTTATGAAGCAGAAGCCCCTTAATATTGCAGGCGAGACCTCTATCAAGGAGCTCGCGGCGGTAATTTCCCGCTGCCAGGTCTTTGTCTGCCCCGATTCGGCTCCCATGCACCTTGCTGCGGCGATGAAGGTGCCCACGGTAGGAATCTTCGCCCTTGCAAGCGATTTTCCCTCAAGATGGCGGCCTTATGGAACGGAATACGAGGTCGTTCTCCCCCCGGGCAGACGCTGCGCGAAAAAATGCGTGAAAGAGCACTGCAATGACTTCTCCTGTTACCATGACATACCGGTGGCTGATGTGCTTGACGCCATTGAGAGGCTCACGGGCAAAAGGAGGAAATTTAATCAAGTCCCCTAATAATTGTAAGGTGCACCTCGCCGGTCATACTATAAAGGCGCGTCCGGAAGGAGATTTACCTTGAAGATAGGAATTGATGCCTCTTTTCTTGCACGGGACACAAGGGGAATGGGAAGGGCTACCCGCAGCATAGTCGCCCGGATGCTTGGCCTGTTCAACCACGAGTTTTATTTCATAATGGTCAAGCATAAATCTGATGAGAAAAGTATTCAAAAGCACTTCCCCGAGAAGAAGCTCGATTTCATGACCGTAAAGGACTCCAGGATTTCCATGCTCGATGTCATATGGTTTCCCTGGAGCAGGATAGATTTTTTCCCTTCGGCACGGAGAGCCGTGACCATTCATGACCTGGCCCCTTATCGCTATTCGCACAAGAGAAAGGGAAGCGAAGGCTATAACGACAGGAAAAGGATCAAGGAGGCCTGCGAGGCCGCCGACATGATAATCACCCCGTCGGATTTCTCACGGAGCGAGATTTGCACGTTCCTTGAGATACCGCAGGAGAAGATTGAAGTGATCCCCCATGGAGTCGAGGAGATCTTCAAGCCCCAGGAGCTGGAGAGGGAGAAGGCAGCGCAGTACCTTGACCGCTTCAGCAAAGGGCTCCCCTATATTCTCTTCGTGGGCAACGTGGAAAAGCGGAAGAACATTGATGTGCTCCTCTATGCCTTTGAAAAGGCGAAGAAGGAGTATACCTTTCCTCATAAGCTTATCGTGGCGGGAAAATGCCCGGGGACCCTCGTGGGAAGCAACGGCACAACGGGATGGTCCCGGAAGCTCTTGTCCCGTATCGGGATCCCAAAGAAAACCACGAAAAACTCAATTGTATCGCTGGTGGAGAAGCTCTCCGTAAAAGAGGATGTGGTGTGGCTGGGGGAAGTGACTGATGAAGACCTTCTGGCCCTCTACAACCTGGCGAAGCTCTTTGTCTTTCCCTCCTTTTATGAAGGCTTCGGCCTCCCGATCCTGGAGGCGATGGCGTGCGGCGTGCCATGCATAGTCTCGGAAATACCTCCATTCGTGGAAGTGGCCCAGGATGCCGTGGCATACTTTGATCCCAAGAATGCCGCCGATCTCGCCGAAAAAATGTGGCTCATCATCTCAGATTCGGACCTCACGGCGAAGATGAGGAAGAGAGGATTTGAACAGGCTCAGAAGTACCAGTGGGATGTCTCGGCTCACAAGCATATCAAGGTCCTGGAGGAGCTCCGCTAAATGCCCATGCACTTTGAGCCTCTTGATTTCTCGCGGATCCGCACCTACTCGATTGCCGCGAGGAAAAACAAGGTGTCATGTCAGGGGTTTGCCAGGCCCTACCGCGAAGGCTCCACCTTTGCCGATTTTATTGCGACAATCCCGTCGATCCTCGCAGGCGGTGAGTACCGGGA
Organism: Candidatus Eremiobacterota bacterium; assembly: GCA_031082125.1. NCBI lineage: Bacteria > Bacillati > Vulcanimicrobiota > Vulcanimicrobiota bacterium. Next base: position 10,068 of record JAVHLM010000013.1, read on the forward strand.
GATCATAGATTCCATCGTGAAGGCCCATCTTTCCCGCCGGCTCGTCCTTCTTACCATGGGAGCCCATGTGATAAAGGTGGGATTATCACCCATTGTGATAGACCTTGTGAAAAGGGGCATCATCAATGCAATAGCCTTCAACGGCGCGGGAAGTGTCCATGACCTGGAGATTGCCCTCGTGGGCGAGACATCGGAAAATGTGGCCGATGGAATCAGGGAGGGCACATTCGGCATGGTCCGTGAAACGGGTGATATACTTAACGAATGCGCCCTCAGGGCTTACGAGGAAAAGAGGGGATTCGGGGAGGTAATAGGCGAGCGCATTTCGGAAGCACCTTTCGCCTCGATGAGCATATTCGCAGAGGCCCGGAAGGCCGGCGTACCCACCACTGTCCACGTCGCACTGGGAAGCGATATCTTTCACACCCATCCCGCAGCCCGCGGCGATGCTATCGGCGCCGCATCCTTCCATGATTTCAGGCTGCTGTGCGGGATCATCTCCCAGGCCACCGAAGGGAGCGTCATCATGAACGCCGGTTCGGCCGTGGTGCTTCCCACCGTCATTGAGAAGGCCATAGCCGCGGCCAGGAACCTGGGCTGCAGGGTGGAAGGCTTTACCGGCATCAATATCGATTTTCTCAGGCAGTACCGCTCTCTCAACAACCCGGTGAACCGGGCGAAGGAGCTTGGAGGAAAGGGGTACAGCCTCACGGGCCACCATGAATTCATGATCCCCCTGATTGCCGCGGGAGTCATAGAAGAGCTCCGCAGGACAGCGGGCAACTGATTCCAGGATCGAGGAGATACCATATGATGCTTATTGAAAGGGAAAGAGCAAGGGAGCTTATTTTCAACTTCAGGGAAATCAGCATGCTGGTCCTTGGCGACAGCATGCTGGATCAATGGATCTGGGGGAAGGTGAACCGCATATCCCCTGAGGCCCCTGTACCCGTCGTGGAGGTTGATTATTACTCCTATTCACCGGGAGGGGCGGCAAACGTGGTAAACAACCTCTGCTCCCTCGGTGCCAGAAGCTCCATTGTGAGCATTATCGGTGAAGACGAATACGGTGTGAGGCTGAGACAGGAGCTTTCAGGGAGAGGCGTTGATGTCACGGGACTGGTAACAGACCCTTCAAGGCCCACAACGACCAAGTCAAGAATTATAGCGAACCATCAGCAGGTATGCAGGACTGATATCGAGAAACGCGACAGGATAAACGGTGGGATGACAGAGAAGCTCGGCGCGCACCTTGAAGAGAGCCTTGAAAAGCACAAGCTCGTGGTGATATCTGATTACAACAAGGGGCTGCTGAACGACGGGCTTGTTGGCAGGATAATGCAATGGAAGGCAAGAACGGGGGGCAAGGTCGTTGTGGGCCCGAAGCCGGAAAACATCGGCATCTTCAAGGGTGCCACCCTCATCGCTCTCAATGAAAAAGAAGCGGTGAGCGTTGCCGGCGAGAAGATTAACGACCAGGAGAGCCTTGGCAGGGTGGGGCAGACGATCCTCAGTGAATTCAAGAACGAGGCAGTGCTGATCACCAGGGGGGAGAAGGGAATGGCTCTCTTTACCGATAAAGGCGAAACTGCCAGCGTATCAGCCCTCGCAAGCGAGGTATTTGACGTGAGCGGGGCGGGCGATACGGTGCTCTCAGTGGTGGCCCTCTCGCTCCGGGCGGGCGCCTCGTTCAGGGAGGCCATGATCCTCTCCAATTTTGCCGCCGCCGTCGTCGTGAAGAAGGTAGGCACCGCCACCGTCTCAATCTCCGAGCTTATCGACGTGATTGACAAGCAGCATCTTTCAACCGCTTTCTGACAGGTGGCCCGGCCCCGGCGGCCAGGAGCGAGGTTTTTCCTTATGGGTAAAGAGAAGCTCAAGAGCCTCGAGGAACTCTCGGAGATTGTGGCCCGCTTCAAAGGTGAAGGCCTGAAGGTGGTCTTTACCAACGGCTGCTTTGACATACTTCATGTGGGCCATGTCAGGCTTCTTGCGGCGGCAAAGACCTTTGGTGACATCCTGATCGTGGGCCTCAACAGCGACAGCTCAGTGAAGCGCCTGAAAGGTGAAAAGAGGCCCATAGTGAGCGGTCCCGACAGGGCTGAGGTGCTCAGTGCCATTGAATCGGTGGATTATGTGGTGCTCTTTGAAGAGGACACCCCTGTAAGAGTGATAGGCGCCTTGAAGCCCCATGTGCACGTGAAGGGCGGCGATTATGACCTCGAGAAAATCCCTGAAGCGGAAGTGGTGCGCTCCTATGGAGGAGAGCTCAGGGCATTTTCCCTCGTGGACGGGCGCTCTTCCACAGATATCATAGAAAAAATCGGGGGGACGCTCATCTGAGGGCCCCCTGCCTTCCCGCAGGCTTCCCATACGGTATATGAATAAAACTGAGAAGCGCATATATGTCCTTGCCAACAGCCCCGGCGAGATAGCGGGGTGGCTCAGGCCTTCCGTAAAGGTGCTGAAAGAGCTTCTCCCCGAATACGGTATATCTGTCGTGCTCCTCCCCTGCGTCTTTGCCTCAGGCGGTGAAAAGTCCGTGGTCCAGGCCATCCCCGGAGTTGACGAGGTCATTCCCCCTGCCGGGTATCCCGCCCTCCTCCTCGACAGGAGCGGCAAGTCCAGCGCCGAGCTTCTCCATCTGGGCGGGGAGATTACCCTCACAGCATTCCTCGCCAGGTCATGGGAAGCCCCTGCATGGGCTTATCAATGGGGTAAGAAAAGCGTTGATCAGTACTTCCACGGCTATTTTGTCAAGACCGAGAGCGACAGGGAGGCCCTTGTCCGGAGCGGCATAAGCGGGAACAAGGCTTTTGTCGTAGGTGATCTCCTCGTGGACTCCGTGAAGGGTGCCCTCAAGGGAGACACCGTTCCCCGCGAGGAAGGCCCGGTTGAAGAGATATGCTTCATGGCGGGAAGCCGCCTCAAGGAGCTCCGCACGCTTCTCCCCTTTTACCTGGAGATTTCAAAGTACCTGAGGGAGAAATTCCCGGCCGTGAAGTTCAAGGCCCTCATCTCTCCCTTTGTGGACTGGCAGCAGTTTGCCGGGGACCGGGAACTTCTCCCTGTGAGGCAGTTCGGGGGGCTGAGGGGAATCATTGACGAGAAAGAGGAATACCTCCGCTCTGATGAGGGCCTGGCCATCCGCCTTGTGAGGGAGAATCACCTTGACGAGCTTGCAGGCTCCGATTTCGTCATCACCATTCCCGGGACCAAGACCGGCGAGGCGGGGTGCCTTGGCAGGCCCATGGTGGTCCTCCTTCCTCTTAACAGGCCTGAGGAAATTCCCTACATAGGGATTGTGGGGCTCCTGGACTGGCTTCCTCTCCTTGGGCGCCTCCTGAAAGCTCCCCTTATCAGGAGAATTGCAAAAACCCTGGGAGCCGTGGCCCAGCCCAATATCCTGGCGCGCCGCGAGATCGTGCCAGAGATCAAGGGTGTCCTCGAGGCCCGCCAGGTTGCCGGGCAGGTAATGACCTTGATGGCTGATCAAGAGGCTCTCGCAAAGATGAGAGGAGACCTCAAGGAGCTTTACCGCCCCTTTGAAGGGGCCACTGAGCGCATGATAAGGATATTCGCAAAGTCAGCGAGACCTGACCTGGACAGTGAGACTCCCTGTTTCTCCCTTGTCATCTGCACAAGAAACAGGAAAGAGCTCCTTGAGGGTGCCATAAAGACCCTTGATGACCAGAAGTTCCCTTCCGCCGGCTATGAGATACTTGTCGTCGATGACGGCTCCGAGGATGGCACCGACGAGCTGGTCATGACGATGAAGACCCGGTGTGCACTCAGGTATCTCAAGCGTACATGGGGCGGAAGGGCTGCCACAAGGAATTACGGGATACAGGAAGCCCGCGGCGACGTCATAATCTTTGTCGATGACGATATTCTTGCGCCGCCGGACTTCATCGCCGAGCATGCAAGGTTTCACAGGATGTTCCCCAGGGCTGTCGTGAGGGGACCTATCATCAATATAGACAGGTACGAGTTTCCCCGCGACATCAAGGCGGGCCTTACCGATTTCTCTCAGGCTTTCTTCTGCACCTGCAACGTCTCTGTTCCCAGGAGAGAACTTCAGGATGTGGGGGGGTTTGATGAGAGCTTCGTAGAATATGGATATGAGGACAATGAGGTGGGCTGGCGCCTCCGCCAGAGGGGGCTCAAAGCCAGGTTCAACACGAAGGCCATCATTTATCATTACAAGCCGCGGAAGAGGGAGGAGGATCTCCCGGCGATGATCAGGACGGCCCAGGAGCTTGCCCGCTCGGCGGTGATGTATTATGAGAAGCATCCCGACCTGAAGGTGCGGCTTGCCACAGGCATCAATTCGCTCTATTTTCTGAAGCAGTCACTTTTTGCAGGCCCTTTTTTCAAGAATCGATGGGTCAGGAAATGGAAAAAGCTCGTGCATGGCGGCACGAACAGCGAAATGCTCGCCGTGGAGAAGAAGATTTTCGGCTATTATTACGCGGAAACCCTCAGGGAGGAACTTAAAAAGAAAGGACTGTTATAAGCGATGAAAGTCTCGGTGCAGATTTGTTCCAGAAACAGGGAGGATCTTCTCAAGAGATCGCTTGTGGCGCTCTTTAAACAGAATTTTCCAAAGGACCAGTATGAGATTATCGTGGTCGATGACGGCTCTGAAGACGGCACCTCTGATATGGTGAGGTCCCTCAGCGGGCCCTGTTCTCTCCGCCTTATCACCCAGGGTCATGACGGGCTCTCAATCGGAAGAAACCGCGGCATTAAAAGCGCCGTGGGCGATTACGTCCTTTTCATCGATGATGACATAATAGCCGACGAGAACCTCATAGCGGAGCATATGCGCTTTCACCGCATACATCCCCGCAGCGTGGTGAAAGGGTGGGTCAATCACACCTCAGAGCTGGACAGGAAGGTGCCGCAGTTCACCATTGCCGATTTCTGCACCGCCTTCTTCTGGACGAGCAATGTTTCCATCGCAAGGAAATATCTGCTTGAAGTGGGCCTTTTCGACGAGGATTTCAGGGAGTACGGGTGGGAGGACCTGGAACTGGGCCTGCGCCTGAGAAACTACGGCCTCGTGAGCCGCTACAACAAGAAAGCCATAGTCTTTCATTACAAGAGCAAGTGGAAGAAAAGCGACATTCCCCGGCTGATAGAGCAGACGAAGGCGAAGGGGAGGACGGCCCTCATATTTCTTGCCAAGCATCCCGGTATGCGCGTGCGGTTTGCCACGTCGCTTTACGGCTCGCGCCTGCTGATGAACGACCTTTTCAACTGGCAGGACAAGGGCATCGATTTCTGCGAAAGGGTGATATCGGAGCAGGACGACGGCAAGGAGCTCACAGGCTTCGCCCTTATGTGTGCAAGAAACCTTGTGAGCTTTTACTACTTCAACGAGATCAAAAAATCCCTTACCCCGGGAGGGTAGGAAAGGGAGAGAGTGGCCATTAACCCCCTGCCCAGGAACATAGCGGTGGTGAGGCTTGATGCCCTGGGTGACACCATACTCACCATCCCTCTGCTGGACAGCCTCAGGAAGCTCGTCCCCGGGGCCCGGATCGTGGTCATCGCCTCACCAAGGGGATACCCTGCCCTCAAGGACAGCCATTCTGTTGACGAAGTCCTTGTCATTGAGCCTGGAGAGCTCACCTGGACAAGGATGAGAACTGTTGCGGGGCAGCTCAGGGAGAGAAACATAGCCCTTTCCATAAATGTGACGGAAAAACTGGGAGGCTACCTCATCCCCTTCATGGCCCCCGTGCCCGCCAGGATAGGCTTCAATCCCGGATTTATCCAGCCAGTCAAGGAGTGCATCTGCCAGGCTCTGCTGACCCATAAGATCCATTATATGAACGATCCCTCCAGGCCCGGGGGGGAGCATGAAATAGAAAGGCAGCACAGGCTTCTTGAGCCCCTTGGCGGGGAGGGGAGCCCCGGTCCCTACCGTATTGCCATTGACGAGGAGCACGGGAAGTGGGCCAGGGAGTTCCTTGGCGCCGCCTGCGGCGGCGCGGCAGTGCCGGTAGCGCTCCATCTTTCAAACAAGTGGCTTGATGACGGCGGGAGCGATGACTTCCTGAGAATTCTTGCCGGGGAGCTGCAGAAAATGAGCCATCTTGTCCTCACCTATGGCCCTGCGGAAAAAGCCTGGGCAGAGCCCTTTGCGGCCTCTCTCGGCCAGGAGCGCCTCACGGTGTTCCATGATCCTTCCTATCTGAGGTGGGCGTCGGTGCTCTCCCTCACCAAGGCGCTTGTCACCATGGATACCTCTGCCGGCCACGTGGCCGCCGGTGTCTCTCTGCCTGTCGTGGATGTCTTTCCTTCCCTTTACTTTGCCCATTGCACGGAAAGGTGGCACCCTTGGAGGGTTGCGCATAGATTGGTCGAAAAGAAATCATTGCAGGAGGTAAGCGGCAGGGAAAAAGAGGAGAGGCAGGAGGAACTGCTTGCCCATATCATGAAAGCCCTTCAGGAGCTTCTGCAATGCCAGAATTCATAAGCGTAGTCATCCCCACCTTCAACAGGAGGGAGACCCTCAGGGTGATCCTCCCTGCTCTTGCCATGCAGACCTATTCCCGTGACCTCTACGAGATTATCCTGGTTGACAACGGATCCAGTGACGGCACCGATGAGATGATCCACGCCCTGAGGCTGCCTAACCTCCGATACATCGTCCAGGAGAACAGCGGCCGCTCGGGAGCGCGGAACAGGGGCATAAGGGAGGCACAGGGCACCCTGGTGCTTTTCACCGATGCCGATATCATTCCCGACAGGCGCCTTCTCGAGAGCCATGCCCGCTTCTACGATTCCCACAGGAATTCGGCCGTGGTGGGCTGCGAGGTTCAGGTCAACACGCTTGAGGAATACGAGGCTGTCAGGGATCACAGAGGCCTCTGGAGAACCCTTCACCCTGACCGCAGAACCAGGCTCTCGTGGCTTTATTTCCTCACGGGGAATGCCCTCGTGGAGAAAGCCACCCTTGTCAGGGTGGGGATGTTTGATGAGAATTTCACCGGGTACGGCCATGAAGACCTTGAGCTGGGCTACCGGATAGAAAAGAGCGGGACTCCCATCCTTTATAACCATAAGGCCGTGAATTATCACTGGCATCCCGTGTCATTCGATGAGCAGTGCAGCAAGATGCACCTGGCAGGCATCTCTACAGTACGCTTTCACCGCAAGCACAGGGACTTTCAGATCAAGCTCCGGCTCGGCATGACGCCTCTCTCCCTGGGCATGCACTCCCTTTTGGCCGGCGACGGCTGGCTTATGAAAGCCTGCGAGCGGAGCAAGGGCTCATCGCCTCTCTGCAAGGACATTGTGCTTCAGCATCATTATCTCAATGGCATCAAGGAGGCGCTCTCCCTGGAGGCTGCTGCCGGGCCGTTTCCCCGTGACGGGAGCCGGGAATGACGGCTTCTGAAAAGGAACAGTTCCAGAATATTCTTGTCATCAGGCTTGACAAAGTGGGCGACCTGCTCCTTTCCACGCCCTTTCTGCGCAACCTCCGGGAATGCTATCCCCACTCGCACATTGCCGTGCTGGTGAAGCCCTATACGAGGGAGGTGCTTCTCGGCAACCCCCATGTCGATGAAATAATAGTCCACCATCATGGTGACTCCCTGATTCGGGCTCTCATGGCGGCATCGCCTCTCAGGAGCAGGCCCTGGGACATGGCCGTGGCTCTCTCTCCCACGGTGATCTCCTACGTGACGGCAATGCTTTCCGGCGCCAGGGAGCGTGCTGGCTATACCTACTCAAGAAGAATCGCTGCCCGGCTCATAGCTGCTGCTACGCTCACAAGCTACAGGGTGCTTGCCATAGATGAGGCTCTCGCCGGTGGTGAAGCGATCCCCCATGAAGTCCGGCAGACCTTTACCATTCTCGAGGAAATGGGGTGGAATCCCGGCGATTATCCCCTGGAAGTCTATCCAGGCAGAGAGGCGGGCGATTATGCCGCCGGGCTCATAGGAAAATCCGCTCCGGGAAAGAAATTAATAGGAATCCATCTCTCCTGGAAGTGGCTCACCCCTCCGTGGACCGCTCATGACATGCTCACCTTCATAAGGAAGGTGGCGGCTGACTATAAGGAATACGGCGTCCTGGTAACTTACGGCCCCGAGGAGGAGCATGTGGCGGAAGAGATGGAGAGGGACTTCCTCAATGAGGGGAATGTGTTTTTCGCAGGGGGCCTGGCCTTCAGGCAGTGGGCTGCCCTTATAGGCCGGTGCAGCATATTTTTCTCGACCGATACGGGCTCCCTTCACTGTGCCGCAGCGATGGGAGTCCCCACGGTGTGCCTTTATGAAAAGAGGACCTTTACCCACTGCTCACAACAGTGGGCGCCCTGGAAAATTCCGGCAGTGATTATAGAAAAGGATGACCCTTCGGGTACCATAGAAAGGCTGATTGAGGGATGCAAAAAATTACTCAAGGAGACTGTAAGCCATGAAACAAGACGCGGAGAAATATAAGAGAACCCATACCTGCGGTGCCCTTGCAAGAAAGGACAGCGGCGGTACTGTCACGCTTGCCGGATGGATCAACCGGCGCAGAGATTTGGGAGGGCTCATATTCATTGACCTGCGGGACCGCCATGGCATGACCCAGGTGGTTTTCAACCCCCAGCAGAATGAGGAAGTCTTCCGGATGGCGGAGAATCTCAAGGCGGAATATGTCATTGCCATAAAGGGCACCGTTACAGATCGCCCCGAGGGGACCTGCAACCGCAACCTGGCAACAGGCGAGATAGAAGTGCATGCCACGGAGCTCTCCATCATAAACCCTTCCAAGGTGCCTCCTTTTAACATGGCAGAGGGCCTGAGCCTTGATGAGACTCTCAGGCTGAAATACCGCTATCTCGATCTCCGAAGGCCCGGCATGGTTGCGCGGATGGTGCTCCGCCACCGCGCCGCCAAGGTGGTGAGGGACTATTTTGACGGCGAGGGATTCCTGGAAATAGAGACTCCCATGCTGGTGAGGAGCACTCCTGAGGGCGCAAGGGACTACCTTGTACCGAGCCGTGTCAATCAGGGGAAATTTTATGCCCTTCCCCAGTCCCCCCAGCTCTTCAAGCAGCTCCTGATGGTGGGCGGGATCGACAGGTATTTTCAGATTGCCCGGTGTTTCAGGGATGAGGATCTCAGGGCTGACAGGCAGCCCGAGTTTACTCAGATTGATATGGAAATGTCCTTTGTCACACGGGAGGATGTCTTTGACACCATAGAGAGGATGCTTTTCCAGGTCTTTGAAAAGGCAAAGTCAGTGGAGCTTCAGACTCCCTTCCCCCGTATCTCTTATACCGATGCAATCAACCGCTACGGCACAGACAAGCCCGATCTGCGGTTCGGTATGGAGATAACGGACATCACCTCTGTGGTGTCCGGTGTGAAATTCGAGGTTTTTGAAAAGACGCGGGAGGGAGGGGGAAAGGTAAAGGCCATCAAGCTCCCCGGCCATTCCCATCTTTCAAGGAAGGAAATAGAGGAGCTGGTGAACATGGCGAAGACAGCAGGCCTCTCAGGCCTGCTCACCATAGCCTTTACGCCGGGCGGGGTGAAGTCCTTCCTCACCAGGTTCATCGATCCTGAATGCATGGAGTCTCTCAGGAAGGCCATGGGTGCCGTTGAGGGCGACCTTCTCCTTATTGCCGCCGGTGAGACAGCAAAGGTTTCCGAGGGCCTTGGAAAGCTCAGGCTTGACATGGCGGCAAAGTATAAGCTGAAGCCGGTGGTTGACTTCAGCTTCCTCTGGGTGGTGGACTTCCCCCTTTACAAGTTCAACGCCGAAGAGAACCGCATTGAGGCGGAGCACCATCCCTTCACGTCGCCGCTCCCGGAGGATGTGCACCTTATGGACACTGATCCTCTCAAGGTGAGAGCTAATGCCTATGATATCGTTCTTAACGGCGTGGAGCTGGGAAGCGGGAGCGTCCGCATCCATAACCGCGAGATGCAGGAGAAGGTCTTCAGGATAACCGGAATCTCTGAAGAGGAGGCTTACGAAAAATTCGGCTTTCTTCTCTCGGCTTTTGAATTCGGCGCCCCTCCCCATGGCGGCATTGCCCTTGGATTAGACAGGCTTGTGGCAATCATGGCAGGTACTGAGAGCATCAGGGAGGTTCTCGCCTTTCCCAAGAACCAGAGCGCCATCTGCCCTCTCACGGGGGCTCCCGTAGAGGCGACACCCGATCAGCTCAAGCTCCTGAAAATATCGGTCTGTGAGCCATCTTCTTAAGAAACAGCGGACGGCTGCCCTTGAGAGCGGCGGCTCCTCGCACCGTTCCCTGGAGGATATCAATCCCGGGAAGAGAACTCTCTCATGTCCCGGAATTGAGGAGCACATGAAAAGGAGGGCATAATCATGAGAAAGGGAAAGCTTGCAAAGCCGCTGCTGCTTTGCTCCATGTTGTGTATATGCGCGTTATGGGTGAGCGGGTGCATAGAGATCAGCCTGAAGACCAAGATAGAACCCAACGGGAAATGCACGGAGAATATTCAGATATCCACAAGCGCCATGTTTGCCGATGGTATCAAGACCGAATTGAAAAAGAAGGACTTCGCGAAAGAGGGATACCAGGTTGAGACAAAGACTGACGGGGACAAGGTGAATATCATATTCAGCAGGCAGTTTAACAGCATTGCTGAGATGTACAGCGCCAAAAGGCTCGATCCGGTATCAGGCGTGGAAGGCGGGAAAGATGAATCGAAGGCTATAGGCGAATTTAAGGTCCAGGATCTCTTCTTTGTAAAGACCATGACCTTCAAGGAGACTACCCCCAAGGTTGAATCCAAAACCCCCAAGGATGATAAGGAAAAGCAGATGGAGGAGATGGGCAAGCAGTTCGCGCAGAACATGTTCTCCTTCAAGAGGGTTGTGGTGATGCCAGGCCCCATAATATCCGGGAATGCCAGCGCGATAGAAAAAGAGACCAACACTGCCACGTGGAACATTCCCATTGACAAGGTGCAGGATGGCTATACCTTTGAAGTGACTTCAAGAATCATCAATTACCCGGCCATAGGTGCCGTGAGTGTCATTCTCATTGTGATCATAGTAGTGGTGATAATGGGTATCGCGAAAAAAGGCAAGGGTGAAGCACCTGCAGAGGTGGCCGAAGCCGAGACGCAGCCCTCCTGAGGTTTTTCCCCGGAGGATTTGGCATGCTGCACAAGCCCCACAAAGATGCTTGATTCAAGGAGGCCGATATGCCCTACGATGAAGATGGAAACCTCATAGATGAACACGGAAACCTCATCCCCGGCTCTGGAGAGCCCCGGGAAGACCAGGAAACCCCGGAGGAGGAGGATTTTGTAAAGGAATTCCAAGAAGGCGACAACTTCAAAGAGGAAGCAAAGGAAGAGCAGTCAGAGGCAGACCTTGACGATGAGCTGAAGGCGGATCTGAAAAAGTCCCTCGAGGAAGCTCCGCAAGGCCCTGAAAAAAAAGTAAAGATCGATACGCTCAAGACGAAGAGCCCTCTCCCCATAATTGGCGCTGCCGTCCTGGTGATCCTTGTCCTTGTCGCCGTGGGCTATATTCTTTATCTCCAGCAGAAGGGGGCCGATCCGAAGAAGCTTACCATCGTGTTCACCCTCTCGCCGCCGGGAACAGAAGTGACGGTCGATGAGCAGAAAGTGGTGCCTGTCACAAGGAAAGACGGCCAGCTCGGGATCACGGGGCTTGAAGCAGGCAAGCACACCCTTGCCTTCAGGAATAAAGGCCATAAGCCCCTCACCATGAAAGACGTGGTGGTGTCGGAAAAGACGGCCACCCTTCTGGGGAGCGTGAAGCTGGAAAAGTACCCTTCAGGCTCTATCACCGTGAAGATTGAGCCTGCCGACGTAAAGCTTTATATTGACGGTGCCGAAGTGAAGGTCGTGAAGCTTGACGACGGCAGCCTCCAGGTGACAGGAGTTCCTGAGGGAAAGCACTCTCTCAGGGTCGAGAAAAAGGACTTGGAGAGCTGGAAAAAGGATGATATCCAGATGGCCAAGGATGACTGCCTTGAGCTTGATCCCTTGACGCTCAAGCAGAGGATATGGAAGCCCATGGAGATAGATGTGTCTCCCGTTGCTGTCAGCGTGTTTGTTGACAGGAAGAAGGTCGGCACCACGGTGAATGCAAAGAATATCGTCATCACTGACTCCCTCGATCCCGGGAAATACCGGCTGGATATCTTTGCCGATGGCTACGAGAGCTGGAGCATGAAGGAAGTGGAGGTCTATCCCGACCTTTCCACCACCGTGGGCCCCGTGAGATTGAGCCTCCTCAAGAGCGGCAAGATCATCCTTGACTCCGAGGAGAAGCCAGATGTAGAGCTGGACGGGAAGAAGGTTGAGCCGGTCCTCCGCTCCGACGGGCGTTACGAGGTGGACAAGGTCAAGCCGGGGACCCACTCCCTCAAGGTGAGCCGCGAAGGCTTTCATGAGCTTATATGGGACAAGATTGCCATGCCCAAGGACCGGCCTCTTGAGCTGGCCAATATTCCATGGAAACAGATGAAGGGAAAGACAGTCATCCTCTCCACTGATCCCGGCGAGGTGAAGATTTACCTGGAAAACGAGCTTAAAGGCACCACGCCTCCAATCCCGGGGACAAGCTTTGTGATAACCGATCTGAAGGCTGAGCGGTATACATTGCGTGCTGAAAAGGAAGGCTATAGCACATGGAAAGACGAATCAGTGATCGTCGAGGATGACAAGCCAACGATCATGCCCCTCATTGCGTTGACCAAGCCTTCCTCCTTAAAGATTACCGGCACCCCTGAAGAAGTGGAAGCCAGGATTGAAGGGCGGGAAGGAACTGTCACCGCTCCGGGAACATTGAGCGATCTTGCTCCCGGCACTTACAAGATTACCCTGAAAAAGAAAGGTTTCAAGGACAAGGTGATGATGGCGACTGTGGCGGCAGGCAAAGAGACGGAGATCACCTATAAGCTGGAAAAGAAGAAATAGGGGAAAAATACCCGGAAGAGAGAAAATCCCATGAAATAAGGCTTCTGACCCCCAGAAAAAGTCTGCATGCAAAACCCTTGACTTTTTGAACAAATGTATCCTATAATGATTGTGTAAATAAGAGTAGATTTACCTTGCCATGGAAAGGTACAATCTCCCTCCTATTTACTCCACTGATCGTCCCCGAAGAACCCTCCATTCTTCGGGGATTTTCACATCGGGGGGAAATATATCCCCGCAGCCATCAGGAAGGCCCGTCACCATGAGGTAAAGTGGCCTTTTGTTTTTCCTCCCAGATGGTCCGAAACAATCCAAATTGACCCACTTTTTCAGAAATCTTGGCAAGATTTGGATACACCCCTACAGGGCAGAAATCTATATTACATGCTATTCTGGAAAAAGCCAGGGGAGAATGTCCCCATCTTGACCCATGACTGGAATTTGTCCCGAAACTATTGACAAGTTCTGCTCTGCGGGAGGAGCTAAGGAATAGTGGCTCATTGACCTCCTCTTCACCTTATCTTCATACTCCATTCACTGTCTTTTCATACTACTTTGTTATAATATGCTCAGAAGATGAAGAAAGGAGGCGATCACCATGATTACAAAAGTGTTTGCGGGAAAAGGTAACGATATCACGCAATGTCCATCAATGTGCGTAATAGAACTTGCTTTGGTTACAATGATGGCAGTTGCACGTTAACTGCATAAATGATCCTGATATGTCGATTGTACTGCGCCCCATTTGTCCAGACAGCTCAGTATCTGCAATGCGGATGGCTGAGCAGCTGGCTTCTCGGGTTTTTGACACTACATTTCATAAAATCACTCAGGGCTTCTTTGGCCCAGAGAGGCTGCAAAAGATTCATGCAATAAGCCGGGGAATAATTCCACAGCAGGAGAGCCCGGGAGCAGCTTCAAAATAAGCGAAGATCTCGCTTCTTCATGCTTTAAACTCCACGATGAACTTTGCCCCCTTCTGCCGCTCAAGCCTTATGGTTCCACCGAGCTGCTCTGCCAGCATGCCGACAAGCTGCAGCCCGAAACCTTCTGGTGCTGCAATATCGATTGTTTCTGAAACACCTATGCCGTTGTCCTCAATGATGAGTGTCCCCTCATTGTCCTTTTTCGAGAGGGAAACAGTGATTATTCCCTTGTCTCTGCCGGGAAAGGAATGTTTCATTGCGTTTGTCAGGAGCTCATTGATAATCATGCCGAGGGGAGACAGGATCTCTGAGTCGAGGACGAGGTCGTCAATGTGCTTTTCAATTGTCAAGAATCTCCTGGCGGGAAATATGCCTACAATTTCATCAATCAAGGCGGAGAGGTATTCCCTGGTGGATATCTTTCTGAAATCAGATGACCGGTAAAGCTTGTCATAGAGAACCATCATGCTCTGGACACGGCTTCTCGCATCCTCAAGGGAGGAAACGGCTGATTGATCCTTGAGTGCCTGCGACTGCAGAGAGAGGAGGCTCATGATAACGTTCATGTTGTTCTTGACGCGGTGATGAACCTCTCGCAGGAGCAGTTCTTTTTCGGCAAGAAGTGATTTGATCTTCTCTTCCGCCTGCCTGCGCTCCGTGATGTTTTCAAAAGTCGCTACAAAATATCCCTTCTCATTGCTGTGAACAGAAACAGACAGGCACATGGCCAGGGGCTTGAAATCGATCTCGAACTTCTCGGAACTGCCCTTTGATGCGACTCTGCCGTAGATCTCAAACAACTCCGGGTTCAGTTCTCTGATCCCGGGGATCACTTCTGTGACGCGCTTACCTATCACATCCTTCAAGCCGGTCAATTGATCAAATGCCTGGTTGACATCGAGATACACAAAATCCACCGGGCGGTCATGGTCATCAAAAAGCATTCTGCAGTAAGCAAATCCATCCAGCATGTTTTGAAAAAGAGAGTGGTAACGCACCTCGCTTTCCTGGCGTTTCCGGTAAGTCTCGATGAGTTCTTCATTCTTCTTCTCCAGTTGCATGTGAGCCTCAAAGAGCTCAAAGGCCATCTCTATCGAAGACTGGAGCACAAAGGCACCGTAATCCTTGAGCACATAGCCGTAGCGGGTGATGCCGTGGACTTTCTCCACTATCTCGCGCTCGGCATGGGAAGTGAGGAACACGATGGGAAGCCTTCGCACTTCCAGGATATGCTTTGCGGCCTCGGTGCCGTCGATCCCTTCGCCCAGATTGATGTCCATGATCACAAGGTCGATAGAGGGATCGGTTTTTATTGCCTCAAGAGCATCTTCACCGGAACAGACAGTTGTCACCTCATAATTGTTTCTTTCCAATATATCTGCTTCGACCCTGGCGGTGACTTTCTCATCTTCAACGATGAGTATCTTCTTGCAGCGATTATCCTTCATCTTTGAGCCTCTCTTCCCTCAGGGGACATCTTCCGTTGTTGCCTCCCTCCCCTGAAGGGAAGGGGGAGCGGAGCGGGAATCCCAGGGATATTCAGCAGATATGGTCAGAATTCACCGGTGCCGTCAACCTTGCTTTTTGTGCTGAAAAGCTTGATGAGGCCTTGGATTATAAGCACAAGACCTGCGATGCCGATGAGCAGGAAGAAGATGAAAATGGCCAGACGGACCACGGGATTCAGTATTCCCAGGCAGAGATAGGGCAATATCCAGAATATGCCGGTGAAGGAGGTGGCCATGCAGATGATGCCGATGCTGATGGAAAAGAAGCTGGCCTTCATTATCTCAAGGGATTTCTTCATCCTGAGCTCTTCATCGTGAAGCTTTTCTTTTTCTTCTTTTTCCCTCTTCAGATATTCCTCAGGAGAAATGCTGGATGGCCTCTCCGGCACATCGGCATTCTCATCACCCTGCATCTTGTCAAAATACCTTTTTGCCGCCAGATCGTCTTCATCATCAGGTTTTTTCATCGCCATGGCACCTGCTCTGGAACTTGATGCTCTCCCGCTGAAGATTGATTATCATAACAGCGGAGCCATGAAGGAATATTCAATATACTGGATGAATTCACCTGTTGGGAAACATTGATAAGACCGGGGAAATTCTGCTATAATAGTATGGGGGTACTGTCATGAGGAGAAAAAGGGCAGGATTCACACTGATAGAGCTTATGATAGTCATTGCAATCATAGGAGTGCTTGCAGCTATCATGCTCCCGGCTTTTATAAGAGTGAGGGCCCAGGGCCTCCTCTCAAGCTGTGAGAACAACCTGAAAAACGTGGCCACGGCCTGTGAGACATACTCCACTGACGCAAAGGGCAGGTATCCTCCCACGACAACGCTGCTGCTGCCGGAGTATGTAAAAGCCCTCCCCAAGTGCCCGAGCACAAAGATAGACTATTCCTATACCTATACGACGGTCCCCGATTTCTATACGGTGTGGTGCACCGCGGGAGAGAGGGCCCATGAGGTAGTGGAGATGACCGACGGCTTCCCGCAGTACACCTCTGATCAGGGCCTTGTATTAAAGAAGTTATAATGCGGACAGACTCTTTTGTAACCGTTCGGGAAAAGGTTGATGGGAGAGTCTGTCCCCTGTTTTCCGAGGTGTCATATGCAGAAAATAAGAATTGCGCTTGCGCAGATGAATGCGACCGTCGGAGATCTCGACGGGAACACTGTGAAAATCATCGAGAACATACGGCGTGCCAGGGAGAACGCCGCTGATATTGTTATCTTTCCTGAGCTCACGGTATGCGGTTATCCCCCCGAAGATCTGCTCCTCAAAAAGGAATTCATAAGCCGCAACCTTGAGTGCATCAGCAGGATTACGGCAGAGACTTCCGGCATTACGGCGATAGTAGGCTTTGTGGATGCCGGAGAGGATATCTATAACGCGGCAGCCTGCCTCCATGATGGTGCCTGTGCGGGAGTGGTGCACAAGTTTTTCCTGCCGAACTACGGAGTCTTTGATGAAAACCGCTACTTTCAGTCAGGCACCGAGTACAAGGTTTTCAGGCTTGGCGACGTAACCTTTGGAATTGTCGTATGCGAAGATATATGGTATTCCGGCGGCCCTGCCCAGGTGCAGGCCCTCCTGGGAGATGCCCAGCTCATCTTAAGCATCAATGCCTCTCCTTTTTACTGCGGGAAATGGAAGATCCGTGAGCGGATCCTCGGCACAAGGGCTTTTGACGGCTCCTTCTTTCTTGCCTATGTGAATGCCGTGGGTGGCCAGGATGAGCTCATATTTGACGGTCAGTCACTGGTGTTCTCCCCTACAGGCGAGCTTCTCTCGCGGGCCTGTTCACACCAGGAGGATCTTCTTTTCTGTGACATCGATATTTCAGAAGCCTTCAGGGACAGGCTTATCGATCCCCGCCGCAGGAAGGCGAAGCTTGAGCTTCGCGGCACGGGACAGCAGTGCGTCCATGCGTCCCTCAATATGGTGGCGCCTGAAAATAAGCCTCCCTGCGAAGCGCGGATCACAGAGCCTCCCGGTGAGGTGGAGGAAATGTACCGATCCCTTGTCCTGGGAATAAGGGATTATGTGAGGAAAAACGGCTTTTCAACGGTGGTGCTTGGCCTGAGCGGGGGGATTGACTCCGCCCTGACAGCCTCTCTCGCCGTGGCGGCCCTGGGTTCTGGCAACGTGGTGGGAGTCTCCATGCCGTCACCATACACTTCGCAGGAGAGCCGTAAAGATGGTGTTGAACTGGCAGGGAACCTGGGAATAAGGCTCATAGAGATACCTATTGAAGAGCCCTTCAGCGCCTTCAAGGAGGTGCTTTCTCCTGTTTTCAAGGATCTCAAGGAGAACATTACCGAGGAGAACGTGCAGGCCCGTGTGAGGGGAACTCTTCTGATGGCGCTTTCAAACAAGTTCGGGTGGCTTGTCCTCACGACGGGGAACAAGTCTGAGATCGCCTGCGGTTACTGCACCCTTTACGGCGATACGGCGGGCGGCTTCTCGGTCCTGAAGGATGTCTACAAGACCCAGGTCTATGCGCTGTCTGAATTTATCAACGGCGAGAGAGAGATAATTCCACGGCGGTCCATCACGAAGGCTCCTACGGCAGAGCTCCGCCCGAACCAGAAGGACACCGACTCCCTCCCTCCCTATGAGCTCCTCGACCATGTGCTCCACCATTACATTGAGAAGGAGATGAGTATTGAGGAGATGGTGCATCTGGGTTTCGAAAGCGCCCTGGTGAAGTCTGTCGTAAGGCTTGTTGACAGGAATGAATACAAGAGAAGGCAAGCGCCTCCCGGCATCAAGATATCGGAAAAAGCCTTCGGGAAGGACAGGAGGCTCCCTGTGACCAACCTGTTCAAGCCCTGGGAATGATGAGGGAATATTTCTGATGCTGCAGAGGTAGGAGAGGTGAGGTGAGGAACGATGAAAAAAATGCGGTCAATTTTTTTGGCAATCTGTGCACTTCTCTCCTTTCTGAGCCATGGAGCCTATGGCGCAGAAGGGTCTGCCGGTCAGGAGGTCCGCTTCAGATTTCTTATGGCGCCTGGAAAGACTCACGCCCTCATCGATTTGGTGAAAGTTCTGAACGACAAGGGCGAAGTCATCGCATCACTCGACCTGGGCGACGGTAATGACACCGCCGGGCAGAACAGGATCTCCCTTGATGATGCAGACCGCTGGGGCGACGCCGTCACCCTTGACAGCCGCACGGCCCGCCCTGTGAACGGAAAAGAGGTGAAGAGCGAGCACTCGGGCTTTCAGCTCTTCCTCCCGGTGCTCCCCAAAGAGGGGAAGCTCAGAATCCGCATCAGCTACAAGGACCTCGGCGAAGATCTCATGCCTGTGGAAATTTTCGACGGAGAGGAATTCAGGAGAATTGCCCAGATCCTCCTGGAGAACAGCGGTGACTGGCTTGAAGAGGAATATGCCATTCCTGCCATTGACATAAAGCAGGTTCATTGAAAGTGCTTCCCGATCTGGTAAAGCTGCTGTGGAAAAATCACCAGGGTGCCCTTGAATCCCTGAGAGAGGTCATGTGTGCCCGCTACTGCCCCATATGCGGTGACAACTGCTGCACGGGGAGGCTCAATCCCTCAATAAGCGACCTCAGGGCCTTTCCAGACCTCAGGAGGGTGCGGTACCGGTGGGACAGGAAACCTGAGGGGCCGTATCTGGTGGACAGAAGGTTTCTTTTTTTCGGCACATGCTATCTTGTGAATGGCTGCCCTCACCTCAAGGGAAACCTCTGTGCCATCCACGAAGAGGCTGCGCGCCCCCGTGAGTGCCACGAGTATCCCCTTTACCTTGATTTCCCTTTCAGCATCCCTTTTTTCAAGCCTTTTATCAGCGTGGAGCTCTCATGCGGCATATTCAGGTATAAGAAAAACTGCGACGAAGTGTCGCAGCTTGGCGAAAGGCTCGGACTGGAAGTGATATTTCATGAGACGCCGCCCTGAGGAGCTTCTCAGCTCCACTTTCCGTGGCATTTCTTGAACTTCTTGCCGCTTCCGCAGGGGCATTCCTCGTTTCTGCCCACCTTGGTGAAGGCATAGGGATTGATTTTCTCAACGAGCTCCCTGAGGGGAGCGCTTCCAGGGTAAAAGGCAAGGACCTTTTTGAAGTGGGTGATGGCCTTCTCTTTCTCATCGAGGGCCAGGAACACCCATGCAAGGGGAAGGTTGAGGTAGGGCATGTCAGGATCGAGGGTCTGGGCTTTTTCCGCCGCCGCCATGGCCCCTTCCCTGTCAGCAAGCTGCACGGCCGTCGAGGCAAGGTTCAGGTGCACAGCGGCCCTGGTGAGCACATCGTTATAGACTTCGAAGGAGTGCTCATCATCTTTCTTGTGCTTTTCGTTGGGAAAGACAATGTACTGGATGGTCCTGTCGTCCTTCGGCTTTCGCTGGTTGAGCTCCAGTGCCTTCTGAAAAAACTCCCTCGCCTTTTCATAGCTTCGCGTGAGGTAGGCCATGGCGCCAAGGTTATTGTAGGTAATATCGATGAACTCGCTCTTCTCCTCTGTGCGGATGTCTCTTGCCGTCTCAAGGTGCCCGGCGGCTTCATCAAACAGCTTCAGTGATATCTCCACGAAGCCGAGATTGTTGAATATGTCGCCGCTCCTGCAGCCGAAGTCTATGGCCTCGAGGTATTCCTTCACGGCATCTTCAAATTTCTTTTCCTTGTAAAGTATTTTCCCTATCCTGTCAGCAATCTCTGCATACTCCTCGCGGTTTCCTTTTTCCTTGAAGAGCTTTTTGCTTTCACCGTATAGCTCAAGTGACGGTCCGTACTCATTCAGAAGCTCCTTGAGGTGTGCCATGCTGCGGAGCTGAGCGGCCATGCCTTCCTTGTCATCCAGCCGCTCGAAGGCAGTTTTGCTGCGGCTGTAATAATCCAGGGCCTCGTTGAACCTTTTCTGGTTCTGGAGCTGCGCCCCCATGGTGGAGAGGAGCTGGGCGTCACGCCTCTTTTTTTCCAGTTCCTCATTCTGGGCTTTTTCAGGTTCTGGTGAGGGGGTGTCATTTTTTTTCTCGACGT
Source organism: Candidatus Eremiobacterota bacterium (assembly GCA_031082125.1). Classification (NCBI taxonomy): domain Bacteria; kingdom Bacillati; phylum Vulcanimicrobiota; species Vulcanimicrobiota bacterium. Next base: position 30,454 of record JAVHLM010000013.1, read on the forward strand.
CTGTTTCCACGGTGAGCTGTCCTTTCTTTGATATTTGTGTGATAGTGAAGAGGCTTTCAGTCTCCCGCCAGTTCTTTCATGGCATTCTGGTAGGCTTCCAGCGTGGTGGAGTCAAAAAGAACGAAGCGGACCAGCCTTATCTGCTGGTGCTCCCTCAAGAAGTCTCGAACAGCGGCAAGGGCAACTGCTGCAGCCGATCTCACGGGGTATCCATATGCGCCGGTGCTGATCGAGGGAAATGCGAGGGAAGTGATACCTTTTTCCTTGGCAAGAGAGAGGCTTTCGCGGTAGCACGACGCGAGGGTTACGGCCTCACCGGCCGCCCCTCCCTGCCATATGGGCCCCACGGTGTGTATGACAGAAGAGGCCTTCAATCTCCCGCCGGTGGTGATGACGGCCTCTCCCGGCGGGCAATGGCCTATTCTGCGGCATTCCTCCATGATGGCGGGGCCGCCTGCACGGTGGATGGCGCCGTCCACTCCGCCGCCGCCGCGGAGGCCGCTGTTTGCGGCATTCACGATCGCTTCCACTTCTTCCCCTGTGATATCACCCATTGCGAGCTCTATTACGCTCCCGCCCACGGTGGTTTTCATCGGCCTGTCCTTCCATCGTCAATTCAGCTCTGTGAGTATATTCTACGGGACTCATCCATTTTCTTGCTGAAAGCGATAAGCTGGAAGGTGACATTTTTTCTTTTTATGGTACCATGGGCAGGTGACTTATCCACAATTTTTGTGGATAAGTGGATAACTCATGGGAATCCTGGCGGAAAGAGCGTATATTCACGATGCGGCGGCCTTGTCAAAATCCATCTGCAGAAAACGCTCCAGAAGCCTCCTTCTCCAGGCTCCCCTCAGCATCAATGCCCAGAAAACGGTAAGGAGCGCAATAAGCAGATAGTCAAGGGGGGAGAGCCTCAGCACCTCAAGGGGCAGGTGGAGCTGCCTGAAGGCAAGGGAGGCGACATAGAGGACAAAGATTGCCAGGACGAGATATGCGGGCTTTTTGTCGCTGGAAAGCGGGTTTCCTCCGGTGAAGAGAGGGTGGGGAGGCTCGGCAAAGACCACAAGCAGGAGGCCCGACAGAATGGTGAAATGGGTGAGCACGATCTGGGCAACGGCCCTGGCCATCTCGTAAATGGCATCTTCATTTGAGACCCTGTACTTCATTCCCGCCCACTGCATGTAAGCCATGATCTGCTCCTCCATGATACCCACGGCAAATATCTTCATGTGCACAAGGTAGAAATAGAGGGTGTACACGATGAGACCGAAGACCACGATGGAAAAGGTCGCAGGGAGCACGTAGTGGAGAATCGAGTAGAGGAGCCTCTTGCGGGGGAACTCGGGGCGCGCCCAGAGGGCAAAGCAGAAGGAGGGGATACCCACGGTGAGTATTGAGAGAAGGGCTGCCTGCTTGGGGGCATAGGGGAACCCGGCACCGACGAATTCCGCCGCTATAATGATAAGGGCGACGTAAAGCGAGCGGGTCATATAGAGGGAGAGAATGCTTCTCATACCGTTCACGATTCGCCTCCCTTCTATGAGGGCATGGGGGATGGCCTCGAAGGAGTCATTGAGAAGCACAATGTCCGAGACCGAGCGGGCGGCGCCGGTGCCGCTCTGGAGGGCTATCCCGAGGTTGGCCTTCTTGAGGGCAAGCACGTCGTTCACGCCGTCGCCTATCATGGCCACGTAAAATCCTCTTTCTTTCAGGGCGTCAATGAGCATTTCCTTCTGCTGGGGCGTCACCCTTCCGAAGATCACGCCTTCCTTTGCGGCGTGAGACCGCTCGGGAGGGGACATGGCCTCAATGTCAGGGCCGTATACCAGGCGCACCTCGCCCTGGAGGCCTGCCTGGCGGGCAAGGGCCAGCACCGTCTCGGGGCTGTCGCCCGAGATGATCTTGAGCTTGATTTTTGCCTTGGCCAGTTTTTCCAGCGTTTCCCTGGCGCCTTTGCGCAGTTCGTCGGAGAAGAAAGCGAGGGCCCGGGGAGCCAGGGAAGGGGGGAGCAGGGGGTTCTCATCCTTGTCGAAGAGGGGATCGGATGAGCGTGCCTCACAGAAGAGAAGAACGCGCATTCCCATGGTAGCCGCCTCTTTCACCAGCGGCTCTATGGCATCCCTGCCCTTTGTGACATTGCCCTGCAGAGCCTCCCAGGCACCGAGGACATAAACGGTGCCTGGCGCTTCCTGGAGCGCCATGGCGCTCCATTTCCATTCTGACGAGAAGGGGACTTCCCTGTCGAGGGGTTTTACCATGCCTCCCAGGGCTCCCTTGATCGCTTCGGCCGTGGCGTTTGCAAGGGTCATCGATGAGGCGAAGGAGCCCAGAAGGCTTTTCACCTCATCAAGGCTTCCTTCCAGGGGGTTGATCCGCTCGAGCTTTATACGGTTTGCCGTAATGGTCCCTGTCTTGTCCATGCAGAGCACATCGACATGGCTCAGAGATTCAACGGCGTTGCTCTGCTGCACGAGGGCGCCCTTCCCGGCTATTCTCACGGCGCCCAGCGAATAGGCAACGATGACGGCCATAAAGAGCCCGATGGGCACAATTCCTGCTATCACCGCTGCAGATTGAACGCTCTGCACCAGGGGGCTCCCGTTCAGAAGGGCTGAAACGGCCTTCAGGAACCCTATCATGAGGGCCGTGCCCATAAGAATGCGTATCACGAGATTTACGTCCTGCTGGAGGGGCGTCAGTACCTGCCTGTATGACTTGGCGCCCGTGGCAAGCCTGTTCATGAGGCTTTCCATGCCCACCTTCTCTGTTTCTATGACGGCCATGCCGCTTATGCAGAAGCTCCCGGAGAGGACTGTGTCACCCTCCTTCCGGGGCACCGGGTCTGATTCGCCGGTGATGAGCGACTCGTCAACCCTCAGGTTCTCCTCGCGGAGCACCTTGCCGTCAACTACCATCTGATCACCAGGCCTGAAAACGATTTCGTCATCCTGTACCACCGACGAGGGATCCAGCGTCTCCTCCCTCCCGTCGCGGAGAATTGTCACTTTCGGCCGGGTGAGGAGGGCGATCTCATCAAGCTTTCTCTTGGCCTGGATCTCCTGGACAAGGCCGATGACCACATTGAGGAATATCAGTGCCACGCTCATAAGGGCATCGGTATGGAGGCCGAAGGCCATGAGCATGGCGCCGATGAGGAGCATGACAAAATTGAACCCCGTAAGCACGTTGCGGGCTATGATTTCTTTGTAAGACTGGCTGTGGGGAGGCTCGGCGCGGTTTGCCCTGCCCTCTTTCAGCTTTTCAGCCACTTCCTGTTCCGAGAGCCCCTTGTAACCCCAGAGCCCCGAGGCCTGAACAATGTCTTCCATGGTTTCCTCAACGGTGGTAAAGGTAATTCTGCAGCCTTGCCTGCCACCTCAGGATGGTGAGGGGGACCTCCCCTGGTATTTCTCCCCGGCGGTGTGCAACTCCTATTATGGGCCGCACAGACTTTCATACCCGGGGCTGTGGCGGTGGCCAGGGCAGGCCGCAGCCCGCCCGCTCACGGGCCGTCTCATCAGCCAGCAGCGGTGGTGTGGTGACTATGACAGAGCAGAGAGTGCCCCTGCTGTTGAAGTCAACCTGCCATTCAATATCGCCGAACTCATAATACAGGGTTGCCTCTTCATCACAGAGCTCGCGCCAGTATGGCTCACCAAAGGCTGCAACGACCTTGTTCTCCCTTATCCCCGGCAGGAGGGGCACCGGTTTGCCCTTGAGCAGGAATTTCCCTTTGAATGGCTTGAATTTAGGCTCGAAATAGCAGTTATCCCATATGAATATATAGGTGTTCGTGAGGCCATCGTCAAAATCTATGATGATTCCCCTGGAGTAATAGCGCAGCTCGCCCTTCTTGGCCTCAATGGAATTCTCAGAGGGCCCGAACATGGAGAGCTTTTCCAATGGCTCACCGAGCCTGACGCTCATAAGGGTATGGCTGTCACCGTCAAAGCACGGGGTGAGCTTCCCGTCAGCCACCCAGTCATTGGTGGGATCGCGGACAAAAAAGAAAAGCCTCAGAAATTCCATTATACAGGCGCTTTCTGGACCATCTCGAGCAGGGCTTCCACCCTGGTGCGAAGCTGCTCCATGCCCTCGGGGGCGTAATCTGTCTCCACCTTGAGGAAAGGAAGGCTATGGGCTTTCACAATGTGCTCCCTGACGAGGTGTGACTCTATGTTATAGGTATGGCATCCCGAGAGGATGACATCCACGACGGCGTCAGGCCGGTACTCGCCGATGAGCCTGTCAATGACGGCCAGCCTCCTCCTGTTTGGGGTCATCACCGAGCAGGGAAGCTCGAAGTAACGGCGTGCTATTGCAGTGAGGGGATCACCGGTATCCTCGTTCACGAGCTGGAGCTGGGGCTTGATCCCGCTGCATGACTCCTGCATCACCACGGCGGCGCCAGCCTGTTCCAGCACCCTGATGATTTTTTCGCTGTCTCCCGCGATAGGGCACCCCGTCAGCATGACCCTCGGGGCTTTCCTGTCCGCGGCAGGTGTGCCTTTTTCCATGCGCAGCGTGAGCTTCTCGATCATTGTCTCAAGAAATGCAAGGGCCTCGTCTCCACAGGCGCTGGAGACCATGGGCAGAAATTCGTTTATCTCCGCGAGCTGTATATAGGGGGGATTGTGGCGGGCAAACTCAAATATCTTTACGATGAGCTTTCTCCTCTTGTTGGCCTCCTTGATGGCCTCCTCGAGAGCCTCCGCACTGATGGGTCGCTTGAATGTCTCTTCCAGGAAAGCGGCCATTTTTTTGACCTGAAGCAGCCAGTGGTCGAAGGCTTCCTCGTCATCGGGCTTCTGGGTAAGCTCGAGGATAAACATTGGCTTTCTCTCTCCGATGAGCTCGTACATCTTTTTCTTTCCGTCACAGGTGGTCTCGGCAATTACCGCCTCGCTCAGGCCATAGAGGGGGCAGGAGTCGGTAATTATTGAGCCGTAATTGGACTTGATGAGGGGGCAGACAGAGGGGGGGAGCATTGCTTCCGCGGCGCTTATAGGCTTGTTGGAAGAAGTGCACAGGACTGTCGGTATTGCCTTGAGAGCCCATATCAGCTCGAGAGGTGCGTAATAGCAATAATATCCAATTATGGGGAATCCTTCTTTCCTTTTTCTCAGGAGGTACTCCAGGAGCCTCTTGAAGGGGAATCCGACATACTCATCATTTAATAGCGCTTCGGGCAGCATGGCGCCTCCTTGTTTTATTGTTTCTTTTCAGGGACAAAGCGCACATTCACCTTCTCTGTTCCCGTTATCTTCGTGACATAGGCCGTGGAGCCGGTGCTCTTCCTGGAGAAGACTTCGGCATTCTGTGCCGTGCCTACTAAGGAATAGCCCAGTTTTTCCACCATAGCCCTCATCTGGGCCGCCATGGCCCCGGCCTTGGCTTTCGCAGGGGGATTCACTGTCACGTCCCAGTCAAAGCCTTTCTCCGATGATCCGCCCATGGTGACCATCTCCACCTCCATCGGCCCCACCTCGGCATAGACAGAGTCCTCGATGCGGCGATCCTTGAAGAAGGGGTAAAGAGTGATAAGGCGCGAGAGGGTGGGCATGGTGGAGGTGTTGGAGTCTGCTGTTTTCCACAGGATCTTTATCATAGAGAGCGTCGCCCCCCCTGAAAAACTCTCTGCGGGCCTTGTAATGGCCACGGTGTGATCAATGCCGTTTTCCTCGCCGGTGAAGGTCATGGCATCAGCACTCACCGAGTTTTTGCCCGACTCCCTGAAGCCCAGGCCTTTGAGGAGTGAAAGCATTTTCTGCAGCACCTGCTCGCGGTATCCCGTCAGGAAGCATTCGCCGGTGCTCCAGAGGAAAGTATTTCTCCTTATGGAGTAAAGATATCCCACCCCTATGCTCATCTTCGCCACGGGAAGCGACGTGAGAAAGGCCCTCATCCTGGCCGGGGCCTTGATGCCGCTGTTGAGGCCGCAGCGGTCCAGGAGGGTGATAAACTGCGCGTCGGTGCTTATCTCTGAGGCATCCTTGAGGTGAATGAGGGAATCGTCAAAGAGCACTTCAGGGGGCTTTTTTTCCTCTTTCGCGAAGGCAGCGGCCTTGGTAAAGCCCGCCGGGCCGGCAGCCAGAAAGCACACAAGCACCAGGCAGAACGTGAGCAATGAAGCCTTTTTCATGATGCCCTCCTTATCCGGAGCCAGGAGCGGCTATTTCACCTGCTCCTTGTTTCTTTCCTCAAGAAACTTCATGGTTTCCTCGAGAGAGGGAACGCCGAATTCCTTCTGCACTTTTTCCGGCACAAGGGTGCAGTGAGGCTCGAGCGACCATGATCCTTTACCGTCGACAGAATACTGGGTAAAAAAGACCTGGGGATTCTCTCTTGAGCGGAGGTAGCGGTCCAGCGAAGCGGCGGAAAGCCACCGGGCCGGCCCGTAGCCATTGAAGGCCGATATTGTCGAGAGAATATGAGCGACAAGGAAGTCGTCGGGCTTTTCGCCATGCTGGTAAATCATGGCGGCGCAGTAATAATCCATGGCAGTGGAGAGGGCGCCGCTCTGCATCAGCTCCAGGACCCTCTCCCGCCTTTTCCTGTCCCTTACCCTCATGGTGAGCAGCTCCCGGGCGCTCATCTTTGTAAAGTTCTCCCTCTCGGCCTGATCTGCCTTGAAGAGCAGAATGAGCTCGGCGCTGTCCCGCGATGGCGCGCCGTCGCCAGGCAGGGGAGAAGGGGACTGAGCCATGGCAGCCTTCAATGGGCTCAGGGTAAAAAGGAGCAAAAGGGCACCCGCCAGGAATGGCAGGAAAAAGATCCTCTTTCTCATCGCTCACCAGTCCTTTCAGCTCCCTTTCTTGAACTTGAAGCTGATCCTTGCCTTTTCCACGCCTCCGCGGGAGTCAACCCAGAATTCGCGGAGCGTGAGGTCAGGCTTGGCTACAAAGATATACGAGCCGTTCTTGTGGCCCCTGATGGAAATGGCTATGACGTCGCCTTTCCCTTCCACGGCTTTCCGGGAGTTGCCCTTGTCATCCTTGTGATAATAATAAATGTCGTTCCCTACCTTGTAGACGACTACCGGACCTGCTCCAGTTCCTGCCGCTGCAAAATAGTTCACCCCGTTGTCAATGACCTCCCTTGTCTTGCCCTGGGAGATCTCAAGTTTACCGTCGGTAAGAGAAACGTCCCACTTTTTCTTTTCCCACGAGATGGTCTTTTTAAAGTTTGAGGCCTTGGTGGCGGGATCTTCCCAGACCAGTTTCTCATCGCCGATTTTCGCCTTGTGCTTCATGAGTAGGTTAGCCGTATCGGCATGCCTGAAGGCAAGCGCATACTGAAGGGGAGTCCACGCATGGGCATTTTCCTTGTTCACATCGCCTTTTGCCGCGATGAGGAGCTTTATGATCTCATCGAAGCCCAGTGCCGCTGCAAAGTGAAGGGCCGTGTTCCCGGATTTCGCCTGGGCGTTCACGTCAGCCTTTTTGGCGATGAGAAGCTTCACTATGTCCTTGTTGCCGCACATGACGGCTACGTGAAGGGGGGTAAGGCCCAGCTTTGATTCCGCCTGTTTCACAAGGCCGGGATTCTTGTCAAGCATCGCCTTCACCGAGTCGGCATTTCCGCTCACGATGGCATCGTAAATGTCTTCCGCCAGTGCCGCCTGCGATATGAAGATTACCATTGCGAGGACCAGCAATATCCCGAGGTTTCTGTGCATGAGTATTCCTCCTTATAGGTGATTATCTTTGTAAAATTCGGGGAATCACGGCTTCTTCCCTTTGCGTGAATCCAGGCGGCCCCGGGCTCTTTTCCCTATTTGGGGCCGAGGGAGCGCAGCTCCTTTCCCGTGGCCATATCCCAGAGCTTCACCGTGTAATCGCCGCTCCCCGTGGCGATAAGCTTGCCATCGGGGCTTATGGTTACGGCATAAATGGTATTGATGTGGCCGCTCAGCTTTTTCAGCTCTTTTCCCGTGGCCACGTCCCAGAGGCAGACCATCCTTTCGTGGGCTGCCGCAGCGAATTTCCCGTCAGGGCTGAAGCACACGCAATAGGCAGGAGTTGAATTGCCCTCCACCTCCAGGCTCCTCATCTCTTTTCCCGTGGCTACATCCCATAGCTTGAGGGTATAGTCGTAGCTTCCGCTCGCAAGGGTCTTCCCGTCAGGGCTGAAGACCACTGAGACCACATAGTTGCAGTGCCCCCTGAGAGTCCGGAGCTCTTTTCCCGTGGCCACATCCCAGAGCTTCACCTGGTTATCGGTGCTCGCGCTTGCGAGCGTCTTCCCGTCAGGGCTGAAGGCCACGTCGTTCACCGCGTACTGGTGGCCTTCCAGGGTCCTTATGAGCTTCCCGGTCACGGCATCCCAGAGCTTGATGGAAAAGTCCCTGCTCCCGCTTGCCACCATCTTCGCGTCGGGGCTGAAGGCCACGGAGAACACCGGGCAGGGGTGGGCATCTATGGAAAGGACCTCTTTCCCCGTAGCCACGTCCCAAAGCTTCACGTAATAGTCGTATCCGCCGGTGACAAGCTTCTTCCCGTCAGGGCTGAAGGCCAGCGAGACGATATAGTTGCGGTGGCCCCTGAGGGAGCGGAGCTCCTTTCCCGTGGCCATATCCCAGAGCTTCACCTCGTTGTCCAGGCTGCCGCTGGCGAGAATCTTCCCGTCAGGGCTGAAGGCCAGGGCAAATACCGCGCCGGCATGGCCGGCCTCGTTTCCCTGTGCCCATGAGACTCCGCCGCCAAAGAGAAGAGAAAAGCAGAGAATCACAAGAAGCGGTGCGGATTTCCCTGAAAGGGTGATATTTTTCATGACAGCCCACCTCCATCAATGATATATGACAGGTCATATTTTGTGCTCTTGAGTATAATTATAGAAGGGCCGCCATCATTCCTCCGGCAATCTGCAGTTTTAAATGATCGGCACATAGCGAAAAGCCAGAGCGGAGTGGTTTCCGCCCTGGCGGCTGCTTTGCCATGAAGAGATGAATCCTGCGGTGCCTTACAGGAATGAGCTCACATCCTGCTTGGTATACTGGCCCGTCTGGATCTTGTTCCCTATTAGTGTGGTGAGTACCAGGCCGGTGCAGAGGCCCAGGGCGCAGCCAACGGGGCCAAGTGAAGCTCCAATGGTGCTCGCCGCCGCCCATCCTGCAGCACCCCCCGCAAGGGCCCCAAGGGCCACGGGATAATGAGAGGCCTGATTTTTCCAGAAGTTCGACCCGTCTGAGTAGGGTATCTCGGCGTCCTTGATGTACCTGAAGGCATCAGGCGCCACGGCTCTCTTGTTCATGCCGAGGACCTTCTCCTTCAGGGGCACCTCCATCTTGTTGGGCATTGACTGGAGGGCTTTATAGACAAGCTCCGAGCAATAATACTTGTCACTGTTCTCAAAGTCGAATGATGAATCGTACGGCTTCCCGAACTGCGAGCGCATGTAGCCCAGGGCCGCCTCGCGGTCCTCGGGGGTTTTGTAGGGGGGGCGCACAATCTCTATCAGGGCGGGACCCTGGAGGAATTTCCTCACGTCGGCCCTCACCACGCCAGAGTTGTTCTCCCTGTTGAGGGCAGTGGCCTCGAGCATCTTGCCGTCGCCTTCGTACATCCCCACGTGGGTATAGTCCGATCCGAGAGTCACCTTCTCCATGACCTGCCAGGAGGGGTAGCCGTTGTTTGTCTCTATTATGAGATCGCCTGGCTGCAGGAGGCTCATGATCTTCTCGCGCCTCTCGACAGTAATATCCTTGGTGACAGTCGGTATCCTGATCCCCAGGATCTTCACGAAGGTCGAAGAGGCAAAGCCCCTCCCCTCCTCTGAAGCAGAATGAGTAAAGCTCTCCTGGGGATCTTTCTCGTGAGAGGCTGATCCGGGGGGCTGTTTCGGAGTGTAGCGCCGGGCCGCGGTATCAGCCGGAATGCCTATCCTGTCGATTGCCATGCCTGTTATCTCCTGACAAATAAATTGTGCATGCTGCGGGACATTTTGGAAATGCAACCGTCAATTATGCTCTTTGAGTATAACCTTACGCCCTTATTATACCATGGGCTTCCACATGGTTTTCAAGCCCTCAGATGTGATAAATTTGTTAAATTTCCGGCACTTTGCCTGAAAAGCCTCGTGCAGTGCCTCAGGCAGGGGTATAGACCTGGGGCTCCATTTTCCCCTCGCCCCAGAATTCAATGACCTTGGGTATGATACGGATGACCACGTAGTTCGGGTCATCGGGCCCCTTGAACATGCGCGCCAGGTAGTCATTCCAGAACTCTTTCTTGACGGCGGGGTCTTCAAGCACTTCAGCCTTCCCCGCCACCTGGAGGTATGATTTTGTGAAGTCCCTCGCATCGCCGCCAAGCAGGGCATGGCAGTGGGGATCCGCCTGGATCTGACTTACTTTCCGCGAGAGCTTTGAAGCGGTAAAATAGAGGTCCATGCTCTCTTTCGCATGGACCATCACGTACCGCACCCATGGCTTTCCATCCAGGATGGTGGCAAAGCTTGCCATAGGCGAGCTTTGCATCACCTCAAGTATCTTTTTCCTGAGTTCCTCGTTTCCCATTGTCGTTTCCTCCTTTTCAAGATAAGTACGTTAATGCCCTGAAGGGCGGTATGATTGCCTTGCGTGCCCAGGACTGCCGGTCAGAGCGATGCAGCTTCTTCTCCTTTCAGGCAGATTCTCTCCTCAATGATTCGCCGGAAGTGATCCTTCACCTCTCTCGGTCCCTGTTCCCGTGACTCCTACCCAAACCCGCTGCAGCATATTTTTCTTTTATGGAATAACATGGGGAGGTGTACGACTATATATGATACAAGTGCCACTTTACCGGAGGACCTTCGCTCCTGCTCCTGTCAACCTCTTCACCTGGCGCGAAAACCCGGGAGCGGCCCTTCAGAACAAAGAGGAGGTGCAGGAATGGTTATTGAGAAGAAAACGATCCATGTCCCGGAGGCTATGTGCGAGGCCTATCATTATCCCCTTCCCTCAGCATTCAGCCGCGGGATGGAGGTACGCCTGCCGGGAGCACGGATGGTCTTTGTGTCCGGGACGGCAAGCGTGGGCAGGGAGGGGGAGAGCCTCCACCGGGGGGATTTCCGCTCCCAGGCAAGACAGGCTTTTGAAAATGCCAGGGCGGTCCTTAAAAGCGCCGGAGCCGACTGGGCTGATGTCGTCAAGGCGACAATTTTCATCAAGGATATCAAAGAGCATTACATGGCCTTCAACGAGGTGAGGTGCGCCTATTTTAAAGAGATGGGAGTCAGAGAGTACCCCGCGTCCACCTGTATTGAAGCCACTCTTTGCCGTGATGATCTCCTCGTGGAGATGGATATGACTGCAGTTGTAGCTCTGTAGGGGCAGGTTTAAAGCCGGGTGCGGTGAAATCCTCATGAAAGAATGCATAATCACAAGGAGGGAATGATGAAAAGGAATTCTTTGACAATTGCTGCAGTTCTTATTGCTGCCTTTATTCTGGCGGCAGCTCCGGGGGCCTCTGCCGGGCAGGGCAAGGCAGAGCACTGGACCACCATGGTAACTCCGAAGCCTCTCAGCGATAATGTGAATAAAGGCCTCCAGTGGCTCACGGAGCACCAGCTCAAGAGCGGCGGCTGGGGGCAGGGTGAGGAATCTGAATCAATGGGCCATGGGATGGACAATCTCAAGGCTGTCGCCAATGTAGCCGACACGTGCATTGCCACGCTTGCCCTTCTGCGTTCGGGAAGCACGCCGGCGAAGGGCGGATATTCGAAGAATATCACCAGGGCTGTTGAGTATCTGTGCAGCGAGGTGGAAAAGTCTGATGACAAGGGCCTTTCCGTGACAAGTGTGAAGGGGACGCGGGTGCAGGCAAAGCTCGGCCCTTACATTGACACTTTCATGGCGGCCCTCATCCTTTCTGAAGTGAAAGGGAAGATGGCCGACGGGAAAGGCAATGACCGTGTGGCGGCAGCCTTGAGGAAGACTCTCAGGAAGATAGAGCAGAACCAGAAATCCGACGGCACATGGGACAATCAGGGATGGGCTCCCACCCTTTCCCAGTCAATGGCGGGAAAAGCGCTGAACAGGGCAAGCCAGACAGGGGAAAAGGTGAACGAGCAGGTGCGCCAGAAGACTGAAACCTATGCCCGGGGGCAGTTTGATGGCAAGACGGGGGCTTTCAAAAAGGATGGCTCAGCGGGCGTGGATCTCTACTCAAGTGCCGCCAATCTCGGGGCAATGCAGGACTCGGCAAACACCAACCAGATGAAAATGAAAGAGGCCGAGCAGAGGCTCAAAGGCACAAAAAGTGAGAGCGAGCGGAAGGAGATTCAGGGGCAGATTGCCCGATACCAGCAGAATGACAAGGACCTCAGGGCAGCCCAGGAAGCCGTCGTAAAGAGGATGGATGACAAGGCCTTCATCCAGGGCTTCGGCTCCAACGGCGGCGAGGAGTTCCTGAGCTATATGAACATAGGGGAGAGCCTTGTGACAAAAGGCGGCAAGGAATGGACGAAATGGGACAGTTCCATGACAGGAAACCTCAACAACATCCAGAACAAGGACGGGAGCTGGACGGGCCACCACTGCATCACGGGCCGCACCTTCTGCACCGCGGCGGCGCTGCTGGTGCTCATGGTGGACAGGACGCCTGTACCCGTGGCGGCAAAGATGAAGGGGAAATAGAAGGAAGAGTCATGAACACCGCACTCAGGGCGAAAGTGCCTCTTTTGATGGCAGCCCTTCTTCTCCTTGGCATGGTGAGGGTTCAAGGGGCATACGGAGCGTCTCCCGGCGATCCCTCACTTCCGCTTGTGGAGAGAATTGACCGATCCCTGGGGAAGGCCACCCGTTTTATCGTCTCCAGGCAGAGCGAGGACGGGGCGTGGCGATCTGATACCTATGGCTGCTTCAAGGGAGGGCCTGAGCTCACTCCTTACGTGCTCTCGAGCCTTTTCTTTCTTCCCCAGGGAGGCAGGGAGGCAGGGACTGCCTATCAGAAAGGCGTGGCTTACCTGATGAACATGGTAAAAAGCGACGGTACGATCGAAACAGGCCCCGGCGGTCTGATGTTCCCGGTCCATACGTCAGCAATGGCAAGCCGTGTTGTGGTGCTGGCAGGCAGGGATAAGGCCCATCTCATGGGGCAGGCTGCATGGCTTGCCTATCTCAGGGCACGCAGGCTCTCGGGGGACCTGGGATGGACGCCCAAGGACAGTGAATTCGGGGGCTGGGGCTTTTCCCTGGTGCTCCCGAAAAAGCCCGCACCGGGAGGGTCCCGCCCTCCCTTCGTGGAGTCCAACCTCTCGGCCACCCTGTTCGGCCTTGCCGCCCTGCGCTCTGCCAGGGTGCCGGAGAGCGATCCCATCTACGGCGAAATTCTGACCTTTGTGAAGCGCTGCCAGAATTTTTCTGACCCCGGGGAGGAGAGCGATGAAGCCTTTGATGATGGCGGGTTTTTCTTTATCCCTGCCGATGAGGGGCAAAACAAGGCCGGCGTGGCGGGCCTTGACTGTCACGGAAGGAAGCGCTTCAATTCATACGGCTCCATGACGGCCGACGGACTCAGGGCTCTCATAAGGTGCGGCCTCTCAAAAGATGCGCCCCGCGTGGTGGCGGCAAGGAAATGGCTCGAATGGAATTTCTCCGCATCGAGAAACCCCGGCCGTTTCACCGCGGAGCGCGAGGAGCTCCGCAATTCCTATTATTACTATTACCTCTGGGCAGCGGCCCATGCCTTCCAGGCCCTGGAAGTAAAGGAGATTGCCACGAAATACGGCAGGGTGCGCTGGCCTGAAGCGCTAGCAGAGGAGATCATGAACCGGCAGAGAGCCGACGGGTCATGGATCAGCCGCTTTACCGATGCCAAGGAGGATGATCCCCTCGTGGCGGCACCCTGGGCCGCGTCGGCACTTGCCATCTGCCGGTCAATGATGACCGGCGCTCAGGGGACCTTGTTTCCACGGCAATAAAAAATCCCCCCCTTCCCGCTCATGCAGGAAAGGAGGGGATTTTCTCTCTCTTTTACTTGCCTCTCATCTGCTCGAGATCTTCCTTGATAAGCCCCTGGATCAGGAAGAACGGTCCTTTGTCTCCCTGGGCTTTGGCGAGGTATTCCTCGGCCTCGGTATCATTGTTCTTGAGGAAGTAATACTGGGCGATGAAGAAATATGCCTGGTCCTCGCGGATGGACTTGTCACGCTTGGTCTTTGCGGTTTCCATTGCCATATCCTTGAAATCCTTGGGGGTAATCTCGCCAAGGATAAGTCCGAGTGCCTGGGCGGGCCACCCCTTTTCCTTCACCTTGTCATAGTAAGCTTTCATGTCGGAAGTGACATCTTTTCCTGAACGGGCCTGCCCGATATAATTGATTACGTTGTAAATCACGATGTCAGGCCTCATCTCGACGGCCCAGGCGAAGTCCTTGAGCGCGGAGTCATAGCTCTTTTTCTTGAGGTAGGTGATGCCCCTGAGCAGGTAGGCTTCAGCGGCCTTGGGCGCGTAAGATATCGTGTTGCTCGCCGCCTTGATTGCGCCGTTGCTGTCGCCGAGCCTGTAGCAGGCAATGGCCCTCATGATCAGGACTGTCGAGTTCTCGGGCTGCTTGGCCAGGACTCTGTCGTAATCCTGAATGGCTTTTTTAGAGTGCCCGAGGTAGAAATACGCCTGTCCCCTGTAGAAGAGCGCCGTGGCGTTATCGGGGTTCATCTCTATGGCCTTGTTGAGGTCGCTGAGGGCCTGGCCGTAATTTTCCAGCAGAAAATGGGTAAAGCCTCTGAAAGTATAAGCCTTGACATAGGCCTTGTTCATATCTATTGCCGCGTTAAAGCATTTAAGGGCTTCGCCGAACTGCTTCTTCTTGAAGAAGTCGTACCCTCTGTCATAATAGGCTCTTGCGTCTGACCTGGGCGCAGTTTTGATCTCCTTTTTCTTCACTGCCGGCTTGTCGGCCGCCGCTTGATCGTCCTTCTCGATGGCCTTTTCAGCAAAAGCCGCTGAGGTAAGGGACAGAATGAAGGCAAATATCACAAGAATCCCGATGATCTTTTTCATAATTTCCTCCTTTTACGTCACTTTTATTTAATAATGGGGTGAATAGCTGTCCTGGCGCCTCCTTTCCTGATATGATGCATGATTCAAAAGCTCATTTCCATGGGGTTTTTCCGTGCTCCGGGCACACTCAGCTCGTTTCTCTTTATCCTGTCATAATATATTACGCCATTTTTTCCAACATGCCTGCGCGTCATGAAAAAAATGGTTCATACGGTGATGCCATTGATTTCATCTGATTTTTTTTCGCCACTCTCCTCCAGAGCTCTTGCCGCATCTTGCGCGAGCTTGTCGCACCTCTCATTGTATCGGTGGCCTGAATGGCCCCGCACATGAGTGAAGAGGACTTCATGGCTTCCTGTGAGGCAGAGAAGCTCTTCCCAGAGGTCCTGGTTCTTGACCGGTGATTTGTCCGCCTTGTGCCAGCCCCTGGCCTGCCATTGCGAGAGCCAGCTTTTCTGGAAGGCATCGACAATATAGCGGGAGTCAGAGACTATCTCGACAGTGCAGGGCTCCTTTAACGCCTTGAAGGCCTCGATGATGGCCTTCAGCTCCATCCTGTTGTTGGTGGTCTGTCTTTCGCCTCCCGAGAGTACCTTCTCAACGGCACCGTAGGTGAGGATGGCAGACCAGCCCCCCGGCCCCGGGTTGCCCAGACAGGCGCCGTCAGTGTAAATGATGACTTTTTTGCGCTGATTTCCTACCATGACACCCCTCTTGTGATTAATGAGGGATTTGCCATTTTTCCAGGCGATCCCTCCTGGAAAAGGTGAATTGCCTCTCTATAATGAATATAAATAATTTCTCCTGAAATAAAGCGGCGAGGTGAGCAGTGAAATATCAGAGAGTGCTTTTTCTCATACCTGTCCTTCTGCTGGCACTGTACCTTTTATTTCCGGCACAGGGACTTTCGCAGGTCAAGCCAGCGAAAACACCACCGCCCGGGAATGAGGTAAAGCAGTATGACTTCGAGAAGTCGGGATTCTCTGTCACCGTGCCGGTGAAAAGCTGGAAAATCGAAAAAGACACCGATGACTCAAGTTCTCTTGAGCTCACCCTTACAGGAAAAGGTATCGTGGTTCAGATCCTCTCTTTCCAGAAGACTATGGCAACTGTCCCGGAGCTGATAAAGGAGCTGAACAGGACTTTTAAGAAAAATTTCTCTGGCGACGGTGCCCAGGATTATGCCATGCAGTCCCAGAAAGACTGGCGCGCCGGAGCCCTTGCCGGCAAAAGAGTCATAGCGAGATTTCTGCAGGGGAAGGAAGTGTTTTTCAACGACCAGATTTATGCCGAGGGGGACGACAGGGTCGTGGTCTTTACGCTTATTGCAAAGAAACCCCTCTATGATGCAGCTAAAAAGGATTTCGAGAAGATGGCGGGATCACTCATTATGAAAGAGCCGGCAATGCCCGGCTCTCTGCCTGGAGAGTAAGCATGTCAGGTCTGTGGGAAAAGGGGACGGTCATCAAAGACCGCTACCGTATTGAAAAGTTTGTCGGCAAAGGCGGGCAGAAGACGGTGTATCTCGCCACCGATATTTCGGGCCAGCTCGGTGACAGGAAGCTCGCCCTCAAGGAGATGATCGGGAACCCGTCAGACAGCCATAACATTGCCAACATGCATCTCTTTGAGCAGGAAGCCATACTCCTCAAGAACCTCAAGCACGCCGCAATCCCCCGGGTCTATGATTATTTTATTGACCAGGGAAAGTATTACATCGTGCAGGAGTTTATCGAGGGAGAATCTCTCTCCAACCTGCTTCACAAGCACAGCTTTTCCCAGGATGAGGCATTGAGGCTTGTAATCCAGATGGCTGACTGCCTTCAGTATCTCCACAGGCACAGACCGCCCATAATATACAGGGACCTGAAGCCGCAGAACGTCAAGGTGAACAACAACCAGGTACATTTCATCGACTTTTCGGGAGCTCTTCTCCCCGGAATCGGCGAGGAAGCTGAGAAAGCCGTGGTTTTTTCCAGGGGATACACTCCACCAGATGTGAGGAAAAGAAAGAAAATAGATTACACCTTTGACACTTATTCCCTGGGAGTGGTGCTTTTTGAGATGCTCACCCGCTATGACGTGAAATCAAGCTCTGGCAAGCTTCCCGACATCCAGAAGATAAGGGGTGGAATCTCGCCTGAGATCAGGGAGATAGTCAACAAGGCCGTCTATCCCTCCCATTACTGGCAGTACCAGACCATGTGGGAGATGAAGATGGAACTCATCAATGCGAGGAACTCTCTTAAAAAGCTCGCCGAGCTTGAGGAAAAAAAGGAGAAAAATTCTTTTGCCGGCGTTCTTATTTTTTTTCACCAGTTTCACATAAGCCTTGTGCAGCCTATGCTTGCCTTTTTTATTTTTTTCCTGCTGGGGGTCGCCATCGGCCTCCCGCCCCTTCTTTCCTTTTTCAGGCCCGGCGTGTCTTTCGGGATTCTGGATAACAGCAATTTCCTTTACGGTTTAGCCCTCTATATCCTTGTGGTCCAGATTATCTGGGGCCGCTGGTTTGGCGGCAACCAGACCCTTTCACGCTTTTACCGGCGGCTCCATGGAAAGATTCACTGGCTCAGGAAGATCCGTTTCATCACCCTGCTGCAGATAATAAATGTGGCAATTCTGATGGGGTTGATAGGCTTTTTCCTGGTAAGAGGCATCTGGACTGATATCACGTGATCTCCCATTGAAGTTTTTTGAAGTTTATGGTATTATGCTCAAGAGCATACCTCACGCCATCATGGAATTAACGACGGGTGTCAGCATATAATGCGCTTCGGTATATCGGTGCTGACTGCGAGGGAACATGCCCGCCGGGGCATGGACGGAACCCGGCAGGAACGCTATGGAAGAGAAACTTGAGAAAATAAAGATATACGCGGAATGGGGGGCAGGACTTCTCCTTGTGGCTCTCTCTGCCTATTTTTCCGCCACTCTTTTCCTTGCGTTTCTCGAGGGCTCCTATTACACTGACCCCCGCCTGGTGGTAGTGAAGCGGGCTCTTCCTGAAAAGGAAAAGAAAAAGAGCCTTGATGAATATCTGGCCCTTGCAAAACCGCTGTTCCCCGAGCCCAAGGTGACCACGAAACCTGGGGGTGCCTCGCCGCAGGAGGCAGCCCTCGGCCCGCTGAAGCTTGTCGCCACTATTATCGGTGAAGGTACCTCTATTGCCGTGATAAATGCAGGCGGCAGTGATCGCGTCCTTGAGAAGGGCAGGGTGCTCGGAAATTTTACCGTGAAGGAGATTTTCAAGAACAAGGTCATTCTTGCCTCGTCAGGAGCTGATACGGTGATCAGGATGAGGTATGGAGAGCCCGATGAGCCTCTCCCGCAGGCAAGCCCCTCCGAGAGCCAGCAGCCGGTGGAGGTGACGCCCGGGGTGATAAAGAGGGAAATGGGCCGGAGAGAATTTGAGTCCCTGATTGATCCGCCCGACAGGGTGGCGAGGGAGATAGGTTTTGCACCCGTAAGCAGGGAGGGCAAGCCTTACGGCATCCAGCTCACTTTCGTCAAGCCTGAAAGCTTTCTTCAGAAGATGGGATTTCTCCCCGGAGATATCCTCTCAACCATCAACAACAAGCCCCTCTATACTCCTGAAGATGGCATGCAGGCATACCAGATGATGAAAAACGAGGATACTGTCGATTTCAAGATTGACAGGGGGGGAAGATTTTATCAGCTCCAGATTGTATTCAAATAGCTATCAGCGCGAAGGGAGATTTCTTGTATGAGAAGACGGAATATGAGAGGCTTTACCTTTCTGGAGATCATGGTGGTCGTCGCAATTCTGGCCATACTTGCAGGGCTCATCATTCCCCGCTTTGTGGGAAGGGCCGAGGAGGCGCGCAGAACAAAGGCCATAGTCCAGATGAGGGAGATCATGAAGGCCCTGGAGCTCTATAAGCTTGACAATGGCAATTATCCCACCACCGAACAGGGCCTTATTGCGCTTGTGGAACAGCCCACAAGCGAGCCGCTGCCAAAGAAGTGGAGGCAGTATGTGGATAAAGTGCCTGTCGATCCCTGGAAGAACAACTTTATCTATGTCTGCCCGGGCGCCGATCACGGCAGGAAAAACGACCCCAACAGGGAAAAGGTCGAGGGGAAATACGGCTACTATGACCTTATGTGTTATGGTCAGGACGGCGTTGAGGGAGAAGATGACATCGTAAGCTGGAACATGCCCGAAGAGTAAATCAATCCCGCCGATATTTTTGGCAGGTGTTGTTGACAGGTCTCCATAAAATTGTTATACTATCTGAAGTGTTTACCATGCGTTATATAAACTATATATGGTAATCTATAAAATAGAGAGAAAGGGTGGTGAAACAAAGTGGCAACAGCAAAAAAGACGACGACAGTGAAAAAGGCCTCCACAACGAAAAAAGCCGAAGCTCATCATGAAGTGCCTGAGAAGCATCATGAAGCCAAGCACGTTGAAAAAGAGCATGTTGAAGCTCCTGCTGAAAAGAAGGAATCGCGCCCCAGAGTATATTAGTACCTGCGGTACACGAAGATATTGGATTTTGAGAAAAGAACCTGGCGTTCATACCAGGTTTTCTTGTTGTTGGCCTCTCTCCCGGCCTGGCATGCCCGGCAAGAGGAGAAAGGGAGCGCTCCATGGAAACATATACTCGCCGCCATGAGGCGGGAGGGCAGAGTGGCAGGATTTTCTCAGGGAGGTATCTGAGGAATATTCATGGTTACGAAAGCAGGGTGCATAAAGGCTGTCGTGGTGGTTCTCCTTATTGGTGCCGCCGTGGCCGGCATTTATTATTATACCTTACAGAAAAAGCCAAGACCAGTAGCACCGGAGCCCCCTTCGGCCTATGAAGGCCAGGTGAGGATAGGGGTCACGGATCGAACCTCATCGCTTCTTTTCTATGCCCTGGGAAACCTCATGAAAGGCAAAGGCTATGAGGTCATTCTGATACCGGTAAGTGACCCTGACGAGGTGTGGGGCCGCCTGGCGGCAGGAAGCATCGACGTGACATGTGCGCCCATTGACGCCATCGCTCTTGGTTTCGCAAGGCAGAAACCGGGGGCTGTCATCTTCAAAGTGGCCACGAGCTGCGGAGCCGATGCCATAGTCGTAAAGCCTGGAATCACCAGGATAGAGGAGCTTTCCGGAAAAAGGGTGGCCCTTGTTCCGGCATCGACGTCTTCTCTCCTTCTCACCCTTTTCCAGGACAAGGTGGCAAAGACCATCAATGAATGCGACACCGTACATGTCGCAAATGAAAAGGAGGCCCTGGAGATGCTCTCCTCAGGGAAGGCAGACGGGGCGGTCCTCAGTGACCCCACACTCCAGGAAGCCATAAACAGGAAATTCAAGGTGATCGCGTCAACGGCAAAGACTCCGCTGGTGGAGGAATACTGCGTGGCTGGCGGGCCTTTCATGAAAGCCTACCCTGAAAGGGTCGATGACCTGGTGCGGGCATGGTTTGAGTTGCTCGAGATCTACCAGAAGAGCCCCGGAATGGGAAAGCGCCTCGTGAGCAAAGGGTGCGGCCTTGACCAGGAGAAGCTCTCCCTTTTCCTGTCCCATGTCACTTTCGCCACGCTTGATGAGAACAAGGAGATGAGCGAAAGCGAGCTTTTCAGGAAACTGGAGAGGTTCCAGAAATTCTGGAGCCTCGAGGGGGCCCCCAATGCCCATCTCCCCCTCGATCTTAAAAGCTCATTTTCCCTCTCAACGGTGAGGGATCTGAAGGCGGAAGACATTCAGTCGGTATTCATAGAGGATGGGGCAAGCCCCTCTCCTTCAGCAGCACCGACAGCGCTTCCACCTCCGCTTCCCACCAGGAATCCTTCGCCTGCCGTCACTCCCCCGTTGTCGCCGCCGCCTGCAACGCCTCTGCCGCCGGTGGAATCTATCGATGTCCCTCTCACGGAATAAGCCGGAGTCCGGCCTCCATGCCGGGCCTCGGGAATGAGGGATACCTGTCGTGCTGTTACAAAAAGGAGATGATGCCGGGGGGATAGAAATATGTACCACGGTGAAATCGTATACGAAGGCGAGGGTGCTTAATTGACAATTCAGAACATTTCTCCTGACGAACGATTATTGCTTGAGCTCCTCAAAAGAGTCGTGCAGCAGAATGCCACGGATTTGCACCTGTCAGGCGGCTCCCCTCCCATTCTGAGAATCATGGGCGAGCTCGTGCCCCTCACTCCCCTTGGCCCTATAAGCCCTGAAAAGATTCAGAAGATGATTTTCTCCATCATGTCCGGCTACCAGAACGAGGATTTCATCAACAAGAAGGAGCTTGATTTCTCCTATGAAGGCAAGGGACTGGGACGTTTCAGGATAAATGTCATGTTCGAGCGGAACTCCATAGGAGCTGTATTCAGGCGCATTCCCGACGATCCCTATTCAATCGACCAGCTCGGTGTTCCCAAGGTGATGAAAAAGCTCTGTGAAAAGAGAACAGGCCTTATTCTCGTCACCGGTCCTTCGGGGAGCGGGAAGTCCACCACGCTTGCCGCCTGCATCGATTACATCAATACCAACACCAATTGCCACATAGTGACTATTGAAGATCCCATAGAATACGTCCACAAAAACAAGAAAGCCCTCATACGCCAGAGAGAGGTGGGCCTTCACACGACATCATTCGCCTCGGCCCTGAGGCATTGCCTCAGGCAGGATCCCGATGTGATTCTCGTAGGCGAGATGCGTGATCTGGAGACCATGTTCACTACTCTATCAGCTGCAGAGACGGGACACCTTGTCTTCTCGACGCTTCACACGTCAGGTGCGGTTGAATGTATAAACCGCGTCGTTGATGTGTTCCCTGCCGATCAGCAGACCCAGGTGCGCATACAGCTTGCCACGAGCCTTGAGGGAGTGCTCTCGCAGACTCTCATTCCGAAGGCGAAAGGCCACGGAATGGTGCTCTGCGTTGAGGTGATGGTGGCCACGCCTGCAGTAAGAAATATCATCAGGGAGGGCAGGCTTCACACCCTCAGAAACTGCATTGAGACAGGGTCGGAATACGGCATGCAGACCTTTGAGGTCTCTCTCAGGGACCTCTATCTCAAAGGCCTCGTGACCTATGAAATGGCCCTCTCGAGGGCCCTTGACGTTGAAGCTTTCAAAAAGCTGACCGGAATGGGCATGGTCTGAGATGAACCCCCCCGAATCTTTTTCCTCTTCATACCTGGCGGAGCTTATTGCAGCGCGCCTCTCAGAGCTTCTGCAAAAGCCGGGCGTCCAGATCCCTGATGAGGCCTCCCGGCATGAGATAATTCATTCTGTCGCCTCAGCAGTGGCAGCAGCCCTCTGCGAAGAGGAGGAGAAGGCTGCCATTGTGAAAATCTGCCGCCGTCTCCATCACATGGGATATTTTGCCGGGACTTCAGGAAATGTGAGCGTCCGGCTCCCCGGCGGTGATATACTCGTGACGCCCTCAGGCGTCAACAAGAGCTCCCTGGCAAGCAGCGACATCGTGAGGCTGAGCCCCGGCGGTGCGGTGTGTGAGGGCACAGGAAAGCCATCATCTGAGACAAGGATGCACCTTTTCAGCTATGAGAGAAGACCAGATGTGCATGCCATAGTCCATGCCCATCCTCCCTTTGCCACAGGCTTCGCCGCCGCAAGAGTGGCCCTTGACAGGCCCGTGCTCCCTGAGGCAATCCTTATACTGGGGAGCATACCGCTGGTGGAATATGGAACTCCCTCCACATGGGAGCTTCCTGAATCCCTTGCTCCCTATGTGGCCAATCATAATGCCTTCCTTCTGGCCAATCATGGCGCTCTCACCTTCGGTGATGACGTGCACCAGGCCTCGCACAGAATGGAAACGCTGGAGCTTTTTGCCAACGTGATTCTTGTGGCCCGTCTTCTCGGGGGGGAGAAGCTTCTCAGTGCCGGTGAGCTGGAGAGGCTTGCCAGGATCCGCTAGACCTCAAGGGCTTCCATCAGCATGGTCTTCCTGCTCTCCTTGGCGAGCCTTATCACTTCAATGACAGTATTGAATTTGGGGAAGAAGAGGCTGTCAATTCTCACCATAATGTCTTTGCTGCCCAGCACTGCAGACTTGGTGAAACGGAAGCCCTTCTTGGGCGGCGCGAACATAAGGTTTTCCCAGTTCTCGGTGAAGTTGAGCCTGCCTTTTTGATAGGCTATGTTGAGGGGCGTTATCACTATGAACTGGTTCAATCCCCTGCTGATGATCATTGCCAGAAATAGGAGCAGGATGACGCCGAAGGCTACAGGAAAATATCCGAAAAGGTAGCAGTCGGTGGTGGCACCGAAGCCAATCTCCGTAAAGAATCTTATCCTGGAGATCCCGTACAGGATGAGATAGGCAGATATGGAGATGGTGAACGCGCTCATTATGGCCAACTGAATGGTCAGCCCCGATCTGAAAGTCTTTCTTCTCTGCACTGGTTTCTTTAAAGCCATTGCCTCACCGCCACAGCAGGATCTTCCCCGATTCCGCATCCCGGGATTATATATTGAACTCGAAGTTATATATTTCATTGAGAAGGAAAAAAAACCTCCCGCTCATACCGGGCAGAAAAGGAAAACTGCCGGGAACTTCTCGAATATTTATGATAAGCCTTTTTGTGCTCCAGAGCATAACTGGCGCCATCATTATACTTGAGAGCATAATGTGCGTCAGTATGAGCAGTTTATGCATAAAATCGCTTGAGGGGTGTTTTTATGAAGAAAATGAGTCCCTGGCCATGCCAGTATGGGAATTCCCAGGCACGAAACCAGGCTTCTGCCGCGGGGCCGAGGAGAGGACTTGTCACCGCGCAGTGCACTTTTGAAAACGGAGTTTTTTACACTCCTCTTATCGGCGAGAATGATGAAATCGTGATAGCCCTCAGGGAATCCATCATTATGCTGGACAGGCATCTCAAGAGGAAGTGGGAGAAGGATCTCTGTTCTCCCCGCACCCTGGCTTTCTGGGGCAAGGGAAAGCTGGTCATAGGGTGCACAGACGGCCTTGCCCATATTGACAGTTCAAAGAAACTGACCATCCTTCCCCTTCCCGATGAGTTCAAGAAGGGTTCCCTCACTCCCTTCATTCACATAGTGGCAGGTCCCTCCAATAACCTCTATGCCCTCACCGGAGACGCCGTGTTCTGCATGAACGAGGATTTTGAGATTCTCTGGAGTGAGAACCTGGCGGCCCGCTTCGGGCTCTTCGGAGGCTGGAGGATGGCCCTCAGCAAAGGCGGCCAGGTCTTCATTTCCGGGGCCTTTTCCTGGTCCACCGAAGATGAGAGCAAGGAGTATGCAGGTTACCTGGCGGCCCTGAGCGAAAAAGGAGAGTTTCTGTGGCAGAAGAACCACGATCTTGATTCCCTTCCTACATCGAGCGGCATCTCCCTGAGACTTACCACATCGGACTCGGAACTGTGGCTTTCCGATGCCGGCGCTGCCTGTTATGACTTTGACGGGAACCTGCGCTGGAGAGATCAGGACGAGGAGAAAATAGCTTTCGTGCAGGCAATAAGCAATGATAACCAGGCTGTCCTCACGAGAAAAGAGGAAGTGTTTTCCCTCTCCTCACAGAATAATTTCCACGAGCATCATATTGCCATGCTCAATGGATGGCCCCACGAAATGGTAATGGACAGCGAGAGAGTCCTCTATATTCTCACGAGCGAAGGACTTGAAGGGTGGTCATATTCCGGCGAGCAGATTTTTGAGATAAAGGGCATTATCGGTGACAGGATTTCCATCGGCAACGGATATCTTGTAGTCAGCTCCCGGCGCGGCAAGATTACCGTTGTTGAGTGAAATGTGGCTTTAAAGAAAGATTTCCCCGGGGCCGCACTCCCAAAGACGTCATGAAATAAAGTAAGAGGTGAGCACTATGAAAAAAGCTGGACTGATGATCGTCATTCTGGGCTTTCTGATGATTTTTGCGGCAGCTTCGGTAACGCCTGCTGCCGCGGCAGATGACTATCTCTGGACCAATGAATCCGCAATGACCCGTTTCCTGGCAAAGTATTACCATATCGATCCGATCGTGGTAATCTCCCTGGGGCAGCGGATGAATTTCCCTGATGACGTGTCGGTGGCGATATATCTCGCAAAAGCCGCCGAGAGGAGCCCCATGGAGTTTCTGGAGCCGAGGATCTCCAAGAAGAGCTGGATGGAGATAACGGGGCTCCTGAAGCTCGATCCCGTCATACTGTTCACTGCCCTTCCCCCCAAAACGCCGGTCCCAGAGGTGTTCAAGCATGCATACCAGGAGTACAACAAGCACCAGAAGGATTCTGCATATCCGATAATCCTTTATGACAAAGAGTTCAGGAATCTCGTGCAGCTCAAGCTTATGACAGATGCATTTAAAAAGCCGCCGCAGGATGTCATGAAGGCGGTGAGCCAGGGGAAGAGCTTCACCTCCCTTATCCTGGCAGAGTTGAGCAGCAAAGATGACAAGGGAAGCAGGAACGAGGACCAATGAGCAGTTCAGAGCATCACCAGACCCCCGGGGATTTGGATGAAAAGACCGGCGATGCCACAGATGCGGGCGGCGGGGAAAAGAATTTCGTCATTGAAAAAGTCCCCTCAATGGATTTTACCGGCATGTCTCCCGACGAGATAGAGAATTACTGGGTGAAGCATATTTACAAGGGCGACAAGGAGCGGCAGCTCACTTTCAGATCGGTCCTCATGGGCATGCTGCTGGGAGGGATCATGTCCCTCTCAAACCTCTATGTGGGCCTCAAAACAGGGTGGGGCATAGGAGTGGCCATCACGTCCTGCATACTTGCCTTCAGCATCTTCAAGGCTCTCCAGAGGCTTCTTCCGTTCTGGATAAAACAAGAATTCACCGTCCTTGAGAACAACATGATGCAGTCAGCAGCATCAGCGGCAGGATATATGACATCGGCGGGGCTTGTTTCGGCCATTCCCGCTCTTATGATGCTCACAGGCCAGACCATGTCTCCCCTCGAGCTTATCCTTTGGCTTGCCGCAGTGAGTTTTCTCGGGTGTATCATGGCCATTCCCATGAAGCGGCAGATGATTAACGTGGAGCAGCTCAAGTTTCCCAGCGGCATTGCTGCGGCGGAGACGCTTCAGAGCATGCATGCCCACGGCGGAGAGGCTGCCCTCAAGGCCAGGACGCTTGGTCTCTCGGCAATAGTGGGAGTTCTGGTGGCATGGTTCCGTGACGGCAAAGTTGCCTGGATGAAGGGCCTCAATATCCCGGGAATGTTCCCCCTTCCCTTTTCCATATTCGGCGTCCCCTGCAGCAAGCTCACCATAGGATTCGAGGGGAGCCTCATCATGATAGGCGCCGGTGCCATCATCGGCCTGAAGGTCACCATCAGCATGCTGGCAGGTGCCGTGATCAATTATATCCTGCTGGCCCCCTTCCTGATAAAGTCCGGCGTGATAAAGGAGGCGGCAGGCTACAGGGAGATCGTGAAGTGGAGCCTCTGGCCCGGCGTGGCCCTGATGCTTACCTCCTCCCTTGTCACTTTTGCCCTCAACTGGAAGGTTCTGGCCCGGGCTTTCAAGGGGTTGGGCGCCATGTTCGGAGGAGCCAGGAAGGGCGATGAGGATCCCATAGAGCGCGTTGAATCCCCCATGTCGTGGTTCATCATAGGGGTCATTGTAGTGGGTGCTTACTGCGTGTATCTCCAGACCACAATGTTTCAGATACACTGGTGGATGGGTGTGCTTGCCGTGCTTCTCTCCTTTGTGCTCTCCATTGTGGCCTGCAGGGCGAGCGGCGAGACCGATATCAATCCCATCGGGGCCATGGGAAAAATCACGCAGCTCACTTACGGGGTGATTGCACCCGGGAACGTGACGGCAAACCTCATGACGGCATCAATCACCTCGGGAGCGGCCTCACACTCAGCCGATCTTCTCTCTGATCTCAAGAGCGGCTATATCCTTGGAGCAAACGCGCGTATGCAGTTCATCGCCCAGTTTTTTGGCATTATCGCAGGGGCCCTTTTTTCGGTGCCGGTATACAACCTGCTTGTTCCCAACGCGAGTGTTCTCGGCACAGACAAGATACCCGCCCCGGCGGCGCAGGTATGGAAAGGCGTGGCGGAGCTTCTCTCCAAGGGTATTGAATCACTGCCACCCTCGGCCCTTTTCGCCGTCAAGATAGCGGCGGTGCTCGGCGTGGCACTGGCCCTCCTGGAATGGTATGTGCCGAAATCAAGAAAATACCTCCCCTCGGCAGCGGGCCTCGGAATGGCTTTCGTAATTCCCTTCTTCAACAGTTTCTCGATGTTCATCGGCGCCGTCATCGCCTATCTTTATCACCGGTATTATCGCAGCGCTGCCAGGATGTACACCATACCCATAAGCTCCGGCCTTATAGCGGGGGAGAGCCTCATGGGAATTGTCATCGCGGCGCTCACCATGCTCAATATAATAAGATGAAGTGCCCCGCCAGGTTCCGGCGCCTTTTTCTCTTGCTCTGCATCCTCCTCGCATGGTGTATTGTGATGGAGTTCGCGGTGCGGTTCACAGGGAAGCACGATATGAACGGCAACTTCTTTTTCAGGAACAGAAGGCTCAGGCCCTACCGGCTCCCTCTTGTCAGCACTGGTGAGGCCCTTGAGGCATTCCGGTCAGGCCGGAAAACCTATATCATATACGACGCCGCAACAGGATGGGCGATAAGGCCCTCGTATGGAGCGGATACTTCGCTCTATTGCAGCAGTGATGAGGGGATCCGCGTGGGTTCTGAAAAGACGAGGTTTTCCAGGGCTCCCGGCAAAGGGATAGTAAGGATTGCCCTCTTCGGCGACTCCTTCATTCACGGGAACGAGGTGAGCTTCAGCGGCTCACTGGGCTCCCATCTTGAGAAAAAAATGAACACACAGGGGGGCACGGCGGAAGTGATGAACTTCGGGGTGCCGGGATACGGCATAGACCAGGCATACCTGCGCTATCTTCACAAGGGGAGGCAGTTCGTGCCCCCCGTGGTCATCCTTGGCCTTCAATGTGAGAATATCAAGAGAGATGTCAACATGTTGTGCCCCCTTTACAACCCATTCGCCTTTCTGCCCTTTACCAAGCCGAGGTACCTCGCCATGGGGGAAGGGCTCGAACTGCTGAATTCTCCCCCTCTCCCCCAGGATAAGGTGATGCCCCTCCTCCAGAATATGGCATCGTGGGACCTGGCTCCCCATGAGTTCTGGTGGAACAAAGAGGATTATAAGGAGACGCTTCTTACAAAAAGCAGGTTCATCTCATTACTGATAAGCCTCACTTCTTCAGAGGAGAGCTTTTACAGGCTCAGGAATGAACCTGTGGCGGTCTCGCTGAAGATCATCGATCTTTTCAGGAGTGAGGTGGAATCACAGGGAGCCGCTTTCCTGATTGTCCATCTCCCCACAAGGCAGGATATTGACTTCTCAAGGAAGGGCAGTAAGCTTCTCTGCAGGGACTTTATCAAGGCCCTCGAGGAGAAAAACACCGTTCTGAAGCCTGAGGCTCTCCTTGTCAAGGAGAAGACTGCGGACCTTTTCTGCCAGGGGGGCCATTACACTTCAAAAGGAAACGAGATAATCGCGCAGTCCATAGCAGAGCATCTCGAGAAGACAGGCAGCCTCAAATCCCGCGCTCCAAAACAAAACTAGCGCCATCACGGGAGATGGCGCCAGCATTATGGGCATTCAGGCAGTCCTGCTATTTCTTGGCGAGGGGGCTCTCCTCGGAGTTAATCATCTCGGTGATCTCATCCAGGAAATGAGCAATCCAGACATTCAGGCCCGGCGTGTACGACGGCATATCCTCAATGAAGAAATCCTCAAAGATGAGCTTTCTCATCTGGTCATCGAGGCCGTACTGGATATCGATGAGGATGGATATTATGGAGGATACGTCGCCGTCAGGGGCCTTTTCCAGTCGCATGCGGGACCGCAGGAACTGGATGCATTCAAGATAGACCTCGCTGATTTTCTTTGCAAGCTTCTTCGACACCTGCTCCGAGATCCTCACGTCGTCGCGGAGCCTTACGCGGAGGTTCTCCTCGAGGGCTTCCCTGTCTGCCGTAAAGGCTTCCCTCATCAGGTCCTGTGTTTCATCGTGGGAGGTGCTCTCTTCAGCGGGTTTTGAAGTCGAGGGGGCGCTCTCCTCTGCAGAGGGCTCCTCTTCCTCCTCCTCCTCCTCCTCGTTATACTCCTCGCTTTCAAAAGCCTCTTCAAGATTTTCTATCAGGATCTCCAGTGGCTCGGAAACCTCCCTTATCGTCAATGAAATGGTCCTGCAGGTGTCCTTGAGGTAGAGGATGTACTTCAGGTGGCTTTCCCATTCACTTTCCGGGATCTGGAGGAACCTGTCCACGAAGTTGATGTAATCGGTGACAAGTGATGAGACATGGCTGATATAGTAAGAGGGGCGGATAATCGCCAGTGAGTTTATCTTGGTGGTGGCAACCTTCTTGTAGATTTTTGCCGAGATGTCAGCTGTTGATACCTGTTCTGCTACCTTTTTCTTGATTTCTTCCCAAGTCATAATAAAATCACATCCTTTCTCGTTATTGCAATAATTCAACGATCTTGCGCCGTAATTCCTCTCCTTTCATTTCCCTTACGGAGCGGATTTTACCTGCAAGCATTTCATTCTTCAGCTCAAATTCTATCCAGCGGACAAAATCCTCTCTCCTTACGTGATATTCAAGCGACTCAAGCTCCAGGGAGTCAATGGCGTCGCGAAGTTCCCTGAGGCTCCTGGCCTTTTTCCCGAGGTAGCGCCCCGGGATCCAGAAGTGAAAAGACTTCTCAGGGGAGACCAGGTGGACAGGTTCATTGCATTTTCGTTTCCTGAGCGGTGTCTTATCCCTTGGCGGCTCAGGCTCTGGAGAGGCTTCCCGCTCACTGAGCAGGCAGCGGACCTCTCCTTCGAACTTCGCGAGTAGCTCCCGGGCCTCCTTTCGTGAAGGCGCCTCGGTGATTATGTGAATTGACGCTTCTATGGGATCGGGCACAAGGAGCACCCATGATCTGCTGAAATGGATCTTAAGGCCGTCAATGGTCTCAATGGGCTGCTCACGGTTTTGCTCCAGGAGCTTTCTCATGATACGCCCCTTCTCCTGGAAGCTGCATTCCACGCTTTTCTCCTCCTGGAAGAAGGGGGGAAGCTCTTCAACGGCCTTTGAGACAGTGGCATGATGGGTCGCGAGAAACTCAAGGAGCTTCGCAAAGGCGAACATCGCGTCAAAGGCGGAGTGGAACCGGGGATATATGAAGGCGCCCTTCTCGTTGCCTGCAAAGATAATCTTCTTTTCCCCCAGAGCGGCCGCGTGCATGAGCGAGCGGCCGTCAAGCTTCGTGCGGATAACGCTGCCATGAGAGCGGTGAGCAATCAGATCAAGTATGGAAGGAGCGCTCACAGGCACGGCAATTACGGCGTCCTTCACCGATTTGAAGACGAGCGCCGCCATGAGGGAGAGAAGCACATTGTTGGGAATTATGGAGCCCTTTTCATCAATGAGGAAAAGGCACTCGGCATCAAAGTCAACAAAGATGCCCAGGTCTGATCCCAGGGTTGTCACCACTTTGGCGAGCTGGGTGAGGGATTTTCTCCTGTTTGCCTGGGTCTGGAGCTCTTTTGAGGGATCAAGGTAGGCATTGATGGCGACAGTGTCGCACCCAAGCTTGCCGAGTATCACGGGAAAGATAATGGAGGACGTGTTATAGCCGTAGTCTATCACTACCTTGAAACCGGCATTTCTTATCACGGAGCCGACCAGGTTGTGGAAAAAGCCTTCAGTGTAATTATCAAGGGCTCTTGCGGGAAAGCTTATATCTCCCACCTCCTCGAGGGAGGTGCGCCGGAAGTCTTCCCTGAAAAAGATGTTTTCAATTTTTCGCTCCGCGTCCTTGTCAATATTGATGCCTCTCTTGTCATAGAACTCGATGAGGACCGACCGGGGATCTGAGGGGTTTATCCTGGTGTGGACCCCTCCCCTGGCCACGCTGTTTCTGGTGGAGTGCCTTGAGAGGGGCGTGGGCATAACCCTGTGGTCCCAGATATTGATACCCACGGAGGTGAGGCCGCAGATGACCGAGCGGTTGATCAGCCTCGCGGCGGGATGGGCATCCCTGCTCGTGGATACTATCGCTCCCTTTTCCAGGTAAGCCCCGAAAGCAGCGCCCAGTTTCATGGCAAATTCAGGGGTAATCTCGATATTCGCAATGCCCGTGATCCCGTCTTCACCGAAGAGGGATCCCTGCCAGCGCCCCCCCCATATGAGGCTCATGCTCACCGTGGAGCCTGCCTCGATTTTCTTTTCCGGCCATATCTTGACATTTGAGCTTATCTGGGTCCCCTTGCCGATAAAGCACTTGTCGCCTACGATAGCCCCCTCAAGGGTCAGCGCCTTTTCCTTGAGAGTCACCCCGCGGCAGAGGATAGTACCGTTCACCCGCGAGTTTTTCCCGATATATGCATTGGACCATACGATGGACCTCTGCAGGGAGGCGCCCTCCTCTATGATGCAGTTGTCGCCTATGGCGGTGAACTCATCTATGAGCACGTTTTCCTTGATCTTGCAGTTTTTCCCTATTACCACCGGTCCATCGCCGTGGACACTGGAGTGGAGTTCAGAGTTGTCGCCTACCCAGAGGTTTTTTCTGACCTGTTTGCCTGGAATGATGGCCTTGACGTTTTTTGAGAAAGTGTCATAGATGGCCTGGCGGTATTGCTGGAGGTTCCCGATGTCGCACCAGTACCCCTTTGAAATAAAGCCATACAGGGGCTTCCCCTCGTCAAGGAGAACAGGGAAGATATCCTTGCTGAAGTCATAGACCTTGCCCGGCTCCATCGAGTCCAGCATCGCGGGCTCCAGGCAATAGATTCCCGTGTTGATGGTGTCGCTGAATACCTCGCCCCAGCTGGGCTTTTCCAGGAACCGCTTGATACGATGCTCCTCGTCAGTTATCACGACGCCGAACTCAAGGGGATTGGCGACCCTCGTGAGGGTGATGGTGGCCTGTGATTCTTTCTCCCTGTGGAACTGTATGATCTCGCTGAGATCAAAGTCCGTAAGGGCATCACCGCTCAGGATAAGGAAGGTCTCGTCAAGGTATTGACGGACCTTTCTTACGCTTCCCGCCGTTCCCAGAGGCTCATCTTCGACTGAATAGACCATGCTCACGCCGAATTCACGGCCGTCACCGAAGTAGCTCACGATCTCCTCTGCAAGATAGTGGAGCGTCACTATGATCTCAGTGATCCCATGGAGCTTGAGCAGATCGATTATGTGCTCCATTATGGGCTTATTACAGACGGGAACCAGGGGTTTGGGCCTGTTGATGGTGAGAGGGCGCAGCCTTGTCCCTTCTCCTCCCGCCATTACCACTGCTTTCATGACAACCTCCGGGAATTGCCATAGGGTTCTGCCTGAGGCTTCGGCCCCTTACCCCATTGAGGTTTTCTGCCGGTGATGAGGTGCGTGCCTTATGTGAGGATACTGGAGCAAGGGATTACCGCTCTGAGACCGTGAATCTTATATGCCTCTCGATGCTGTTCTCTATGCAAAAGGAAAATCCTTCTCCTTCCCTGCCGTCCGGCTTCTCTTCCGGAGTCCCGTGGCAGCAGTTTCCCGCTGAAAGATAATCCCCGGCAGCGGAATCAGGCGGCGGGAAGGGCATGATTTTAAGGTGGAGAAGGATTTTCATGAAATTCGGAGAAAAGTTTTCTAGTGGTATCTCCCTGTGATAAAGATATATTCAACCCTCTCGAAGGGGAGTAGTGAAAGCCCGTCAAAAACCTGCAGAGACTGCAGGTTTTGCCGCGGGAATACCCCGGCGGGCAGATGGTCCGACAGACACCCGAGTAGCGGGAAGGAAAGGCAGTGGATCCTATGATGAAGATAAAACAGAAAAGAATCTTGCTCCAGATTACCCCTGATATACTTCACGCCTTCCAGAAAAGCATGCTGACCCGTTTTAACCCCCTCATCGCCGGCATGAAAAGAGAATACTGGAACAGGATCAACCTGCCCTCAGGCGATGTCGAAAAATGGCTTGTTGACGAGTTCGTGCCTGCCGGAGATACAAGGTTTTTGGGCGATCTGCTGATGATGGATCCTGATACGCTCTTCTATTACAAGTTTGACAGGAGTGAGCAGTCGCTGGAAGTGGGCATTATGACCAAGGGCGATCCCCAGAACCTTATGACTTTCTGCACTCAGGTGAAGGAAATCCTGGAGGCGGGCAGGGCAAGTTTTTTTAATGACTGGAATGATATTGAGTTCTCAAGCGAGGCCCTCCAGACGATCATGGAGACTTCGATGGTGCTGCAGCCCTCCCCTCAGGAAGTGCAGGCAGCCCGTGCACTCGAGGATGAGAATGCCAGGAAATTCCTTGAGAAGATCAAGGGAGCCGATGCAACGTCCCTTTACAAGCTTGTGGACCCCAAGGAGCTTCCCAGGCTTGCCCCCACCGTGGACATGTTTGAGAAAATGGGCCTTCTCACGAAGGATTTCATCGTGCAATGCAGCAAGACAGGGCAGCCTATTCTCAAGGTCTCCTCCAGGAGCGCTCTTGAGGAGACTCCGCAGGGTGCCAATAAATGCTTTATCTGCGGCAATCCCCTCTCCAAGGAGACCATTGATGAAATAGTCTCCTGTTCAGACTTCGGGAGAAAGCTCGTGGACAGGAATTACTGGTTCCCTGTGAGGGTGCTGAGCGCCCTGGAGAAGTACGGAATCCCGACGGCGGCAGTGCGGGTATGGAACTCGGAAAATGATCTCATCAACCTCTTTTTCACCAAAAATGAGCAGTCATATCTTTTCATGCTCTGCAACAGGAAGCTTACGCTTGATGATGCCTATTACATCAACGGCTATCTTTCTGCCTACGGGATAAGCCATGCCCTTGTCATAAGCACGGAGAAGATCTCTCTCATCATGAGAAAGCACATCGATGAGAATAACAAGGGCACCGCCATCAGCTACATCGATTCTTTCAGTGACTGTGATGATATGGTGGCCTATTTCCTGCTTGAGAGGGAAAAGGTCTATGTCTCAACGATCCTGGAGTCATTCTCACCTCTTACACCGGTGAGAATCCAGGACCTTGTGCTGAAGAGAGTGGGAAAGGATATCCCCTCCCTTCCTCATGAGAGCTTTGTACCCCGCCGCGCTGTCCATGAGGCCCCTCCCCAGGCAGCGCCTCCGCCGCCTCCTCCGCAGGTCCCGCCATCTGTGCCTCAGGCCCAGCATCAGTCTCCGTCTCCCTCCATAGAAGACGAAGAGGAAAAGGATCCGCTTCTGGAGGAGCTTACCTCCATCACGCCGGCACAGAAGCCCCAGGCAGCGCCTCCTCCTCCTTCGCCTCCTCCGCCGGCGACCCAGGAGTCAGTGAGCTTTCCCGATCTCTTCGGCAAGGATGACGGCGACGAGCCCTTCCTGATGGAGGAAGTGTTCCCCATAGACGACAGCATGGAGAAGTAGGGTTACTCTTCGTAGACGAGGCTGAACTCGAAGGGAACAAGGGGGGCAATGTCTATCGAGGATATCTCCAGGGTGGCGCGGCTTCCCCTGTAATGTACAGGCGGGAAGGAAACGCCTTTAATCACCATTCCATGCTTTTCGCTCCAGTGGGAGCTCTTGTCCAGGGGCTGGTACTCAAATCCTTCCTTGTCGATTATCTTCATCTCCCTCATCCTCACGTAATTCACGTTCCCGGTGAAGAGCTCCATGTGGTGGGAGATCAGGATATATTCCGTATCGTAGCGGATATCGTCAATGATCAGCTTCCCGCTCACATTGATGAAAGGGGAACTCACCTGGAAGGGGAGCTCCTTGTTCTGCTCGGAGTCCTTGAGGTCCAGCTCGAAGACCCAGGGCTCCTCAAGGGCAAGGTTGAAGACTTCTTCGATCCTGAGGCGGAGCTGCCTGATGTCGTCAAAAGCATCGCAGAAATAATAGAACCTCGTGTTATATATCCCCCAGGGCCCGCTCCCTGAAGTGGGAAAGAGATACTGGTCCAGCTTGTTCTGAACGGTTATTTTGAAGAACATGGGCCTCAGGATATTGAGGCCGGACTGTTTGAGGCGCAGGGCGAAATCCATGGGATCCTTTGAGCGCCTGAGCACCTCGATGAAGCGGTGCTTCCACTCCTCATCGTCAGTCTCGAGGGTTCTGTGGTAGGAATCACAGTAGAGCATCGTGCCGGTGATTCCCGAGAGGGCTTTCGAGATCCTGAGGACCTGGTTCAGCAGGGGTATTAAAATATGGCAGGGATGAGAGCTCGTGAGCTTTTCCCTGAGAGAGAGATCGGGGGCAAAGACAAATCGCCACTGCCCCGAGCATTCCCAGGTGGGCGGAAGCTCCATTGAAGGTGCCTGGAGCTCTTCCCGCCACCTTTCGATTTTTTCAAGCAGTGTGCCATCAATATCCAGGGGCGGTTCCCAGGGATCATTGATGGTGTTGATTTTTACCAGGGGAAGCTTTCCCTCCTCAACGATCTGGAGCTGCAGAACGGTGAGGGTGAGGAGTTTTGACTGGGGAAGGACAGGCTCGAACTCAAGAAACCATGGGAAGGGCTCTCCGCCTGTGATGCTCTTTACGCTCAACAGGCAGTAGCTGATGCCGTTCTCCTCGTCTGTGAGCGTGGCCTTCGACACCGTGTAGCCCATGGTATTGTCGCGTATCTCGAAGCCTATGACAGTCCTGATGATATCGCATACGAGATTCTTTACCAGTATCTTCACACCGAGATCAACAGCGACCTGCTGGATCTGCTGGAGGGCGCCGAGTGATTCAGCCCTCTTCAGCAAGGCCACGAAATCCTCTTCTCTCTGCATCGAAGGCTCCCCTGTGTATCAAGCGCGACTGTGCTGAGCGGTCACCGCCTCAGTCATTTTTCAGGTTGTCAGCCGGTATGTCAATAATGGTCACGCCGGGGGCGTTCCAGTGCCCGTCATCTTTATGTTCCTTTTCCTGCTGTGCCTCCCGGGCTTCCCGGACTTCCCTTGCAAGGGAATTAATCTTCTGCTGTATGGGGCCCTGGGTACTGCAGACCATCAAGCTGCAGCGGTCCGCAAGCTTCATCAGGCAGAGGGCCGTTGAAACAAAGGCTGCCGATATGCCGAAGAATTTAAGGACGCTGCACAGGGCGTTCTGGCTTTTCTTCTCCTCTTCTTGCGGCGACCTTTTTGAGAGGTTTCTGCCGAGGGCATGGACAAGTGCATAAAGGCCAAGTCCGCAGGCGACGCCGGTTACGATAAGATCAGGAGTCTCGTAGAGCGAGATGAATTTCACCCTGTCATCTCTGAACTCGATGTAACCCAGAGGAGATTTCTCGCGGACTTCCCTCTCGGCCCCGTCCTCGTCGGTCATCACTGAGGTGACCATCCTTCCTACGGGGATAATGGTGACTGAGCTGTACACCCTTGGTTCTCCAAAAATTGTCGCAGTCTCAGTCGCCCTGTGGTGCTGCTGGAGCTTCTCAAGAAAGCCTTTTTTCATGGGGAGGCCATCCTTTCCGGCTTATTTTTTAAGCTTGAATTCCGATTTAACCAGAGTAAACTCAAGCTCCTGGGGAGGCAGAGCTATTTTTACGACATTTCCATTGGGGTCTATGTAAAAGACCATGCCTTTCTTGGACTCGCAGCGGAAGGCATTGACCTCTTTGCCGCCTGCCTCTATCCTCTCGTAGTTTTTCACTTCCAGTTCAATCTCTCTTGTTCCGAGGTCCTCGGGAACAAAGGCGGTGAAGATATATTTCTTCCCGATCTGGAGCTTTGGTATCTGGCCTACCACAAGAGCCCATTGCGAGAGGAACCTCTGGTCAATGAGGTAAGTTCCCTTCGAGTACGGAATATCCCTCGTCTTCTCCGTGTCTGCCACTTTGAAGACCTGGGAGATCGTGTCCTTGCCGAACCGGAAGTGCTGGGTGACCAGGCTCCCTCCCATGCCGCTTTCCATCTGATATTCCAGGGGAAGCACGTTGGGCGTCATATGAAGCTTCCCTTCGGCCTTGAAGGTGTTATCGCCGATAGTGAGCGTTGAGGTGCTGGTGAAGATATAGGTCTCCCTTCCTTCCTGGAAGATGATGTCCTCTATCGCGGCCTTCTCCTCACCGATAATGTTCTCACCCTTCTTGATGGAGAATATTCTTTCCTCGCCTACAGGCCATGAAAGGTCCTTCTGGTAGTAAGAGACGGTCCTGGGGGGCCTGGGGGCGAAATCCAGTGATGTGATCTCGCCTGTCGTGATGTCACCGAATTCCCAGAGGCATATTCTTGTGGCGTCAATGGTCCCCTCGCCCGTCTCAGGGTCAAAGGGGAGCCAGCCATTGTTCTCAAGATAGACTTCAACCCAGTTTGAGGGCACAAAGTCGCCATCCTTGAATGCCATCCCGCCCACCTTTTTGGCGGGAATGCCGAGGGTTCGGCACATCGCCACCAACAGCATCGAGCGGCTTTCAGAGTTGCCTATGCCGTTCAGGAACGAAAAGAGGGCGCTGGGCATGGAGGTGCCGACCTTGATGTTGTCCTTTATCCATTTGCAAAGCCGCGAGGCGGCGGTGAAGGAGTCCTTTGACTTCCACGTGACCTCCATGGCCTTGTTCTTGATATACTCGTTATCGGTCTCGATGCCGGGCTCGGCCTTGAGGTAAGGCGCCAGGTCAGGGGGGATGGCGCGGGGCGGGAAGGGATTGGGCTTGTCCACGACAGGCTTTGAGGTCTTCACCTCAAATCTGCCTGCAGCGGAGAGCTCCGTCGCCTCGCCGGTGAAAATCTGCTCGAAGCCTATCACCTTGTGGCTGGTGCAGGTAATGCCCCGTCCGAAGAACTTGGCCTCCAGGGTGAGGCTCTCCACGCTTCTGGGATCAGGAAAGTAAAGGGGCGAGGGCACGATGTGGGTAGCCCAGAGATCGACGCCTTTCACTTTCTTGAACTCCTGCACCACCGACCTGTTGCTCAGTTCAAAGGTAAGGGTTCCTCCCACTTCCTTCATCCTTATTATCCGCCCGGAGGACTGATCAAACCATACTGTCATAAGGGGGATCCCATAAAAATCGTTGATGGTGTAAATTCTGCAGGTAATGCCTGTGCCATTGTGATCGATTTTTTCCTCCCTCGAGGGGATGACCTGGATATCGCCTGAGGTGCGCAACACCGGGTCATAGACACGGATCTTCGTGGTGCCCTGACGGGCGATGAGGATCAGCAGCAGGTAATGCTCCACAAAAGTGTCCAGGCGGCCCCAGAGGTTGTTCACGAAGAGAAAGCAGGCACTGTCAACGGGGATGATGGAGCTTGAGGCTTCCTTGCCCACGACGTTTTTCTGGGCAATGAGGCCCTTGGAGAAGATGACTTCCGAGAGGAGATCTGTCTGGGGCGTGGTCTGCTTCAGGAGCATATAGGCCGGCGAGAGTTCCTGGCTCGCCACGGAGAAGTCCATCTGGAATAAGGAGTCTTCAATATAGCCCATTCCTGCTTTCAGGCGCGAGAGGGACTGGAACTTTATGAAGGACTCGCCGGCAAGCTGCATTTTTCTCTCTACCTTGTAAACGCTGTACCCTATGAGGGTATCACCTGATTTCACGGCATAATAGATGTCATTGCCTTCTCGCAGAGAGGCGGCAGGGTCCTGGGGCTTTTTTCCTTTTTCCTGGGCAGGGAATGCCGGAACCGTGAGGAGGAGAATAATGCTTAGAGTGAGGAAGAATGCGAGAATTTTCCT
This sequence comes from Candidatus Eremiobacterota bacterium, assembly GCA_031082125.1. NCBI lineage: Bacteria > Bacillati > Vulcanimicrobiota > Vulcanimicrobiota bacterium. The sequence continues at coordinate 69,082 of JAVHLM010000013.1, forward strand.
GTGAAGTTCCGTCATAAATATAATCCTTTAGAGGGCCCTTTCCTGTTTGAGTTTGTTTTCAAGGCTGAGCGCGAAGCGTTCAGCGAATTTTTCTTTTCCGTAGCTTCTCCTGAGGGAATGAAAATCGTCACTGTGATGTCCCAGCTCATGAAGAAGCACGTGCTCAAGGATATACTTCCTGAAATGCTCCATTCTCCAGTAGCAGTACCAGTGCTCGCCCAGGACTTCCCACCGGGCCCCGAACCTGCTGTATTCCCTGATCATTGAGTCAGGAGGCTTCTCATGATAGATGAACTTGAAATCCCTTGGTATTGAGTATATCGTGATGGTGCCGTCGCAGTATGATGCGTCGGCGTTAGTCACTTTCTGGTGCGAGAGCCTTATGCGCTTGATGCCGTTGGTATTCTCCACCGGGATTTCCATGAGGACCTCTTTGATATCCTGTATGGTGCAGGGATATATATAGCCCTCTGGAAGCCTGTCAACAACAAACTTTATGCGGGCAATCGAGCGCGCTCGACGGTTTCCGTCTTCTCTCTTTTTCATGGAGCCATCACAGTTTTATACTCCAGAGCATACCAGACGACATCATTATGAACTGAGAACTGCTGATTAATTCCAAGTTCCTGCCTACAGGGAACATATATTCTATAATGCGCGTAAGTATGCTTCTGGGAGATTGAATTTGACAGGGAAGGTTCCTAATCCTTCAATGACGCCTATAAAAAGAAATTGTCGGGTGTTGAGCACCCGACCACTGGGACTTTGGGGGAGGAGAAGCCCAAAGTTAATTGCTACTAACCTTACACTCATATTATACGACCTCGGCAGGCCAAAAATCATTAACAGGATGCAACAATTGTTAACATTTTATGGCCGGTATATTAATTTTAGTTCATAAACCGGGAGGCCGGGGGATATTCTCCCGCCCCCGTCACCACAAGAAGAGGAATAAGAAAGGAAAGGAGAAAGTAAGGTTCTGTACAATATTGCGCCCATGGTCCCGTTATCCACAGTGAGGAACATGATGAAAAGCAACGATGACGATGCCTTGATGGAGAGCTTCAGGAAAGGAGACGCCTGTGCCTTTGAGACACTCTACGAACGTTACCGGCAGCCTCTCTTCAGGTATCTCTTCCTCATGCTTGACGACAGGGTTATGGCAGAAGACGTGTTCCAGGAGACTTTTCTCAAGGTTTTTCAGTTCCGCGGGCGCTACCGGCCGGGAGAGAAATTCTCCCACTTTCTCTTCAAGGTGGCGAAAAACAGCGCTATTGATGTGCTCAGGAAGGTGAAGAAGACAGTGCCTTTTGAAAGCGTGACCAATGAGCCAGCCCTTGCCGGAAGCGAGGCCAGATCCCCTGAGGAAGAAGCCATCCTTCAGGAGGAAACAAGGGCCCTTCACGACGCAATCAGGTCTCTGCCGCCGGAGCAGAGGCAGGTGCTCCTCTTGAGGGAATACCTGGACATCCCTTTCAAGGAAATTGCCCATCTTACCGGATGTCCCCTTAATACGGCCCTGGGTAGAATGCACTATGCCATCAGGCGCATCAGGGAGGCATTCAGGAAAATACCATCATCACAGGGGGGAAGAGCATGAACTGCGAGGATTTTGAGAAAATGTGCGTGCTTCATTCTTATAATGAGCTTGATGCCCGTGATCAGGCAATCCTGGAGCGCCATATGGCCGGCTGCCCCCGCTGCAGGCAGTATATGGATGATATGGGAGCCATAAGGAAAGGGCTGAAAAATCTGACGCTCCCTCAGCCTCCTGAGCTGGATCTTGCGGCGCTGAAACGCAGGGCAGATTCGGCAGCTCCTGAAAAGCTCTCCCTGTGGGATATTCTCACTCTTCCCAAGGCGAGGTATCTTGTGCCGGCATGTGCTCTCTTCGTGGCGGCGATTGCTATCGCCTTTGTGCTCACGGTGTCTCTTCATAATGGAGGCACGGGGGGGAGCCTCGCGGATTGCTCATGGACAACCGGTGATGAGAATTCCATCGAAGCGATACAGTCAGAAACAGAAGCCCTGAGGGCCGGGCGCCAGGACCTCTACGAGCTTCATGAGACGGTGCAAAGGAGGTGTGATTCCGATACGGGCCATGAATTGAGAATGCTTGGCTCCTACGAGAGCCAGATTGCCGATATACGAATAAGGATAAATGAATTCTAGGAGGTGTGATGATGAAGAAATACTCCATTGTAATCTGGACGGTACTTATTACCTTGATGCTCTGCTGCCCCCTTTTCCTGGTGGTGCATGGCAGGCTTTCCCAGGAGAAGGCGCTCTCAGGCTCTTCATCCTTTTATGAGCTGGAGGCCAGAGAGAAGCAGGCAGCCTTTCCCGGCGGGGAAACCTCACGGCACGAAGGGGGCGGTCCCGGAGGCCCCGGCGGTGAGGAGCCTTGTGGAATGCAAGGTCCCGGCGGTCCCGGTGGTCCCGGCGGCCACGGTGGTCCCGGCGGAATGCAGGGACCTGGAGAAAGGCCTCCGATGGCACCGCCCACGCTTTCCAATGAGGATCTTGAGCGGGCGGAGAAGTTCGTCAAGGAAAATGACGAGGTGAAGTATAAGGACCTCCAGCAGATGAAGGCAAAGGACGAGATGATTTACAAGCGAATAATGGCTGACATATTCAGGGACATGCTCTTCATGGAGAAGCTCAAGAAGGATAAGCCGGAGCTCTACAAGACCCTTATCGAGGAGCGCCGCCAGGAGTCTCAGTGCCACGAGATCATAAAGAAATTCAAGGAAGAGAAGGACGGCGCAAAGCAGAAGGCTCTCAGGGAGGAGCTCAGGAAAACGCTGGGCACGCTCTTTGAGCTTCGTCAGAAGGCCAAGGACGAGCGTGTAAAGGATATCGAGAAGAGCCTTGCCGAATTAAAGAAAAAGAGCGAGGAAAGAAAAAAGAACAAGGACAAGATCGTGAACCTGAGGCTTGAGGAAATGCTGGGAAGGGCACAGGATCTTGAATGGTAAGGAATGGCTGCTGAAAGAGGCACAAGGATAGTGGTAATCGGGGGAGGCGCCGCCGGCATGTCGGCGGCGGCCTCTGCCCGCCGGGCCGACAGTGAATGCGGGATAACAGTCGTTGAGAGGGGACCGTACGTGTCATCGGCACATTGCGGGATCCCCTATTATATTTCCGGCCTCCTCGAGGATATCAGGGAGCTTACCGTCTATTCCCCCGAATATTTTGAGCGGGAGCGCCGCATCAGGGTCATGACGCATACAAGGGCGACAATGATTGAGCATAGTGCCCGGAGGGTCATAGTGAGGAGCGTGGCACAGGGCAACGAGGAATCTCTCGGTTATGACAGCCTTGTGCTTGCCACAGGGGCCCGCCCCATAGTCCCCTCCCTCGAAGGCGCCGATGGTCTGAATGTATTCACCGCAAGGAACCTGGAGGATGCCGTAAAGATAAGGCAGTATGTGGACAACAACCCTGCAGGGACTGCAGTGATAGTCGGCGGGGGATGGATCGGTGTGATCATGGGCGGGGCTCTCTCCTCGAGAGGCCTGGAGGTTGTATTGCTGGAGCGCACGGATTCCCTTCTTCCCGGTTTTGATCGGAGTCTCAGCTGCGCCTGTGAAGAGAAGCTGAAGGAAAAGGGCGTCAAGATCCGCACTGGTGTCTCTGTCACAGGCCTTGCAAAGGAACGGAGCGGGCTTGTCAGCTCCGTATTCTTCTCAGGAGGCGCTGTGAAAGCTGGCCTGGTCATTATGGCAGCAGGCGTGGCACCCTCCTCGGAGCTCTTCAGCGCTTATGGAAGCAAGCAGAAAGGCGCCATAGAGGTGAATGACCTCATGAAAACCGGCATCGAGGGGATATTTGCATGCGGTGACTGCGCAACGGCCTATCATGTAGTGGCGGCGCGCCAGGTCTATCACCCCCTCGGCACGACGGCCAACCGCCAGGGCAGGGTAGCCGGCGCGAATGCTGCGGGAAGGTACTCCCTTTTCGGGGGCATTGCCGGGACTCAGGCCCTCAAGGTATTTGACCTGGAGATGGCAAGGACGGGCCTTTCTTCCGCCGAAGCAGCAATGTATGGCTTCAAGGCCTTTGACGTGCTCACCACTTCGCCCTCAAGGGCCCGTTATGCCCCTGGCGGATCGCTCATCACCACGATGATCACCGTTGAGCAGGCTACGGGGAGGGTCCTGGGCGCCCAGATGGCGGGCCGGGAGTCGGTGGCTGCGAGGATCGACGCCTTTGTGCCGATTGTCTCTGAAGGCATGACGCTTCAGAGGGCTGTGGAGCTTGATATGAGCTATACGCCCGAGTGCTCGCCTCTCTGGGACCCCGTCATCTACTCACTGAGAGAGGCGCTCCGCCGTCATACTCAGGAGCACCGCTGATAACCGGCTGAAAGTTTACCCGCCCTTTGCCTTACGAAGAAGTGCGGCTTCCTGAGCAGAAAATCCTTGTCTGAGACATTTCCATACTCAATGCAATTTTTTCCCGCTCTTTTCGCTTCATAAAGAAGCAGGTCCGCGTGGACAATAAGGTCAGTTGATGATTTCGTGCAGTCATCATAGAAAGCGACACCACAGCTGATGGAGGCCTTGAATGAGGTTCTTTTTACAGAATCCATATGGGACAGGCCCTGTATGTTCTCGAGAATCCTCTCAGCGACCTTGCTGGCATTTTCCAGAGAGGTATCGGGAAGCATGACCGCAAACTCGTCTCCACCGAACCTTGCGACGATGTCATAACCTCTCAATGCTTCCTTTATGCACTTTGTTGTCTCAATAAGTACCAGGTTTCCCATGTGATGGCCATAAGTATCGTTGATCTGTTTAAGGCCATCCAGATCCAGCATGATAAGGGAGAGATCCCTTGAGTATCGCACGGAGCGGCTCCGCTCCTCCTCCAGTCTGCTCATCAGGTAGCGGTAATTGAAAGTCCCCGTAAGTTCATCAGTGAATACCTGCACCCGCAGTTTTTCAATCTCTGTCTTCAGGTTCCTGATGGTCTCCTGAAGAGAGAGAATCTGATTGTAATCGCCATACACAGTATTTCCCGCCATATGCTCCGCTCCTTACTTACAGGATATCGTTCTGTATCATCTGCTCTCTGCCCTGAACACGGGGGCATGGAGCAGCAGCATGGATTTTGATGACTTCCTGCGAGAGGCTGCCTCTCCACTACGAAGGTATCATCTTGGATTTTCCATGGGAAGGGCTGGTCCGCAAGGGGTATAAATTCACGGTGTGATGCATTTTTAAAGGGTTGAAACGAAAATGGCCCTGGAGTCAATGGAGGAGCATCCATTGACTCAGCCTGGTTCGACTTTAACATATAGTTTACAAAAGGTGACTTCACATTGCTGCTGATTCGTGGTAGAGTAATATAGATAATATCTGACACAGGAGATGACCATATGGAGATAGATGGCCTTGGCTCCCTTCAGGGAGCTCACCTTCCCGGGAAGAAGCTCAAGAACGACCTGCCGGGGACCGCGGTGAATGACACCGTCACCCTTGGGGGCGCTCCCGCCTTTTCTTCTGTCACTTCACAGTCCGTAGCGAACCAGCTTTTCAGCGCCAGGAACATTCTCTGGAGCACTACCTGGAAGAGTGACGGAGGCACGGGCAAGGGCCTCATAAAGCTTCCTGACGGCGATCTCCTCGCAGGGACTTATTGTGACCTCACCAAGATAAGCACCAGGGATGGAAGCGTTTCCTGGACCAGGCCCATAATGGAGAAGAAGAAAATGCGGAACCTCAGTACTTCTCCTGCCCTCGTGGCAAAGGACGGCTCGCTCCTCATCGGCACCACCGACGGTGTCCTCTATTCACTCAATGCAGACACGGGAAAAGAGATCTGGTCGTACAAGAGCGGCGCCTACTCTACAAAACCCATGCAGGCCCCTGACGGCACGATATATGTGCAGAAAGACAAGGATATTGCCGCTCTCACTCCTTCCGGCAAGGAAAAGTTCACCGCGCCCATTGGCCGTGACAGGCAGGAGATCGAGTTCGTCGGTCACGATGGCGCCGTATATATAAAAAGCGACAATGAACTCTTTGCTGTCAACGCCGACGGGAGCAGACGCTGGCAGGACAAGGGCAGCTCCGTCACCGGCTTTGACGGTGATCCAACACTTTACGTGACCGCCTCCAAGGATGTGCCCCATCCCCAGTATAAGAACTCCACAACGGTCCATACTCTCGTAAGCGCAAGGGATCCGAAGAGCGGCGGGAAACTATGGGAGAACGAGTATGATTACGCCACCGTGGGCGGCTATTTCAACGGCAAGGTCCTGGTCTATGAGCATGACAGGGTTTCAGCCCTTGACGCATCAACGGGTAAGGCTGTCTGGGATTCGCCGGGGAAGTGGATGCGGAAGATAAACACCGTCCTCTCTGACGGGACAGTTATTCTCACCACTCATGGCCAGTTTGAGGCCCTCGACGGGAAGACGGGGCGGCAGAAATGGACCATGGACATCAAGTCCCTCCCCCTTGACACGCCTGCCCTCGAGACAAAGGACGGCCACATCATCATAGGCGACGGCAGCAATATCTACCGCATTGACCCCTCTGACGGAGCCCTCATTTACAAGGTCCACCTCGATAAGGACCTCCACGGTATCTCAGTGAGCGGCGACGAGAGGGTGGTCTATGCCGAGGAATCGGGAACGGGCGCCATCCACGCCGTGGATTTCCGCAATGCCGCCGAGATGGCGAAAGACCTCCAGGAAAAGCCTCCCGCGGAAGCAGGCGAGGGCGGGGGAGAAGGAAGCAGCGCCGGGGGGGTCACCGTGGAGGAAGACTACGTTATCATAGACGGCGTCAAGATCCCCAAGAAAAAACAGGGACAGCCAACTGATTAAAAGGGACAGTCAGCTAGTTTTTGTCAAAACCCGGGAGGTCACCCGGGTTTTTTATTTTTATCACAGGGTAGGGGTACCCTTCCCTGAGCCACGTGCCCGCGAAGGCGCTCGGCACTTCTCCCGTGTCGGTCACGAGGCCCCATGACGACTCAGGCTCCAGCATAAGAGGGATGAGTAGACCTGCGCTCTGCTCGAGTCTCACCACGATGTCACCCCTGTGAAGGACCTCTTCACGGCTCAGTGTTTCGCAGTCCACATTGGGAAGCACTGTTTCTTCCTCCTTCCTGGCGGCAAGGTGGAGGATCATGGTGCGCTCCGCCATAACGGGCATATCGCTTTCAACAGAGACAAGATCAATGTGATGCCGCTTCATTATCTCGATGGCGCCCGTTTCCCCGGCGGGAATGACGTAAGCCCAGGGCCTTGCCATGCTCTTCTTGATCTTCACGAGGGGCTCATAGTGCCGGAAAGCCCTCTCTTCAGGCGCCATCGTCGCAAGGTCCAGGATTGGCATGGTAAAGGTGCGGCGCAGGGGATCGGGGAAATAGTCCATCTGGATGAAGGCCCTTCCCTTGAGGAAATCGGGAGATTTGAGGGAAGCCCTCTCCTCTCTTACAAGGCTCACGATCCTCGGGGCCTGCCGGGCAGAAGTTTCCAGCAAAGCCATTATGGCGGCCCTCTGGCCCTTTACCCGCTTCTCAATGTCGCCGGGCCTTTTCCCGCAGTTTCTCCCCTCCAGGATATAGGAGAGGGTGTTGTAGATTCCAAAGGACTGGCGGCCGTCACAGATATCTGTCGTGCTGTGGCGGATCCTCCCTCCGTCAAAGGGCGTGCCCACCACGTACCTTGCATAGGTAAAGCCTTCCCGGCGGACCCCGCGCTCCACCGCGGGGAGCATTACCGATTGGCTGAAAGCGAAGATCCGCGGGGAGATATTCACGTTGCTCACCATGTCGAACATCTCGTCGGCATTCTTGACCATCCTGCGCTTTACCCACTGCTGGCTCCCGGGCCCGTACTCGTGGACGTCAAGGGTCACCTCGGGCATCAGCTCCCAGAAGATGCTGTGGAGGGCCTGCACTTCGGGCTCCGTGAGGATCACGTGGTTCCTGTTGAGGTCGCGGTCATTGGCATTGGTACGGCTCTCTTTCTCTGCGCCATCAGGGTTCACCATCGGGATGATTGCGATATCAACCTTCTCCAGCAGGGCCTGAGGCCCTGTGGCAAGCTCACTTGCGATCATGAGGGCGGCTTCCTTGCCTGAAGGCTCGTCGCCGTGCTGCTGGCAGAGGATCATCACCACCGGCTTCCTTTCCCTGTCAGATGCGAAGGCGCCGGAGCTGAGGAAAAGGGCAGGGATGTCTCTCCCCTTCACTGATTTTCCGATTATCCTCACCGTGAACTGAGGACTCGCTCCGTCAAGCTCTTTTATGAATGGGAGCATCTCGTCGTAAGGGGTGAATCTCTGAAAGGCGTGCCTTTCGACGGGCGTGGCTGCAGGAGCGCCGGCGTTGGCGGCAGGTAATCCTGCGCAGAGGGTGATGAAAAGTATCAGCAGCGTAAAGGTTTTCAAGGCTTACCACTCCTCACAGATAGTCGAAATAGCGCAGCCACCACGAGGCGCCCTGCTCCCTGAAGGGCAGCCCGCCGGTGTAAAGCTCGTAAAGGATATTTTCAGGGATATAGACGTAGCCCATTTCCTCCAGGACCGGTATGAGAAGGGAGAGATGCTTTTCAGGGACTTCGGCGCTGTAGCACCCCACGGTGGCAAAGCCCCCGAAGTTGCTCACCCTTATGAAGATGCCGTCGCCGTCGGCATTCCAGAATTCCCTGGGAACCACGATTTCTCCATGAAAAGAGGCATCCTGTATATAAACGCCAGTCTCGCTGAAGCATTTCGTGGCGAGAAGCTCCTCGACTTTTCCGGCGAGCTTTATGAACTTTTTTTCTGCCCCTTCACGGTCAAATCCGGGCGGGTACTCGCCTGAATCAGGATTGTCGGCGTTCCTCAGCAGATCAAGGTACTGTTCTCTTGTCATCAGAGTGAGCTCCTTGCAGGCCTCAGGGTGGAGATGGCGCCCGGGGGGGCCTTTCATGGATCAAAGGGGTGTACCAAGAGATTCTCGGGAAGGAGCCCCACTCCTCTTCTCTGGCACCAGGCAGAAGCACGAGAGGTGGCAATGGTAAAAATGACATTGAGGCCTCGCAATGCACTTCCAACGGCTAGTTTGAAGGGTATCCCGTGTCTTCGCTCCCGCTGGCGTGAGGGAATTTTGTTTTAGAATTTTTTTCGCCGGTCAGCACCGGGGCAGATCCCTGATGATGCGAGAGCACATATCTGCTGAAGGAAATTCAAGATGAGGTATTCTTTGCAGCGAGGAGTTTTAAAGGCTTATGGGCTCGGGCCAAAGAGTTCCTCGTCAGGCTCAATGCTCCACGTCCTCAGATTTCGTTCAAATTATCTTGTTCCCGGCGTTTTTCTGCCTCGGCTGATTGATTTTCCTTCTGCATATCGCTTTGGGCCACAAGAGCAAGGAGTATTCCGAAAACTCCCCCAAAAAAGCCCAGGCAGGCGTAGACATTAATTCTGAACTTATTAGCAGTCTTATTCTGCATTATGGCGATGCTTCCCAGGGAGCCAGCGACACTCCAGACAAAAATTCCAATCTTTACCAATAAAGAGCTGTCATCCATGTTCCCACCCGCTTATTAGATTCCTGGCAGCATTGAATTTCTGTGGTTTCGTCTTAATGCCCCTGTGCAGATAACTCCACAGCAGTAATACAATCATTCAATCATCAATTGCGGAGCGCTCCCTGCTGTCTTGAAGGAGCATCGATTTCTTCGATCCTGCCGCCAGCGAGCCTCATATGCCGAGTCGCTTCTCCGGCAATATCGTGATTATGAGTCACCATTACTATAGTGACAGAGCCCTCGACAGTAAGCTTCTTGAGATAATCCATCAACTCCCTGGTCATGTCAGGATCGAGATTTCCTGTGGGCTCGTCAGCAAGAATGATCTGGGGATCATTGGCAAGCGCGCGTGCCAGGGCGACTCTCTGCTGCTGTCCCACGCTCAGCTTCGGGGGCCTGTGATTCATTCTGGATGCAAGGCCGAACCTATCCAGCAGCTCCTTCGCTTTCTTTTCCTGCGCATCTTTGGATTTATCGGCCATATAAAGCGGGATCTGGACATTTTCAAGCGCAGTGAGATATGGAATAAGATTAAAGGTTTGAAAAAGGAAACCTATGGTGTTTCTGCGGCATTCGGCTTTTTGGATGGCACTCAAGTCATAAACAGATTTTTCTTTAATATAGATTTTCCCCGAATCAGGCTGGTTGAGGCCTCCCATCGTGAGGAGCAGGGTTGTTTTGCCGCCGCCGCTTGGCCCGGTGATGGAAACAAACTCTCCCTGTGCTATCTGCACAGAGACATTAATCAGGGCATTTACTGTGACTTTATCTACTGTGTAGGATTTGCTTACATTTTCCAGGATTATCATCGTTACACCTCTTGAAATATTTCGACGGGATCAACGTGTGCGGCACGGCTTGCCGGGATGAGGCTGGAGAGCACGGAAACAACCACCGCTATTGAAACGGCCCATAACAGCAGGTTCCCGATAGGGTTTACACTGACTCCTGTTATTTTTGGACCCAGAAATAACGCCATAATTGTTCCGGCAGCGTATCCCAGAATCCCTCCCGTGAAGCCCAGAATGAGCGCCTTGAGCAGGAAAATATGAAGGATGCGGTTCGGTACAGAGCCGACGGCTATCATGATGGCTATTTCTCTCCGCCTCTCATGCACGTTGGAGAACATATAGTTGGCGATGCCGATGCCGCCGACAAGCACGATGACGATGAAGAAGATCATCGAGAATTTATCGAGCATTTCATTGGTCTTCTGCTGAGTTTTCACAAGCTGCGTTATTGTCACCACCTTGGCGTCAGGTAGAAGCTTGTTGAGGCTGTCAAGCATTCCCTTCTTAATCTCGCTGCAGCAGCCGACAAGCTCTATCATATTGATCACTTTTCCCGTATTGAACATATTCTGGACTACATGGAGACTTGCAATTATGCGGGTATCATCGATTGTTCCCGTCTCGGGGTAGACCTCCTTTACCCTGAACTTTCTGCCTTTAATCTCAATGGCCGAATCCTTTTGAAGGCCGAAGAGCCTTGCCGCTTCGCTTCCTACTATCACCTCGTCAGCACCGAGGGCTTCGATGATTTTCCGGCGCATCTGGTTTTCTTTCGTCAAAGGAGGGGGTTTTGGCCCGCAGGCCGCTGGTTCTGTAAAAATATTCGCAGAAGCCTTCCACGAGGGGGGCATTTTCAGCTCATTCTTGGGAAGAACTCCCGTGAAATTTACTGTTTTTCCTTGAAGAGCAATGGGTTTTGTCAGTTTCGGGGAGAGGTTGAGGATTCCCTGGATTGATGATAAGGTGATGGTGTCCACATAGCTTTCCGGAATAACGTCCTCCTCAAAATCCGAGCGGTAGTAATCATTCACCGTCGCGGATTTGGGAATGATAAGGGCATTCGCCCCGAGGTTATCAAGCTCCTCAGCTACTGCCACCTGGGAAGAATGGGACATGGTCCTGGTTGCGACAATAACCGTTATTCCAATGAGAATGGCAAGAAAACTGGTGATAAGCTGATTCTTCTTTTCAAACAGCTCTCTCATAACTATTTTGAGTGTGGTCATCAGATGCTCCTTACTTCATAAATTCAGCAGAATGCACACACGGTGCAGGTGAAATCATTGTCAGCCTGATGAGCAATTGCTGCAGCTCGAAAGCAGGGCATCAATTTTTGCGCTGTCCACGGTGCCTTTAAGAGTTCCCGCCAATGCGCCCTGGTTCAGAATGGTCACGGCCGTCTGCGGAGCTTTTCCCGGAGCCATTTTGAACATTGAGAAGAGAGGCATGTCGTTTTTATCTTCGGGATCCACGCGGATCACCACGCTGTTTTCTTTCTTGCTGGCGTAGCCGTCCACTTCTTTCATGGCTTTCTCAAACTGGGCAGAGTCCTGGCCGGGAAAACAGACAAATATGAGTCTTCTTTCCTGCGCTGATTTGAGAAAAGAGAGGACCTTTTCTGAAAGAAATGATTCTTTTATCGCGGAAACCGAAACGTCTTCAACAAAGCCGTTTATTACTGTGCCTTCCGGTGAAAGAACCAGCAGGACTGGCTTGTTTACCTTGTCTATCTCATATTTCCTCACTACCGGGAGCTCCTTTTCATCGTTTACATTGACAGTGACAAAATGAGCCGTCTCTTTCCCATATTTATTCTCTGCTTCCTTGTACACTGATTTCATTTTGCCGGTGGGCTCGTCATCCTTTTCAAAAAACAATACCACCAGAAATTTCTTCTTTCCCGAAGAGCTTTTAAGCATTTCAGCAACTGAAGAAGTGTCGTCCAGCGGTGCCTTCAGAATATTTTCCTCAACTGTATTCGTTGGATTGCCTGTTACAGAGACATTTTCATCTGCCTTTCTACCGCACGAGGTGAGGGCAATCAGTAGCCCGAAAGCAATTACTGCGAGGTAATATGCCCTTTTGAAAGTTGTATGTTTCATAGGTATTTTCCCTTCATTGATATAATGAGAACCCTGAAGACCTGACTTCCTCAATCCTGCCATTCTCCATTGTCTCTTATTACTTCAGGCCTGCTTTTTTTCGCTGCTTTTGGAATCGGCTGAATCCTCAGGTGGTGGGGGATTCTTCTTGCTTTCTGCGGCCGAACTGCCGCATGCCCCACCTGGCGCTCAGCAACAGCTGGTCTTTTTCATCTCCATTCTCAGTGATTTTTCAAAGCATTTTGTCAGCTTTTAATGCACGCCACCATGCTGTTTAGCTGGTGTGAGCTTTTCCCTGAACCGGTATCCAACGAATCAGGCCCACCATGTATTCAGGGTAAGCCCTCAGAAAGACAATTGCGAGGACAAACATCAGTATGGGACCGATGATCCAGTTCTGCACCAGGGAGAGTGACAGGACCTTCACGTCGCGGAATACTTTCCCCATCTCTTCATACTTCACCTTGGCCAGGGGCGGATACATCATCAGGATGAGGCCGATGGCGATGGAAGTGGTTCCCACCTGGAATGCCGAGAGCACCTTGTTTACCCCGGGGAAAAGAAACCCGGCGCCTACGCCCACGAACATTGCCAGAAAAATCCAGAGGGTGAGATAGGTGTAGAGGAACGAGAGTTTTTTCTTTACTTTGCCGGCATCAGCTGCTGTCATAGATTCCTCCTGCCTGTTTTATTGATGTAAGGCCTGCTGCAAATAGTTATTTATGCAATTGCCCGGTGTGGTAGCCTCTTTTGCTGTTTTGCATCCTGCACAATGGATCCAGCCCCTGTGCAATGATGCACTTCAGTCTATTGTCGTCGTTTTCAAGCTCTTTCGACTGCGCCAGTGACTCTTTAAGCCATTTAAGCAGGGATGGCGGGAAGCAGTCCGAAAGCCTGTAATATACCCAGCGGCTGTCCTTTCTGCTCTTTACCAGGTGAGCATTCTGGAGGACACTCATGTGGCGGGATACGGTGGCCGGGGCGAGTTTAAGCATCTCTGTAATCTGGCAGACACAGAGCTCATCTCTCTTTGTCAGGGCAATAAGCACCCTTAACCGGTTCCCATCTGCCAGGGCTTTGGTGACGGCCAGTGTTTTCTCCATGGATTCCGCCTTTGTTTGCATATTTTGCTAATTAACGAAATAATTATATGATAAAGTGCAGAAGATGTCAAGGAAAATGGGTGGATAACAAAGCGCATTTCCCTCATCCGTGAATCTTCACACCCTTTTCATAGACCAGGAAAGGAGTGCCTTCCGAGAGGGAGCCGAAGGTGAAGGTAAGATCATAGGGCGCCCTGCCCTTCACGGTGAGGGTCCGCAGGCCGTGGAGGAGGTGGAGGTGGCAGGCCCCGCCGGCACCGGCAGCCGGGGGTCTGGCAGCGGAAGCGGTCCCGCTTCAGGATCCTGTGATGATGGGCCGCTTTTTTCAAGGTTCCCTCGGTCTTGAGATAGTCGGCAAGGAGTGCCACGAGAAATTTTTCTTCCGGGAGGATTAGGCTTTCGGCGCCTTCCGGCAGGGCAAGACAGCCGAGAAAGGTATGGGCTGCTAGGTTCCAGACCTTCTGGAGCTCCCGGGGTAGGAAGAATTTGATGGTAATGGAGCCCCCTGCCGCTGGCGAGGTGGCTTTTGACGTGAGGATGTCCACCAGGAAAGTCTCCTCGGGATTCTCGCCCCGGGGAATGGTACAGAGTTCCCGGGCCTTTTCAGCTGCACAGAGGGCTGACTCAGAATCCTGCCCCTGGTTCTGAGGCGCTGCGAGCCTCGCACACAGCCTGGAATTTCTTTCAATTTCATGGGAAGCCTCAGAGGCCATCATCTCATCGAGATCGCTGAAATACTTCCAGGGCTCATCGAGGCGCCTGTCGCGGGATACCATGAGCTCCTCGTCGTCTGAAGCGAGAGGCCACGAAGATTTGAGAGAGGGGCCTTTATACCAGGACCCTGCCCTTATGCAGTCCTGCACCTCCTCCGAGAGGCCGTGGAACCTCTCGTCGGTGACGTAGCGGAAGCCGGGAAGAAGAGTATAATTGTGAGGGACAAGGCAGTCATATTCCACAATCCTCGCACAGCGCTGAGACTCTTCCCGCAGGTCAACAGTGGGCACACTCGCGGCATAGGCAATCCATTGCGATTCATTTTTCCCGTCCACGAGGGGGAGGATGAGGCGTGCCTGCTCCCTGGTGATGACGCCCTTCATGAAGGCGTCTTCGGTGAGGGAATGGCGCCGGAAGCCCTCGGCGAGCCTTATGAGCTGGCGGGTCTGGGCCATCGAGAAGCCGCAGCGCTCCCCTGCGTAGTCCTCGATGAACTCATAGCCGAGAAGGTGGTGGAGCTGCCTCTCGTCCATCGCCCGGAGAAGCATCCCCGCGGCTACGTCGAGCCTCTGGCGGATAGAGGCGGCCCTCCGGAGCCTCCCCGCAACCGCCCTGGCGGAGACCGCGCCGGCATCTTTTTCTGGCCGGCACTCTTCCAGCCATGAGGGAAAGAAGATGCTCCAGGGTGATGCCCACGGATCGCACCCGGGGCATTCATGCCCTTCACCGCCCTGCCCGTTTAGTTCGTCGGGATCGCTGATGCGCCGGTTTCCTATCCTTCTCTTCATGAGGGGCACCCGTGAGAAGAGGGGGCGATTTCCCTTGGCATCAAGGGCCGGAAGCTCCGGGGCGGCTTCCCCTGAGGCAAGGAAATTCGCAAGGAGAGCCTCGACAAATCCTGAGACAGGCCCGTCATAGTGCTCTTTGTCCCGGAAGAGGGAGAGGGCGAAGTCCCAGGTGAGGGCAAGTGAGGGCGGTACGCTGAAATACATCATTGTGCCTTCGGACCCGGCTTCGGGACCATCGCCGGAAGGGGTCGCCGATCCGGCCTTCCCTTCGGCGAGAGCCCTTTTCACTTCCCTCTCGAGGCCGCACAGGGAGCGCTCCCGCGCAATGGCGAGCCACCAGGACTCATTCTCAGGCGTGATGACTCTCGAGAGATGCCTGAGGGCGCTCTTTGCGATCCTGCCCTCAAGATAGGCCTCCCGCGTGAGGGGGAGCGCCCTGAGAAGCTCGAAGTTGTGCATCAGCTCCGACGCGGTGCGCCCCGAGAACGAGAGATGCTCCGTGGCGAAGGTGCCCATGGAGCGGTATCCTAACTGATCAACCCCTTTCGTTTTCAGAGTGACGATAAGGCCGCCGAGAGTAAGATCAAGTGCCAGGCGGCTGCGGACTGCCTCGCAGAGCAGAAAATCAATGCGCGCTGCCCTATTCTCCCTGTCGATTGAGCCGAAGGAGATATCCTCTGTGAGCTTTTCCGCTTCGGGGATGAGGCCCTCCCTGGTGATCTTGACTATGTGCTCGGGCCTAAAGAGGGTTCCCCCCGGGAGCTCATAAGGCTCGGGGATGAGGAGCATGTCCTCGTGGTCCTTAAGACAGCAAGGCTCTGCGAGGTGAAGAAGCTCTTCTTCATCCGGTAGGAACAATGAGTGAATGGTGTGGGTCTCAAACGTATCCATGTAATAATGATACCATATTGATAGAGAAAAAGCAAAGAGGCCCCCCCTATAGAAGCTCATTCTGAAGGTGTTTTTATGCCATCGAAGGATGCCCCGTGAAGGGCGGAAAAGAGGCGCGGATGATAAAAATGACCCTGAAGGCTCTTAAAGAATCGCCACGGCCTGTTTCTGCCCTCTCCCGGCCATTGCCCATACCGGTGGGGTCAGCGAGTGGCCCTCTTGCAGCTGCAGAAAAAATTTTTCCGATGGGGAATCCCCTTTAAGGTCCGAGGTGAAGCGGTAGAGCGGGGAATAAATTCTGGATTGCTGTTGACAAGGGGGCACTCATGGAGTATGGCAGTGGCGGCGGCAAAGGCATCGGCAAGAGAAATCCTGTAATCGGCTTTGAGTTCTCCCGCTGCGAGCGCTTCTTTTTCTGCCGCAGGAATGAGAGTGACAGGCCAGTTCTTCATGGCGGTGAGAAGAGAATGTGCTTTTGCTGAGCCTTTCTTTCGCTTGATGAGGTAGTAAAGCTCGCAGAGGTTCACCCAGCTCACAAGGAGCTCAATCTCACCTCGGCTTGCATCGATGAGGAAGCCTTCGCCTTTTCCGCAACACGGCGGACATCGGCATGACATCACGTGCCTCTGGGATTCCTGGTGCTGCACTCACAGGTGCCGGCCTGCCTTTCAGCCATTATTCTTTCCATAATCAGGGAGCGTCCGGCATTTTCGATGACATCGCGGATGATGTCTTCTTCTCGGTATTCAAGGCAGTAACAGACTAATTCATTCATTAACTGGTCCCCACTATCCAGGAAGCGATTCCGGGAGGCTTTCCACGTAGGCTCTTATCTCGTCGCGCACCTCGCGGAAAACCTTGAGCCGATCCTCATGAGAGCCTTCAGCCTTCGCGGGATCCCTGAAACCATGGTGTAATACTTTCACCTGCGCGGGGAAGAAAGGGCACGAGGCCCTGGCATCGTCACAGAGTGTGACCACATAATCTACTTTGACGCCCTCTTTCAGGAGCTCGAGAGAGGTCTTTGAACGCTGGCCGCTTATGTCAATCCCCGCCTCCTTCATCACCTCGACGGTGAGGGGATTGATGCCGTGAGCCTCGATGCCTGCAGAATAAGGCTCGAGGATACCGCCTTTCAGGTGCCTTGTCCAGGCTTCGGCCATCTGGCTCCGCGCCGAGTTCCCGGTGCAAAGATAGAGTATTTTCATCGCATTCCTCCTCATTTTTCCGGCTTGTATGCACGGACCTTGATGCTCACTATGGAGTCGGCAGCCTTCCTTATCTCATCCATGGGGATCTTTGCATCTTTAATAATTGCCTGCACCGTGGGATCACTGGCCATGTAGTCGAGGGGGAATACGCACTCTTCAAGCACCGCCACCTCGATGAATCCAGCATCTCTGATGGCGGCGAGATAAGCCTCCTTCAATGAGGCTCCCGCAATGCAGCCGATATAGGCGTCCACTGATTTCCTTATGCTTTCGGGGAGCTCTCTCAGGAGCACGATATCAGAGATCATGAGTCTCCCGCCCGGTCTGAGAACCCTGTGAGTCTCGCGGAACACCTGTGTCTTGTCTGGCGAGAGGTTTACCACGCAGTTTGAGATCACCACATCAACGAAGTTATCGGCAACGGGGAGGTGCTCGATCTCTCCCAGCCTGAACTCTATGTTACCCAGCCCCGATGCCTTGGAATTTTTCCGGGCATTTTCCACCATCTCGGGCGTCATATCGACGCCGATGACTTTTCCTGTGCCGCCGACCTTCTTCGCCGCGAGAAAACAGTCAATCCCCGCTCCGGCACCGAGGTCAAGTACATATTCTCCTTCCGCGAGAGAGGCGAGGGCAACGGGATTTCCGCATCCGAGCCCGAGGTTGGCCCCCTCCGGAAGGGAGGACAGCTCTTCACTGCTGTACCCTATATTTTTGCTCAGGTCTTCCGCCAGTGTGCTGGTCCCGCAGCACGATGACTTCGGCCCTCAGCAGCTTCCAGAATCCTGCGCGATGGCCCCGTATCCTTCCCGTACTGCTTTTCTGATGTCTTCCTGGTCCATGATGTCCTCCTTTGTGACTTATTTCAGCAATATCAGTGATCCTGATTGATCCGACATGTCTTCCTTCCGTGGTTACCTCTTCTCCCGGTCTGCCGGCTTACCCTTATGGAGGCCGGTGGAGTCTTCAGCAAGCCGGAGGGTGAACCTGCCGTAGCCTTCAATGCGCATGAGAAGCTCTCCCTTTGCCATGTCATAGGTATTCCATATCTCTTTGTGGATATAAAATTTAAGCTCCCCTGAAGAGTACTCTTCAAAGTCGCCAGGATTTTCCGGTTTTCCCATCAGACCTGATGGCGCCTTGAATATCTGTCATCACCCGAGGGTCACATAGCGCTCCGTGATGTTCATTATCCCGCCATGCTCCTGCATATACTCCTCAAGCCAGAGCGAGTCAAAGGTGAGCGATTTGTCTGGCATTGTTGCACCTCCTTTGTCGGATAGGCCCTTTTCGCGATATTCCAGCTTTATACTCCAGAGCATACCTGACGACATCATTGTAATTAACAATGTGCGTCAGTATATCAGAATAATCCCCCGATATGCTTGAGGGAGAGGTAGATGCCTGCCAGAATGAAGACGCCCCCCGTGATGCGCCGCGCCCACCCCTCGATTTTTGCCAGGCTGTTGAAAGCTTTCCCTACGGACTGTGCGGAAAAAGCGATAAGAAAGGCAAAGCCAATGACGGGCAGGGCTGTCCCCAGGCCGTAAAGTGCGGGGTACAGCACCTTGGAGGCCGCGCCGAGGCAGAGGGGGATGAGGCTTCCGAAGTAGAGGGCCGCCGAAACGGGGCAGAAGGTAAGGGCAAAGACGATGCCCAGCAGCGCCGCTCCCCAGATGCCGCTTTTTTCCACTTTCTCCTTCAGGGAATCGCTTATGCCACGTCCCTTGAACATGCTGAGATTGATCACCTCGAGAAGCACGAGCCCTACGAGCACGAGGAGGGGGCCTGTCACCTTGTTCATCCATTCCTGCAGAAACATTGAGACTTCAGGTATGGACAGCAGGCTTGAGACGATGAACATGGTGAGGAGCACGTAAGTAAAAGCCCTTCCCAGTGTATAGAAGAGCCCCGCGAGAATGACATTCCTCGTGCTGCCTACGTTCTTGCCGATAAAGGAGATGGCGACGATGTTGGCGGCGAGCGGGCAGGGGCTTATGGACGTCAGAATCCCCAGCCAGAGGGCCGAGAGCACTCCTGCTGCGCCGGATTCCATCACGAGCCTCCCTTGAAGGCTTTAATCTCATTTTCAATATAGGCGCTGAATTTCGCCTTGTCACTGTGGAGATTCCAGATCTTATCGAGATTCTTCCAGCGCGTCTGCGCCCCGTTTTTCGTCTCCACCAGCACGACCTGCTTGGTGAAAATCTTGTATTCCTTGATGAAATGCTTGTTGGCGGGCTGGTCTACATTCACCATCTGCCAGGTGATGAGCCCCTTTTTCATGGCATCGGCGAATTTTGAAGTGAGCGTCTCGCTTGTATAGGCTTCAAGCTTCTTGCATGTCGGGCAGCGGTAATTGTTGTAGAAGTAATAGACAATAATCTTTGAATTGGAAGGGGCGACGCTCTTTGAGGGCTTCTGGGCCCATGCCGCGGCGGTGATGGATAAGAGAAGTGATACTGAAAGAATGAGGATCAACAATTTTTTCATGGAGCTCTCCTTTGCGTGCAGAGTAAGGAACAGGCCTGCGACACCACTCTCTTTACTCTCTCAGGCTGAGAGGATCTTCTTTATCTCTTCAGCGTCAGGGATCCTTCCCGCGACCTTCACGATGCCGTCCACGACAAGTGCAGGCGTGGCAAGGATATTATATCCAAGGATCCTGCCCATGTCCTTCACTTTCTCAATCTCACACTCGATGCCGAGGCTTGTCGCAATCTGCTTTGTTTCTTCATAGAGCTTCGTGCAGTTGGGGCATCCCGGGCCCAGAACCTCGATCTTTTTCATTGTTTTTTCTCCTTTCAATTCTTTGGTTTGTTTGCGGTCACCATAATGCTCCGCGCAGAGTCGCAGGCTTTCTGAGCCTCCGCCTGCGGGACACCGGTGCGCTCCACGGCCTCGTAAGGCAGAGGCGACTCATTGACCAGCTTTATTGACGTAAAACCGGCTTTCTCAACAAGCTTCATATACTCGTCCCTGAGAAGGGCGCCGGCAATGCAGCCTATATAGAGCGTGACCGACTCCCTCACCTGGGGTGAAAGATCTTCCACGAGCACAATGTCGCTCACATAAAGGGCCCCGCCCGGCTTGAGCACCCGGTATGCCTCGCGGAACACCCGCTCCATGTCCGGCGAAAGGTTGATCACGCAGTTTGAGATAAGCTTGTCGGCGTAATTGTCTGCCACGGGGAGGTTTTCAATCTCGCCGAGGCGGAACTCCACGTTGCCATACCCTCCACGGCGGGCATTTTCCCGTGCGCGCTCAAGCATCTGCGCCGTCATATCGACGCCGATCACCCTGCCTTTCGGTCCTGTTTTGCGGGCTGCAAGGAAGCAGTCAAAGCCTGCACCCGAGCCCAGGTCGATGATGACCTCGCCTTCCTTTATGGCGGCGTGAGCCGTAGGATTGCCGCATCCCAGGCCCAGGTTTGCGCCTTCGGGCACGGCCTCCATTTCATCCCTGGAGTAGCCTATCTTTTCCCCGATCTCCCCCGTGGAGGTGCAGCTGCACCCGCAGCCACAGGAGCCGCCGCTCTCCGCAATCTTTCCGTATTCCTCACGCACCGTCTGCCTGATTTTTTCTTCCTTCATATTACCACACCTCTTTCTTTAATATTCCCGATATAACCGCAGCAAGTTATTCGAGCCACGCATTTCTATGAGCTTTAAAGGCTAGTGTCGGCCTGCAATTTCCCTCTGCGCTTTATCTATCATATTCTTGAAATAGGCTTCGCTTTCCAGCAGGAGCTCCCGGTCCTCTTCAAGCTGAGTGAGGCGCAGCTCAGCGATCCATCCCCGCCGGTAAGGGTCTTCGTTAAGAAGCTCAGGATGCTCCTTCAATGCCTCATTGATGCGCACGACAACTCCTGAGACCGGCGAGATGACCTGCAGCACGGACTTGCTCGATTCAAAGTCGCCGGCCTCGTCGAACTGGGAGATTTCCTTCCCGGGATCGGGATGGCCCACGTACATGATATCGCCGGCCCTGGTCTGGAGATAATCACTGATGCCTATGAGGGCTGTCGAGCCTCTCACGAAAGCCCAGCAATCGTTCTCATTGAAGAGGTATCCCTCTTTCGGGACTTTCAGCACGAACTTATCGACCATGGCCTCTAAGAAGTCGAGCTCCCGGCGGTTCCAGTCTTCAATACCGGCCTCGGTAGCTTTTTCGGATTTTTTCTCAGAGCAGTGACTCATAATGAGCCGTGATATTTCACCTGCCACCTTCAGGCCCCCGGGGCCGGGCTCAAGAGAAGCCTCGGGCCTGCTGCCGGTGCTTTTCACCACATCAGGGACATAGAGCTTCAATGCAATGCCTGCCTGAAGAGCCGCCGCCGTTTTTGTCGCGCACCTTGTGCCGCAGCCGTCTATCACGATCAGCTTTTTCTTTTCGGCACTCTCCTTGTACCGGCCGGGGTCCTGCGAGCATACCATGGGGCAGAGAAGCTCCAGCTCCGGCAGGGCAGTACAGGCATTGAGTGCCGCCGCTCTTGTGATCTGCCCGAGAGACTTGTCCAAGCCGTTGCAGGGGAGAAGGGCAAACTCGGATCCGCTCATTTCGCTTCCTCCTCCTTGCGTATTTGTTTAATGAGTGCCGTTGTCTCCTGCTTATTGGGGAATGAGAGGGCGTCGGGCTCGCAGGTCTTTGCGCAGGCACGGCAGAACACGACGCAGTTCTCTTTGTTTTTCACCACGAGCTTCCTCTCACCCTCGTTGCGCTCAAAGACCTTGTGGGGGCAGAACTTATCGCACTCCATGCAGAAATTGCATTTTGTATAGTCTATAACGGGATACCAGGGAATCCTCTCCCTCGGCACTCCCATGAAGGTGCTTTCAGACATCTTTCGCCTCCATATCGGCAAGCTTTTTCTCCACCGCATTAAAGGCCTGGTCGGTAGTCATATCCCTCACGTCGAGAGGCGCCAGGTGTTTTTTCACATCGAGCCCCATTTCGCTGAAGGCATCCCTGAAAAGCTTGTACTGCATCGAGGGAGCGCATCCGCCCACCACATAGGTCCTGCCGGGCTGGATAAAGTCTTTCCAGAAACGGTCGCCGTCCTCTTCGCAGAGCTGGGGATGGATGAAGGCATACTCGACGGGAAGCTCCACCCGGACCCTGTTAATAAAATCCCACATATCCATTTTAGAGAAACCGGGGCATTTACCGGTGCAGACACACATGATGAATCCTGGTTTTTTGTCTTCCATAACATCCGGGTCTTTCATTATTTTTTCCGTCCTTTCATATATTCCCGCAGGAGCGCCTCTCCAAGGGAAGCACTGCTTATTGCTTCAGGAATGGCGTTATAGATCCCTGCCTGTCGCGCGAGCTCCTGTCCCCTCTCTCCGTCAGAGAGTTCTCCATTTTTTGACACCAGCGAGAATATGCCGTCGAGAGCCACAAGCTCGAGAGTCTTTCCCTGAACCTTCACTGAAACGGTGCGGGGGCCTGAGGAACTGCAGGAGCATTCGGGGAGGGGAGCACCGCCTGCTGTTCCTGCGCGGCCTTCCTGCGCGGCCTTTGCCAGCACGAGATCCACTTTGCGGGCTATCTCCAGGGCCACCTTTTCGGCAAGCTCCCAGTCCTTTTCCGTGAAATCCCTTCTCGAAGCAGGAGCTTTTTCTCCAAGTTTTTCAAGAAGCTCATCGATAACCACCACGTCATCGACCTTGCCGCTGTATTTTTCGGTGCCTTGCTGGGCGCATCGCTTACCGCAGCCATCGACGGCGATGGTGGGATAGCGCTCGACAAAGGCGCGCTCTCCCCCGTCGCCGGCAAGGAAGAGAGGCAGGCAGATGGTGACAGTCTGCAGTGGCCTGAGCTTTTCCAGCACGATGCGGACAGCGGCCCGGGAGAGCGTTCCCTCGGCGATCTCTTCACCGCTGCAGGAGATAAGCCCTACTTTCACGTCATTTCCCATGGTCCTTCCCCTCCTCTCCCAGGATCCGCTCTATCTCTTTTTCAACTTTGTCGGCAAGAGCCTCCACAAGCTTTTCTCCGCCCTCGCCGATGTGGAGCACCGATTCCGGTTTATATCCCCGGTGCTCCTTGAGGATATCCATCACTCGGAGCTTGCTTTTCACGAGGCCTCCCGCGAGGGTGATATTCTTGCGGGCACATTCCTTGGGGCACCCGTCAAGGGCGATGCAGGGGTTCTCCCTTACCAGGCGCACCGCCTCATCATCGCCCGATACCAGAAGGGCAAGGCAGGTGGTGGTGCTTGTTTCCTTACAGCGTTTTTCGACAATATCATAGGTCGCCTGGCGGCCTACGGTGCCCAGGGGCTTGCCGATGCCGCTGCAGGGGATGACCACTACTCTGGGCATATTCATTTCAGTCTTCCTTTCTTACCTCTTTAAAAATCGGTGGAGCATAGAATGTGGGGCTCCAATCTATGATGAGCAGCAGGGCGTGACGGTCATGTCGTCATCTTCTCCGGCGAACCACTTCTTCCTGAACCAGAAGGCCACGTTCACCAGCGAAATAAGTACGGGCACTTCCACGAGGGGGCCTATGACGGCGGCGAAGGCCTGACCTGAGTTGATGCCGAAGACTGCAATGGCCACGGCGATGGCAAGCTCGAAATTATTGCTTGCCGCCGTGAACGAGAGTGTCGCAGTCCTGGTATAGCCGGCTTTGAGCTTGTATCCCATAAAGAAAGAGATAAAGAACATTATTACAAAGTAAATGCAGAGGGGCACCGCTATTCTCAGCACGTCAAGGGGGAGCTGCACGATATAGTTTCCCTTGAGAGAGAACATCACGACTATGGTGAAGAGCAGTGCTATCAGGGTGATGGGGCTTATCTTCGGGATGAACTCCTTCTCGTACCATTCCTTGCCCTTTGCCTTGATGAGGCTGAAGCGGGTAATCACCCCCGCGATGAAGGGGATTCCAAGGTAGATGAAGACAGACTGGGCGATCTGACCGATAGAGATGTTGACGACAGCGCCTTTCAGGCCCACAAGCGGGGGGAGTATGGTGATGAAAAACCATGCATAGACCGAGAAGAAGAGAAGCTGGAACACTGAGTTGAAGGCTACGAGCCCGGCGCAGTACTCGGTGTTGCCTTCGGCAAGCTCGTTCCACACGATGACCATGGCGATGCAGCGGGCAAGGCCGATAAGAATGAGTCCTACCATATACTCGGGATAGGGGCGGAGAAAAACAATGGCCAGGACGAACATCAGTATGGGACCGATGATCCAGTTCTGCACCAGGGAGAGTGACAGGACCTTCACGTCGCGGAATACTTTCCCCATCTCTTCATACTTTACCTTGGCCAGGGGCGGGTACATCATCAGGATGAGGCCGATGGCGATGGGTATGGAAGTGGTGCCCACCTGGAATGCCGTGAGCACCTTGTTCACTCCGGGGAAGAGGTACCCTGCACCTACGCCGATGAACATGGCAAGAAATATCCAGAGAGTGAGATAGGTGTCCAGGAATGAAAGCTTCTTCTTCGCAGGACTGGTGCAGCATTGTGCCATACATTCGCCTCCTGTCGTATGATGCTATTTATTTACATATCTGCAAATATAGATATAAATTCAAAAAAAATTATTCGCTCTGGCAGAGAGAACTCCTGTCAACGGTTTTAAGGCTCTTGAGGTCAGTCCCGGTCTGGCGGTCTTCCTCGAGCCATTTTCCAAGCATCTGGAGCATTCCCTTTACTTCGCGGTTTTTTGTCCTGTCATTCAGAAAGCAGTTGATCCACTTCCCCTCACGCACGGTGTAGATAAGGTCTGCTTCCTCAAGGATTCTCAGGTGCCTTGACGTAGTGGACTGCCCGACGCCAAGGATCTTCTGGATCTCGCATACGCAGGCTCCGTCTTTGTGCTGCAGAATCTTTAATATCCTGATGCGGTTCCTGTCTGCCGCGGCTTTCAGTATTTTAACAGCTATTCTCATATCGCTCATGATAGATATGATATCACGGCTGAAAGGGATTGTCAACTGCCCGGGAAGGTGCGCTGCTCAGCAGGTGAGGGCCGGTTTTTTCATTGATGAGAAAGGAATCGAGAGCAGGAGGCCCAGTCCCAGGGTGCGGAGCGACATTTTCAGGATTTCCGATGCATAGGCTCCCACTGAGGGCACAAAAGCAAGTAGTACCGAGAGTGCCACGAGCCCTGAAAAGGCAATAAGTGCTCTCAGCAGTGGTGAGCGGATCAGCGCGGGAGATATTCTCTCGCCAACAAGGCATGCCATGCTCGAGAATCCCAGGGCAAATCCCGCTGACGAGAAAACCGCAAGGATCGTCAGCATGATCAGGGATGCCGTGCCCCCCAGAAGAGATGCCGGGACAAAGAGGAGGAGCCCTGCAAAACCAAGCAGGAGCACCAGGGCAGGCTTTTTTGCACCCCAGAGCGAGAGGTTTTTCAGCGAGCCGAATGTTGAGAGGAGGAGCACCAGGGCAAGGAGAGGCTCCCATAAGGTCACCATAAAGCGGAGGAAGGGTGGAAAGTGAGATATATCTATAGTCCCCAGGCTCACGATCCTGCCTGAGACCAAGGGCTCGGCCCTTTTTTCCAGGATGCTGAAGAGGGTGACAAGATCGCCTTTCACCTCCGCATTTCCTGCGATGGTGAGGCGGCTCCCCACTGCGATGCAGTGCCCCGCAACCTCGCCGCTCACTGTGCCTTCGTTCAGGATCAGCAGCACGTTATTCACCTTCTGGCCGCTTTGCAGCCCGCATGTGCATCCCATGCGCACCATGTCACAGCGCCCGCCGCACTCCCCCTTGCAGCAGGGGCAGGAGGGAGGGCAGCTGCATCCTTTCTCATGGCGCGCGCTGCAGCTTTCAGAAAAAGAGGCCGTGGCACAGGCAAGGAGGGCCAGCAAAAGGAGC
Source organism: Candidatus Eremiobacterota bacterium (assembly GCA_031082125.1). Lineage (NCBI taxonomy): Bacteria > Bacillati > Vulcanimicrobiota > Vulcanimicrobiota bacterium. The sequence continues at coordinate 95,065 of JAVHLM010000013.1, forward strand.
AGAAGTATTTTCAACGCCTTCATGAGGTCTTACCCCCTGTAATGCCATTCCGGAAGGGAATGGCAGTTTTCCCCCGCCTCACTCTTACGAGGATGAGGTAGAGAAGGAAGAGCGCCAGGCTGTAAAAGACGAGAAAAAGGCCGTTCTGTGACAGGAAGGCTCCCGCCATGCCGGGGAACAGGAGCTTTCCCGGCATGCCCTGGAGGAGCGGGAACCCATGCCCTGCCTGGGAAAAGAGGAGAGACAGGGCAAAAAGGATAAGGAAGAAAGCGCATTCCACAGAAAGCACGGGAAGGATGCTCCGCCAGAGGGATGCCGAAGGGATGGCACTCATGACCCTGGCGGTGAACTGCAGGGGCAGAGGGATCTCGGATTTCACCGCGTGCTCGATGTTTTTTGAGAACTCATAATATTTACGGCATTCCTCGCAGCCCTCCAAATGGTCATTGATTTCCTTGAGGTCCTCGCCGCTCAGGGTGCCTTCCAGACGGGCCGTCACCTTTTCAATCCATTCGCCATGATCCTTCATATGAGGACCTCCTTTGCGATCCCGGCAAGCTTCTGCCTTCCCCTGAAAAGGTAATTCTTTACCTGTGCTGCTGTGGTCTCCATAACACGTGCAATGTCATCATAGGTGAGATCCTCCACGAACCGGAGAATCAAGGCAGTCCTGTACGGTTCATCAAGCTTTGACAGGAGCTCCTGGGCCGATATGTTCCCAATCACTGAGTCCTGCCAGTGGCAGCCCTGCAGTCCCTCACCGGGGCCTTCTGCACTCTCGAGGGGCTCCTCTCCCTTTGCCCGCTTTTTTGCAATGAAATCACTCGCTGCATTTGCCGCTATTTTGAAAAGCCAGGGCGTGAAAGGCCTCTTCCTGTCATATGCCTTTCTTGAGCGCCAGGCCTTGATAAAAGTCTCCTGGGCCACCTCAAGGCTCCCTTCATAATCACCTGTCATACGGTAAACAAGCTTCATCACCGGTTTCTTGAAGCGCTCTACAAGCTCCTGGAAATCATCGGGATCTCCCGATACAAAGAGCCTGCCCATAACCTCCTGGTCGGGGGAGAGGCGAGTGGTGTTCTCCTGTGCTTCTGTCATTTCATGGACTGTCTGTGGATAGCTGCCACAGGCTCCTCCCCCGGCCGTACATCAAGGTTTTTATTTCGGCTGAGCGCAGCGGCACGGTGCGCATTTACATGGGCTGCATCTGCATGCAGCTCCCTGCTGCTTCGGCTGGGCGCAGCGGCATGGCGCGCATGTGCATGGATTGCAGCAAGTGCAGCACGCAGCTCCCATCTGTTTCTGACCCTGTATGCCAGGGGCGCACTGTGTTCCCGCCGGGCAGCAGCTTTTGGCCTGGTTGCCCGTGCAGCCTTTGCATGAGCAATTTCCGGGCTTGCAGTCCTTGCAGCTCTGCGGAGGGCAGCTGCAGCCGGGGCCGCAGGGGCATTTTGTCCCTGCAGATGCCTGGGGGCTCACTGACTGCGATGCCTGAGTGGCTGCCGCCTGCTTTGCCTGGGCAATGTCGGCGAAGCCGCCCGAGATGGCGATGCAAAGTAATGCTGCAAGGGCTATGGTGAGTAGTTTCGTTCTGTGCATGATATCACCTCCTTTCATCTCTCATGGAAGACTACCGCTCAGGCGGGGAAAAAGTTTCAACGGGACCGGGAAAAATAAAACAGGCGCGCCCGGGGGTGACGCGCCCGCTTTCAGCACGGGGAGAGGTGGATGCCGCCGTGCCATCTTGGGGGAGGACAGGGGATCAGGGATTTTTTTCTGAGATAATGGTGCTCTTGAGCATCCTGGCGAAAGCCGCGGGGTTGTGGGCTGCCAGTTTCTCCAGTGAGGCCGAGGTGCCTACGAGGGTTTCACGAGGCAGCGATGCCCGGCCGGAGCGATCGTTGATCAGATCGGTGATGTCGCTTGCGGTGGCCGTGGGCCCCGGTGCAAGGACGAGCCGGGAGCGCTCGAGCTGGAGCTTGTTCTGCCCGAGGAGAAAGAGCACAAACCCTATGATGAGTGTAATGACCGGTATGAGCAGAAGGGCAGGCGGGAAGGAGAGAGCCGCGTGGCCGCTCCTTTTTCCTGTCTTGAGGGAGGTACCGATGGGGAATATCACAGCCTGCATGCCCTGATGGGGTATGGGGATGCTCACGACGCTCACAGAGTCGCCGCGGCTTCCGTCGTAACCTATGGCGTTCTTTACCGTCTCGGAGATCTTTTCCACGACAGCGGGCTTGAAATTGTCCACCACCACGCTGGCGGTGATCCTCTCCACTCTCCCCGCAGGGATGGTGATGAGACTCTCCACCGTGTCAATGTCTGACATTCTCACAATCTCTTTTCTCCGGTAGTTCATCCCCTTCCCTGAATTGATGGGGCCTGATGCCACCTGGAGAGCGCCGTTCCTGTCACTCTCAGCTTTTGAATCATAGGATTCCTCAATTATCTTTGTTTTCTGATCGGCTGTGCCAGTAGTGTTTCCAATGCCGCCCACCCTCTTTATCTTTCTCGTGGATGTTGAGAAATCAAGCGTCGCATTGACGGCCACTTTTGTCCTTCCCTGGCCGAAAGTCTTGTCAAGGAGATCCTGCACACTGGCCTCGAGATCACCTTCGAAAGCAGCCTTCTGCTGCCGGAACTGCCCACAGGCCTGGGCCTGCTCGCCCGGGCCCTGTGACAGGGCGGCGCTCCTGTTGAGAAGAATGCCCTTGTCATCGACTATCTTGATTTTTGCAGGCCTGAGGTTCTCTACCGATGAAGAGACAAAGTCCTCAATGCCTTTCACCTGGGCCGAGCTTATGGCTGCCCCCGGCTCGGGCTGCACCATGATGGCCGCCTGGGGCTCGCGGCTCTCGGTATCAAAGTAATCCTTCTCGGGGATCACGAGAAGCACTGATACGTCGGCCACGCCCTGGAACTGCCTGATTATCTCGGTGAGCTGCTCCTCCTTTTCCCTGTGACGGATATACCTTTTGTCGCCATCTGTCAGGGGCGTCAGCGAGGAGCCAGTGTCGGCCTGCGCGGCCTGCTTTCTCGGGAGCCCGTAGCACTGGAGCTCCAGGCGCGTCTTGATGAGCATTGCCGGAGGCACAAGAATCGCGCTGTCACCTTTGCCCGTGGCGTAAGGGATACCCAGCTCCGAGAGCTTGAGAGTGATCTGTTGCGTATCCCTGGCGGTGAGCTTGAAATCATAGAGTGGCACATATGCCGAAGCTTTGCCATAGAGTGAGACTGCAAGGATTACGATGATAAGTGCCGCCGCTGCGATCATGATAAGCCTCTTGGTCGCCGCGGGTATTGATTCTATGAGCTTCAACATTTTCGCCCATGAAGGTGCCGCGGTGCTTCCCTGCTGCTCCCTCGTGGCGGTTCTCATTCCTGTCTGTATGCCTGTCGCCATCTCCTCCACCTCTCTTTGTTTTATTTTTCCCCAGGTGTATCGGGCTTTCTATCATTACTGCCCAGGCTGATTCTGTACACACCTTGATAAGGCCTCAATTGTGCAGGTTTTTCTTCTGACGCACATTGTAAATCTCCTTATTTACAATGATGCCGTCAGTGATGCTCCTGAGTATGAGATCCTGATGGGCACTGTCATTCCTGGGGGTATCGTGCGGGCTTTGTGGTTCTCTCGGCGGGGTCAGGAATTGACCATCAGGCGCTGTTCCGGGAAAATAATTAGACCTGGTTGTGACACGAGCACACCGGCCTAGATTTTTTCCATCCCTCCTGATAATTCCTTACTCTCAGTATGACAGATATTCATTGCCATATTGTTGCCGGGATGTAACAACTATATTGACCTTTTGTTAAGAGAATGTTAAAACGGCGCCGGGCCTCCTCTCCTCGGGCGGTTTCGGCGTCTTCTTCCCGAGATGGTGGACCGGGGGTGGTACCCGGGGGATCAGGGCGCGGGCAAAAGTCCTGCAGCAGAGGTACTCCCATGACCTCCAGGCAAAATTCCTGACGACTCAGTTTCACCGGGATTTAAGGCACTCATTGATTCTCCTGCCGCGTGGGAAGATGATGGTGAGGCCGTGAGGAGCCCTGCCCCTGATGACGAGGTGGCCCTCGTGGACGCACCTGAGATGGTGAGCCATACAGAGGGTGATTCTGTTGTGAAGCTTGTCGCTTCCCCCGTGGGAGCGGAAGATAATGTGATGAGACTGAAGGTTGCGCCGGCACCGGCAGCCCGGGGCCTGGCACTGGTAATTATCACGGGCCAGAGTGCGGTGGTGGAGGTCCCTCTTTTCGGGGAGGTCCCAGGCGGAGAGGAAGGCGTCAAGGAGCGCCTCGATGAAGAGGGGGAGTTGCTGACCGTCATCGACGGCCTCTTCTGGTCTGCCGGTGGCCCAGAGCCTCACGGCATGGTTCCAGAGAGGTATGAGGTCCCGTTTCATGAAGAAGCGAATGAGGGCGCCCCTCTCCTTGGGGTTTGACCCGAAGGTTCCGTCTTTGTGGGAGTCCCCAGAGAGGATTGACAGAATTTCGGGGAGTTCGGGGTGCTCACCGCCCTGGGTGACCTGCCAGATGACGGCTCCCCCGGAACTATGTCCCCCTTCCCTTGTTTTTTGCTGTGCGGAAATCTGGACTGCGACATCCAAACCCTTATCCCCACTGGGTTCCGTGGCATTAGAGATTGCGGGGGAAACCCTTCTGACGGACCTCCCCATGACGGCCACCTCGAAGGCCTCGGGATGGATGTCCCACTTTTTGTGGACAGCCCTCTTTGCGAAGCGGAGGAATCCCTCGACCGAGGCCATGAGGGTGGCGACAGGGACTTCCTGGGCGTAGGAGAGCCACGCCCCCTGGACGCGGGTCCCCTCAATGAAGACCCTGGTAAGATGTCGCGCCTGCTCGGGGCTGAGCTTGCCCACCTTCACGAGGTCCAGCATATCGGGATACTCCAGATACCACCTTTCCTGTTTGATGAGAGAATACGCGGTGCTGCGGGACATCCCGAGGCGCTCCCTGGTGTAGTGGCCCAGGCTCAGGAAGAGCATGTCCCTGTAGAGGCCGAAATTGTTGAGAGTCCGAAGGAGCCTCCCCTGGTAGAAGGAGAGGGAGTGGCGCAGGGAAGCCATCGACCTCAGGCGGGCGACCGTCTCGAAGGGATCGGCGGGAGGATGCACCTGGGTCCCGTCCGGGGTCCCGACGGCGGTATCGGCATCGGAGCAATAGCCTGCGGGAGCCTGGAATTCAGAAGGAAGATCCACCGTGACGGGCTTCCAGGGGAGAAATGCCCAGAGGTGCGACACCTCTTCGAGATCCTTGTGGACCTGGCGGGCAAGCTCCTTGTCCCGCTCGCCGAAGGAGGCCTCGTCATCGAGGGAGCCGATGGCACCCGCCAGGGCGCCAAGGAGAAGGGCTTTCTTCTCGATGGCGGGATCGGTTCCGTTCTCCTTGGTGCCGGAAGCATCAAGGCTATTCCGAGAGTATGCCCCCTCGCCGTGGGTGACGCAGGCTCCCTGGGAGTCTTTCCCCTGCGAGCGGCAGAGAGAAGCTCCCGCGGCCTCCCGAGCCTCAGGCTTCCCTGTCCCGGAATCGGAATCCTCCGGAGACTGCACCGTTGTGCCAGGATCCCCGATACCCCCGAGCGGCGCCGAAGCGGCGAACTCCGCAAGAAGGGCCTCCACGAACGACTCCGAAGGGAGCTCCGCCTCCTCACACCTGCGGAAGACCTCGATGGCCCGATCCCATTTCGCGCCAACGGAAAAAGGAACCCGCACGCTTACCGCGAGGCTCCCTGTATCCTCTTCGTCATCATCTTTGGCCCCGAATGTGTTGATGCCGGCCTCCCCGGCACCGGCTTTAAAACGCTTCACCTCCTCTTCTAGATCTCTTATGGTGGACTGCATGGCTTTTGAAAGCCACTCCGCCTCGGTCTCAGGAGTGACGACCTGGAAAAGATATCGCAGCGCGCTCTTGCGGAGCCTCCCGCTCTCAAGGGCTTCCTTGATGAGGGGGAGCTTCTGAAGCTCCTTGGCGTTCCTCATCAGCTCACAGCCGCTCCTGGAAGAGATCCCAAGCTCCTCGCGCACAAAATCGCCGATACGGACGTAGCCGAGCTTATCGAGCCTCCCGTTAAGGGAATGAAGAGCCTCCCCTATGAGAAGGTCGAGCCTGTTGCCGGCAGAAGAGAGGCACCAGAGGTTCCAGTCCAGGACCTCCCCGGTGAGATCGCGGAATATATGCCGGCAGTTCGACCGCGAGAGCACCTCGTCGGCGCCGTGCGTGACCAGCGGGAGGCCGGGGACTGCCTTGAAGACCTGCCCGCCTTCCATGGTGGCCTCATAGCCGGGATACTCGCGGATCACCTCGGGAAATGGCATAACTCCTCCTTTCATTGGATTTTTATTGTTAATGGGTTTCTTATGTATCCCATATTAATTATACCTCAGAATAGATGGCATGTCAAAATAGCCACATGCTAAAAAGCCTGTCATTATTGAGATTGACGGTCATTACAGGATGCCCTCCCGAGAGCCTGAAAGGCTTGAAATGCGTTTTTATTGCCCGAAACCTCAGAAAGCCCCTCCAGCGCAGAGAAAAGGCGCCCTGCGGCAGTGCAAAGACCGCGCCATGGTGTTCACATTCTTTTAACAGAAAAACCTTTTCTTGTCACCTTTTCTCCATATACCGGCAATCTCTCCCCGCTATAATTATGTCAGGACGGAAATCCGGCAGAGACGGGAAAGGCGGTGAATCGATGGACCCGCGGGAAATAAGAGAGCTGACCACTATAAGCCTCAGGAAGTCCATCTCGATATCGATTCTGAACTTTCGGCTTTTCAGCGAGGAAGGGGATTTACACAATATATACCGGTATGCTAATATTAAATCAAAGAGAGAGCTCACGGACCTGAAGGAGCTTCACTTCATCGAGCTTCCGAAGTTCAAAAAGGATAAGCCGCGGTACTTGCGGACTCGCTTTGAGAAATGGCTCCACGTGCTGAAGTTCGGCGAGCACTATGCCTTTGACTCCGGGAAAGTCCCCGAAGTGCTGAGGAACGAGGAGGAGATGATGATGGCCATGCGTGAGATGAAGAAGGCGTCATCGGACAGAATGGTGAGAGAGATGATGGAGGTCTGCGAGAAGGCCCTTCTAGACGAGGCCACGCTGCGCATCGAAGGTGAGAGGGAGGCCATGGAACGCGGCATTGCTCAGGGTATCAAGCAGGGCAGGCAAGAAGGCCGTGTAGAGCAAGCCCGTGAGATTGCCATCAGGATGAGAGAGCGGGGCTCAGACGCACTGACCATCGCCGATCTCACGGGTCTCTCTGTCGATGAGATAGCAAAGCTCACCTCCTGATCGGACCGGCCTTATCCCCTACCGGCACCGCACATTCCCCCCGGGTGGTTCTCCAGCACTCCCTGTGCGCGCCTCACCGTCGCCGTAGGTCACCCGTGGCATACCAGGGCCTGCCTGGAAGTTCTGCCCGTTCGCTATCACCGCCTCGCAGCCGGGATATTCACATAGTCCTCCTTTCGTCTCATTGTTTCTTCCCATGGTGATGGCGAAAATTTTTATCAATTCCTGGTATTGTCTCCCGGATATTCCATTCCTCTTCCAGGGTCAAGGGTTTCATGAATACTGCGGGTTATCCCTGTCCGCGCGGCACGCCTTTCTTGCGGTCAGCGGTATTCGTAGATGAAGCACGCGCCGGGAACATGGTACCCATCGGAGAGCATGCAGCGGATCTGGAACCGCGATCCCCTGTTTCCCTCGGGAACAGTATATCTGCAGCTCCCCGAAGCCTGGCGCACACCTTTGCTGTAATCGGTCCCCACGCTCCCGATGCGGATCATCGAGGCGGTTCCGCTGCCCGGCGCGACACCCTCCTTCTCCTGGTCGATGTTGACGGTCGCCCCTATGTATGCGCCGTGGGCAGTGCTTCTCTCGGTGAAGCTCACGGCCATCTTGAAAATGAGGGTCTCACCGGGAATCATCTCGGCAGGCGGGGTGCTCCAGGCACCTTGCCAGGAATAGGTCTCATAATTGATTTCGGCATTGTTCCTCGCGATTTTTCTCCCCTCTCCTCCATAAAGCTTCGTATCGACAAGCACCCAGCCGCCCTTCGTTCCTGTATTCCGGCTGTCTCCAGGCGCGGCGCCCGTGGAGGTTGATGCGGGCGCTCCTGTGGAAGAAGAAGCAGGTTCCATCGATTTCACCTCGATAGAGAGGCGATCCATCTGCAAATTCTTTGCGTCATCGGTGACAGTGACCTCGAGAATGGCCTGGCCCAGTTTTGACCAGGTAATATCGACCACCTTCTCTGTCGGTCGCAGCGGTCTGCCGTTGAGAGCCCACGCGAACCGGTAGTCTCCCACGCCTCCCTCGACAGAGACTTCATACCGCGAACGTTCTCCCACCTTCGCGCCCCGGGGGCCCTTGAGCCTGGCAATAAGGGGCTTCGCATCAACCGTCACGGTGATAGAATGCTCCGCAAGTTTCTTCTCCTTTTGGAGGAGAATCGCCCTGAGCTGCCGCGCACCTGCCGTGGCCCAGGTGACTGATATCCTCCTGTTGTCTATAACCTGCTTCCTGCCGTCAATGAACCATTCCATGGCCTGTCTGCGTTCTGAGCCCGCCGCGCCTGCACCCTGAGGGCCTTCCAGGGCAAACTCATATATACACTCGGTCCCTGCGACGGCCTTCAGGGGACCGTTGATTTTGCCTCTCAGCAGAGCGGGGAGCGCCTGGGTGGCGGCAGGCGAGGGAACGGGCGTGGTGGTGATCGGAGGCGGTGATTTGCCGGGCTTTGCAGAAGGCCTTGCCGCTCTTTTTTCCGCCGTGAACTGCAGAGCTGCCGCATTGCGCCACCGGGGATCCCGTGGAGAGGCTCCTCCCTCGCGCACAAACTTGTCGAACTCGCTCCCTGACTTCGTGGAGCCCCGGTATTTCTGGTATTCCTTGATGGTGAGAGGCCTGATAACGCGGTCTGCATTTTCGGATATATAAGGTTTCCCCGTTTCGAGATCCTCCAGGCCTCCTGGATTCTGCAGCACGAATTGCGTATGGCCGCCAATCGTGGTCGCCATGTCGTACGCGCCTGTCATATCAGTCCCGGTCCCTGCAATGACATAAGGATCGCCGATATGCCCCCGATTGACATCACCTACCGGATCGCGGGTTGCCTGCACAAGGTTGACAGGCCCCCTCTCCTCGGTGCGCATCCGGTGGACAAGGGTCGTGTTGTCTTCATACCGCTTCGCAGTCTCCAGGTCTACGCCGGGGCTTTGGACAAGCGTAGTCCTGGCAATCTTTTCAGGATGAAAGGAAAGACAGATCTGCGCTTTCCCTGCGCCAAGGCTGTGGCCCGCCACTTCAAGCTTTCCATTACGGCCATATTTCTCCACCCAGCCATCGTAAAGCTCCCGGTGGTTCATGTATTGAGTGGTGCCGATGGTCTTCCCTGCCTCCCATTCCTTCTTATCGCTCTCCCTGTCCTTCTCATCATCGGTGCCGCGGAATGCGATGATGTACCCGCCGTTTCTGTCATCTCTGAGCACAATGGCTGCTGCTCCGTCACGGGCATGAAGGCTCTCGACCGGAGTAAGGTTCTCGGCGCGCAGCCGGCGGATCAGGCGGGGATCAGTAAAACTGCCCTTTACTCCGTATGCATAGGTATGGGCGATTCTCTCCTTACGGGCGCCCGGGTGCTCTCCCTTAGTCTTCAACCTGACATTGGCGTTTTCATCCGCCTGGGCGGAGTCACCGGCCGGCACGCTGTCCAGGATCTTCTGCCATTGCGCCGGGGTATTGACTTCATCCTTTTCCGCTCCACAGGCCTGCATCGCCTGCATGGAGAGGAGCAGGGCGATCAGTGCGGTAAAGCATAGAAAGAGCCTCGTTACCCGAACCAGTGTATTCATCAGAGAACCTCCTTGTGAGTGACATCTGGAAGAACATGGACAAACAGCTCCCCTGGTTTATGAGAAAAGAAAATCCGTGTAAAAGAATCACGTGCTTTCACCCGTCTGTTCACGAACGGCCGGCAGTCACCTTTGACGGTGGCTCCTGCCGCCTGTCGTAGCGCCTGTGGCCTCCCACCTGCGGGGCAGTCTCCGGGAGACTGTCCCCGCGGGAGGAGGGCTGAAGGACAGGAAGCTTGATTCCAGCGCCCCCGGCCTCCGCAGAAATTATACCGCAAATCTCCGGAAAAGTCCAAAGATTTCCTGGCGAAGAGCAGTGAAGGAGGCCTAAAATCTAGAAAATTCCGGGAAGCGGTGCGTCAGTGCGAAGAAAAAGGCGGGAGCGAGAGCGAAACACCCCTGTCCTTTACGCGCAGGACCGGAGCCCATCTTATGTCTTCAGTTGCATCCGAGAGCCACATCGAGGAAATAGCAGTCGGCATAGGGGGCTTTGTTGCGCATATGTACTGATGCCAAATCTATGATCGGAAAAAACAATCATTTTTCCAGGCAATTGCTTCGTTCAGAGGTACCGATCCGAAGCCGCTACTTCTCTTCCCCATCTCGGTTTTTTGCATGGCTGATTTTCCAGATCATATCTTTACACTTTTTGCATGTCACTTTCTCTGGGCGTTCTGTGGCTATTCCTTCAACCTCTGCCCGGTGAGCGGCTTCGCGATATCGCGGATTACAGGCAACCGTGCCGTCTTCATTCAACCAGGCCTGCCGTTCCAACCATCCGAAATCGCCTCTGAAGGTGAGCATGGTGATCAGTTCCTTTGCCATCAGTCCGAGAGCCATACGAATAGCTTCTGAGAGAACATGGGAAGGGAAGTTGCTGCTGCTCGCTCTGCCGCAAAGATTCCTGTCCACGTCACTTTCAGCGAGGGAAGATGAAGGTAAGATCGTGGGGTCCGGAGGCCCTCCAGAAGGCGAAGGAGCTGAGGTCCATGAAGAGCCACTTTCAAGGTCCATAAGAGATCACAGGCGATTCTTGCCATCAGCATTAGACAAAGAAAAGAGGCTTTACGGCAGCAAAGGATGCCTGTAATCATCCTGCAGTGCGAAAAGCGGTCGGGCATTCTCACGGTGCATCAGAGGATTCGCGCAGCCTCCGGAGAAATGCATGGGAAATACCGGTGAACAAGGAGCCCCCATGACGGAGCATCACGACTGGCATATGCACACCACCGTCTCCGACGGCAAGGACAGCCCCGCCCTCATGCGTGAGGCGGCGAAGGATCTGAAGCTCACCTCAATAGCCATCACTGACCACGACGCCCTTGACGCCCACGTGATGCTTTCAGGAGAGCCCATGGACGGCATCGAGGTCGTAAAGGCAGTGGAGATTGACTGCAGCTTCAACGGCAGGAATATCGAGATCCTGGGGTACTACATCGATGTAGAGAATAAGGATCTTGCGGGGTACCTCGCGGCGGTGCAGAAAGAGCGCCGCGAAAGGGCACTGCGCTATATCGACTGCGTCAACGATCATTTCGGCAAGGTCGTGATAAAAGAGCAGGACGTGATGCCCGAAGGGCGCGTCACCATACTGAAGCCCCACATCCTTCAGCCCCTCGTCAGCAATGGGCTCTTCGCGAACTACGGCGAAGCCAAGAAATTCCTCAACAGCAGTCCCGTGAAGGGCTTCAAGCGCGCCACGGCCCCCGAAGCCATAACAATGATAAAGGGAGCCGGCGGCATGGCGGTCCTCGCTCATCCCGGTGTCTATGACATCCCGCCCCTTGAGGCCTTTGCCATGATAAAGACTCTCAGGCAGGACGGGATAGACGGCGTCGAGACTTATTATCCATACCATCTTCACATGCCTGACCGCTATGATTCTCCCGGTGAGGAGAGGCAGTTCGTGGAGAAAGTGGAAAGCCTTGCGAAGGATCTCGGCCTTAAAGCCACCAGGGGCTCAGACAGCCACAGCATCAGCGATCTTGTGAAATATAACAGCTGAAAGGGAACAGAGGGTTACCCCGGTCACGCTCCCGGTCAGGGGAAAAAGGCGCCTCCGTCAGGGCCGTTCCGGAGCTTCCGAGAAGAGAGATGCAAGGTCAATGGCAAGGTCCGGAAAGAGGCCGGCTTTTACAGTATCCTCGCTGGAGTAGACGGCAGGCCTTCCGTATTCACCGCTGTCGTTGAGCGTGAAGACCATCACGGTCCTGTCATCCTGGTGAACCACCCAGTACTCGCGGACGCCGTGCCTCTCATAGAGGGCGAGCTTCTTCACATAGTCCCTTGAAGCGCTCCCCCGTGAGGCGATCTCTATGATGAGATCGGGGCTCCCGAGGCACCCCAGGTCATCGAGCTTGCCGGGGTCGCAGATCACCGATATATCGGGCTGCACCACCGTTCCCGCCTCGTCATCCTTCTCGCCCCGCGCGGGCAGCCTCACATCGAAGGGAGCGCAGTATACCCTGCAGGCATGCCCTCTCAGGTGATTATGGAAGGCCGTGAACAGTCCGCCCAGCAGATCCTGGTGCCTTCTTGAGGGAGCGGGCGTCATCTGATAAAGAATCCCTTCGATGACCTCGTACCGCTCTTCGCCGGGTATATCGCAGTAATCTTTATAGGTATATCTGTCTCTTCTCGCAAGGGGCTCCATGGACCGAGGCTCCTTTCCTCTCTCATCTCATTATACCATCAAGGGGGAAATCACGCCAGCAGGGAAGCATCGCAACAGCTAGGCCAGGGTGACGACGGTGACGCCCCAGCTCCCCTCGCGGGCTTCTCCGGGGCGGAAATTCAGGACCTTGGGGTGCTTCCTGAGGAAAAGGTGCACCGCTTTCCTGAGCGCCCCTGTCCCCTTTCCATGGACTACCTGGAATGACGTGATTCCCGCTGCCAGGGCATCGTCCATGTACTTTCCGAGCCGGAAGATCGCCTCGTCCACATAGGCGCCGAGGAGCTCAATGCGCTCGGGAAAATCACTTCTTTCCGGGGTATCGCTCTGCAAGGGCTTCTCATCCCTCTTCCTGGTCCCGCCCGGGCGCCGGATACTCCAGAGGGGAAGCTTCATCTTTATCTTTTCCACCTGCAGGTACACCTCATCCTCCCTGATGTCAATTATGGCGGCCTCCTTGTTCATTGAAGGGATGAAGACCACGTCGCCGGCCTTGAGAGATTCGAGAGCTCCATGGAGGCCAGGCACCTCCTTCTTCTTTCTGAATCCCTCGAGGCGCCCGAGGATGGCGTCAAACCTGCTGAAGGTCTCCTGTGCAATAGTCTCGGCATCTTCCTTTGACGGCTTCGTGCTCTTTGCCAGCAGGCTCATACGTTTCCTGAAATCCTTGAGGCTCTGTTTTATCTCGTTTTTCGCCGAGCCGATGATCATCTCGGCCTCTGAAAAGGCCTCGGTAAGGATCTCCGACTCCTCCGTCTTTACCTGCGAGAGCTCTTCTTCATACCTGCTCTTGAGGGCCTGGGCCTCTTTCCTGAATTTCTCCTTTAGAAAGAGCTCCTGCTCCATCTTTTTCTCCTTGGCCTCAATATCCTCAAGGAGCCTGTCAAGCTCGACGTAATCGTGGGTAATGAGCTCCTCAGCGCGCTTTACCAGCCCGCCGGGGAGGCCCAGCTTTCCGGCGATGGTGAGGGCGCAGGAGCGTCCAGGGATGCCCACGATCACCCTGTACGAGGGGAGGAGGGTCTCGCTGTCAAATTCCATGGCGGCGTTCCTTGCCAGGGGGTGGTTCGCCGCAAAATATTTCAGCTCTCCGTAATGGGTTGTCACTACGGACCTGATGCCCCTGGAGGCCAGGTGCTCCAGGATGGCTATTCCCAGCGCCGTGCCCTCCTTGGGATCGGTCCCCGCACCCAGCTCGTCGAGGAGGACCAGGGAGCGCTCATCAACACTTCTGATGATGTGGATTATCTGGCTCATATGGGAGGAGAAGGTGCTCAGGTTCTGCGTGATGCTCTGCTCGTCTCCGATATCGGAGAATATTGACGAGAAGATACCTATCTCCGTGCCCTCGTCGGCGATGAGGGGCATTCCCGAGAGGGCCATCATCGCGAAGAGCCCGACGGTCTTGAGCGTGACTGTCTTTCCGCCCGTGTTGGGCCCTGTGATAACGAGAGCCGAGTAGTCCCTTCCCAGCTCGATGTCAATGGGGATGGCTTTTTCTCCCAGAAGGGGATGGCGCGCCTTTTTCAGGTTGATGTACCCCGAGCTGTTGAGGGCAGGGAGGACTGCCTTGTGTTTTTTTGCAAAGAGCGCCAGGGCGTTCACCATGTCCAGGTGGGCAAGCACCTCGTGGTTTTTTGCAAGGGCTCCGCTGTTTTGCGCCACCATCGCGGAGAGGCTCCTGAGTATGCGGCTGATCTCTTCCTTCTCCTCGTTCTTTAACTGGCGGAGCTCGTTGTTGGAGGCCACAACTTCCATGGGCTCCATGAAGACCGTGGCGCCGCTCGTGGAGCTGTCAAGGACAAGCCCTTCAAAGACACCCCGGTATTCCTGCTTGACAGGAATGACATAACGGCCTTCCCGCATGGTGACAAGGTGCTCCTGGAACATTTTCTGGAGCCCGTGATCTCTCAGCAGCGAACCTATCTTGTGATGGATCCTCTCCTCGAGTCCTGCCATGCGGTACCTTATGTCGGAGAGCTCGGGGCTCGCAGAGTCAAGGATAAGCCCCTGGTCGTCAAAAGTCCTGTCCAGGGCCTCCCTGAGGGGAGGAATGAGGGTCAGCTCCTGGAGCGTTTTCAGGATGAAGGGGAGGTGAGCCCATGTGAGAAGGGATTTTTTGAGGGCGGTGACGACGGCGAGATTTCTCCTGAGGCAGATGAAGTCCTGGGGGCCGAGCACGATATCCTTTGTGGAGGCAAGGATTACATCCCTCAGGTCGCTGAGGCCCGCCATCTCGGGAGAATAGCCCTCCTCGAACAGCTCCAGGACCTGGCGGATCTTGTTCTGCAGCTCGTATATCCCGTCGGGAGCATCCATGGGCTCGAGGCGCAGGAGGGCCTGGGAGCCAGGCTCCCACTGGGCATACTTCGAGACAAGGGCTTTTACCTCGCTGAACTCAAGAACTTTCTGGGCATGGCCGTCAACCACGGGATTTCTCCCTCCCTTCAGGATTCTTTAAGGATACGGGGGAGATCCCATTCCTTGAGGCTGCCCATGGTGGCATGGCATGTAAGGTCAAGCTGCAGGGGTGTCACAGAGACATAGTTCCTGGAAAGGGCATCGAAATCAGTACCCTTTTCCTTGTTGCCTGAGGGATTGCTGTAGTTAAACCAGAAATAATCATGGCCGCGGGGATCCCTTCTCTTCAGGAAGCTCTGGACATAGGAGCTCCTGCCCTGGCGGGTGATGGCGATTCCCTTTATATCGTCAAGTTCCACGCTGGGCACATTGACGTTCAGCAGGGTCCGCGGGGGAAGCCCGTAAGACAGGACGAGGGGCACGAGCCTTAAGGCTATGACAGCTGCAGTATCATAGCGCGGATCCTGGAATTCGCCCACCGATACGGCCATAGAGGGAATTCCCCTGAGGGCGCCCTCCATTGCCGATGAGACCGTACCGGAGTATGTGATGTCATCACCGATGTTGGGACCCCTGTTGATGCCCGTGATGATGATGTCGGGCCGCTTTTTTTTCATGAGGTGAGTGAGGCCGAGGAGGATGCAGTCCGTGGGCGTGCCTGTCGATGAGTATATCTGGCAATGTTTCTCCCTTACGACCCGGTGCATCCTGAGAGGGTGGAAAAAAGTGATCCCATGGCCTATGGCGCTTCTCTCCTGGTGGGGAGCGACGGCGATGACATTGCCAAGCCTCTTTGCTTCATCAATAAGTGCGATGAGTCCCGGGGCGTTTATCCCGTCATCATTGGTAATAAGTATATCCATCCTTCACCTGACACGTCCTCAGAGGCACAGTGAATTCAGGGCGTCTGTCAGCCGCGGTTCTGCTTGGGGCAGTAAGTGCCGCGCTTCCCCTTTTCAAGAAGCTGCTCCGCTTCGTGAATGAGCTCCTTTACCTTTTCGCTCCTGGGATCACTGTCGGGATCGAGGGAGTGGCAGTAGGAGATAAGCGCGAATATGCTTATCGAGAGCAGGATACCTATCCCCATCGCCCCGAGGAACCAGCACATCTTCTTCTCGCTGTTGTCGTTCAATGTCCATACCCCCATCTGTGATGTCTCTCACATGTTCTCGCAAGGCGAGGAAAAACCTTCTCCCGTGAGAGGCTCCCGGGGGAATTTCTTTGAAATATTTACCTTGCTACGCCTTCGTGATATAATGAAATTTAATGGAGCATGCCCTATGGACAGCAAAGTGATGAAAATTCACAAGATACTCAGGGTGCTGAGCGGATCGTTCACCCCCATGGAATTGAGCATCCAGCATGACTATGGCGCTGAGACCATGGCATGGAAGTCCCTCACCCACCTCTTTGGTGTGCGCTTTAAAAAGGGGGAGACCGTGCCTTCCCTCCTTTTTTTCGTGAAGGGGAAAGATCCGCTCTACTGCATAGAGGCGAATTCTTTCAATTACAGGGCTTTTTTGAAGGATGATTTCTCGACCCGCAGGGAAGCGAACTTCCTCAGCCTTGTGAAATTCTTCAATTATCATGCCGACGAAGCTTACGTGGACTGGCCCCTCAGGGATTGCATGAAAGGCGGCCTCAACCTGCTCCCCCTTTTTTCCGATCAGAAGAAATTGACGGAATACTGTTATTCGTCCAGGGAAAAGGTGCTGGAGAAGAAGCCCGAAAAGGCTGAGGCCCCTAGAGAGGACAGCCTGATCGCGGTCTTCAGGAGAAAGCTGGACATCTTCGCCACCCGCAGGAAGGAAGCCATGAAGTTCTTCTCCAGGGGGCAGGCCCTCCTGGCAAAGATGAGAAAGAGCGAAGAGGAACAGGAGCTTAAGGGTGATGAGCACCTCTCGGTGATGCTGAAGGCAGCCGATGAAT
The DNA here is from genome assembly GCA_031082125.1 of Candidatus Eremiobacterota bacterium. Classification (NCBI taxonomy): domain Bacteria; kingdom Bacillati; phylum Vulcanimicrobiota; species Vulcanimicrobiota bacterium. The sequence continues at coordinate 111,905 of JAVHLM010000013.1, forward strand.
TCGAGCGCTCCCTCCAGGTTGACCCCTTCACGCTCCATTCCTGCATAGCCCTCGGCGAGATATACCAGGACCTCGAGGAATATGAGAAGGCCCTGGAAAACTTTCTCAGTGCCGTTGAGATGAATCCCGATTTCGACGGTCAGAAGGAGGTGGCATACCTTGTCTACTCGATGGGGATCGCCTCCATATACAGGGCCATGGGAAACAAGGAGGGCGAGCGCTGGGCACTTTCCGAATATCTCGGTTATTTCCCCAGAGGAAAGGATGCGGCGGCAATTGCCGAGTTTTTCTCCCAGTGCGACTCCGTGAAGAGCGACTGGTACCAGTTCTACAGCCATGGAATCGATCTCATCCACAAGAAGCAGTATCAGCAGGCCCTGGACATCCTCGGCACCTCCATCTCAATCTATCCTGTATTCAGGTGGTGCCATCACTGGAAAGCCCAGGCCCTCATCGAGCTGGGGAAGGTGAAGGAGGCCTTTGACTCATTTATAATCGCCAACAAGTATTATTATAATGTATTTACCGACATGGATCTCGCAAAACTTTTCCAGGGCCAGGGAAAGCACGAGCAGGCACAGGAGTATCTGAGAAGGGTTGTGCAGATTGTCCCCCGCTTTGCTCTCCCCCATATGCAGCTCGGCAGGTTCCTTTACCACGTTGACAGGGATGAGACAGAAAGCTTTGAATCCCTGATGAAGGCCGTGGAAATCAACCCGAATGGTGATTTTGTCGCCGAAGCCGAGCAGATAGTGAGCCAGATAAGCGAAGCGCAGAAGGAAAGAAGGGAAAAAGTAATCACCTCCCGCAAGGAGTGGCATAAAGGCGACATCATTGAGAAAAATTACGAGGTTCTTGAAAGTCACAAGGGGGGAATGGGCATTGTCTATATCGTGAAGGATCTCTCAAGCGGGCAGGTATATGCCCTCAAGAGCTTCCAGGAGCAGTTTCTCTGGAATGAGAGGATCCTCAAGATGTTTATCAAGGAGGCCGAAATCTGGGTCAAGCTGGGAAGCCACAGGAACATAGTGCAGGCCCGGACTTTCAAGAACCTTGACGGGAAGCCCTACATTTTCCTTGAATACATCGACGGCACAGATCTGGAGCACATGCTCTACGAGGGTGTATTCGACGTGCAGATGGCCATGGAATATGCCCTGCAGTTCTGCGAGGGGATGAATTACGCCTCCAAGAAACTGGGGATAGTGCACCAGGACATCAAGCCCTCCAACTGCCTCATCACCAATGAGGGAGTGCTCAAGATAACAGATTTCGGCCTGGTGAAGGTTTTCTCTGAGGACGCCGGGGAGAAAATAGAGAGGATAAGGTCAAAGAAGAACGATGATGACCCTATCTCCAGCGGCGGAGCCGTGGGGACATTTCCTTACATGTCACCCGAGCAGTTTTCAAGAGCCACGGGGGTGAGCACCTCGTCAGACATATACTCCTTCGGCGCCATGTTCTTCGAAATGCTCCTTGGCACCCCTCCATTCGGCGATGAAAGCATTGAGGAGTGCATCCATGGCCACCTCAATAAGGCTCCCGCCGATCCCTGCAGAGTCCGCAACGATATCCCCCATGAAGTCTGTGAGATCATCCTGAGATGCCTGAAAAAACACCCCCATGAGCGCTTCGGCGATTTCGAGGAGCTGATTCTGGCCCTGAACGTGGCATACGAGAATATCTTCGGGATAAGTTACAGCTTCAGCGGAGCCGCCGGAGAGACCACCATCGATGAGCTTATCCACCGCGGCGAATCGCTTATGACCCTCATGCGCTACAAGGAGGCCCTGGAGATCTTTGACGAAGGCCTGGAGCTTGAGCCTGAGATGGCAAAGCTCATCGTGGCAAAGGCGGAATGCCTTTACAGGGTGGGCCAGACAGAGGAGGCAATGAAGTATTTTGATATTGCCGTGGCAAAAGAGCCCGAAAATGCAGATATATGGCATAACCGAGGGAATCTGTATGCCTCTATGAAGAATTACAGGGAAGCCCTTTACTGCTATGACAAGGCGCTGGCCATTGACTCCGAAAGAGCCGAGGTATGGTCAATGAAGGGCGTCCTCTACGATCTTCAGGGCTACAGGAAGGAGGCTCTCAGGTGCTATGACCGCGCCCTCAAGAGCAATCCGAGGCTTTCCGAGGCCTGGAACAACAAGGGAAACCTCCTTAACAAGATGGACAAGATACAGGAGGCTATCGAGTGCTACACCAAGGCCATTGAGATAAATCCGCGTTACCTGATGGCATGGTTCAACAAGGGAGTGCTTCTGCAGAAGATAAATTCCCACAAGGATGCCATTGAATCCTTCGTGAGAGTCACCGAGATAGATTCCACCTTTGTAAATGCCTGGGTGGGCTGCGGCGTCTCCTCATTCAAGCTCAACGATATCGAGAAGGCGCTTGAATACTACGATATGGCCATTGAACTGCAGCCCGGCAACCCGCAGTTCTGGATCTTCAAGGGAAACTGCCTCTATGAGATGGGCCGGCTGGAGAGTGCCACAAGCTGCATAGACAGGGCTCTCAGGCTGAACCAGGCTGATATAAGGGCATGGATAAGCAAGGGAGTCATCATGGGAGAGCTCCATTATTTCGATCATGCCATCAAATCATATGAAAAGGCGCTGGAGCTCAATCCCCATAATGATTTTGTCATCAAGGCGCTGGAGAGGCTGAAGTCAAAGGAGAGCAGGGTCCAGCAGTTCCTGCTGGTCGCGGCGGGCTCCCCGGTAATTGCAAGATTCCAGGATGAGGAGCTTGAAGTGTGCGAGGGTGACTGCGAAAATATCCTGCACCATCACGATTCGCTCCTTGAGATGTATCCTGACGATCCGATAGTGAAATACAGGAAGGCCCTCGTGCTGCTCCTCACGGGAAGGGACAGCGAGGCGCTGGAGCTTTTTGAGCATATCCAGGCATACTGCTCCGAAAAGCCTATCCCCAATCTCAAGGAGGAGCGCGTTAAGTATGCCCAGGTGCAGCATGAGAAGACTTCCAGGAAGGGCGGTATCCTTGAGCGCCTTACGGGCAAGGAGAAATTCACCCATACCCAGTGGTTCAGCGAAGGGATGAAATTTTATCAGAGCGGGGACCACGTGCAGGCGGTAAAGAGCTTTGAAAACTGCCTGCGCACCCATCCTGAGGTCATAGATGCCTGGAAATTTGCCGCCCTCTCCCTTATCGAGCTGGGATATTCCGATGAGGCTCTGGATACCGTGGCCAAAGGAATAGCAAGGGCGCCTCTCTCTCCAGAGCTCTGGGCAGTCAAGGGAGCCATTCATGAGAGGTCCCACAGGATATCTGATGCCATAGAAGCTTATGACATTGCCCTTCTCATTTTTCCAGGCTACTTTGAGGGATGGCTCAAGGCCATACTCTGCCTGGAAGGGGTCACTCACTACAGCCTGGCCAAGGAATACGCGGTAAAGGCCCTCAGGTACGCCGAGGCCCGCCATGACAGGAAGGGCCCCCGCGATCCCCTCCTTTATCAGACGATAAGCAAGTTTTCATCGGTCCTGGAGAGGTACGAGATCTCGAAGAAATACCAGGATGTCGTCTTCTCCGGGGGCCAGGATGATTACCATCTGTGGATACTTCGCGGTGATGCCCATTTCCGCCTTGGTGAGTTCCCTGAGGCGGTGAAATTTCTCAGGCGCGTCATCGAGAGTTATCCCGAAAACAAGGGGGCGCTCCTGCGCCTTGCCCTCTGCTACCGCGAGACCGGTGAATATGACGATGCCCTTGCCACCCTGCAGAGACTCATTGAACAGGCCCCCTCTTTTGAGTACGGCCTCTTTTACATGGCCATCATGCTGGGGGAGCTGAACGAGAAGGAGGAGGGGAACAGGTTCCTGAATGAGGCAATTGAGAAGGCGCCTCATCTTCCCCTGCTCTGGGAGGCACGGGGAATCTTCCTGTTCCTCCAGGGCAAGGAAAAAGAAGCCCTCTGGTGCTTTGACAAGAGCCTTGAGCTGAATCACTGGGACGTGACCATATGGCTTAACAAGGGCATCGTTCTCAACAAGGCGTGCAAGCCCTCAGATGCCGTCTACTGCTTTGACAGGATATTGAAAATTGACAGGGAGAACTTCCGCTCCCTCTTTTTCAAGAGCCTTTCCCTGCTGATGATGAAGGAATGGACTGCAGCCATTGAATGCTGCAACAAGGTCCTGGAGATTAATCCCCGGGTCGTTGACCCATGGATTTTCAAGAGCGTCGCCCTTTACAGGACCGACAAGTTCCAGGAGGCCCTCCATTCTCTTGACAGGGCCCTTGAAATAGATCCTGAAAGGGCGGAGATATGGAACAACAGGGGTGTGCTCCAGAGAAAGATGGAAAAGCTCGAGGACGCCATCAAATGCTACAACAAAGCCATTGATATTGATTACAAGTGTGTTCTTGCCTGGTATAACAAGGGCTGCTGGCTTTCAGAGATAAACAGGCTCGAGGAAGCCATTGAATGCTATGACTCCGCTCTGGAGGCAGAAGCACGCCACGCCCTCTCGTGGAGGGAGAAGGGTCACTGCCATTTCGAGCTGAAAAGATACCAGGAGGCCCTTCGATGCTATGAGATGTGCCTCAAGCTTGACCCGGCCTCTGCAGAATGCTGGAACAGCAAGGGGCTCACGGTGTTCCAGGGGGGGCGCCTGGAGGAGAGTCTCTTCTGCTTTGAGAAGTCAATCGAGCGTGACGGGCAGAATGCCGATGTGCTCAACAACAGAGGGGTGGTGCTTGGGCTTCTTAACAGGCGCAAGGAAGCCCTGGAGGTCTTCTCACGCGTCTTCGCCATTGATGATGAGCATCAGGGCGCCCTCTACAACAGGATCCTTATCCTGGCCAAGCAGAATTTTTCTGAGGAAGCTGAAAACGAATACAGGCGCCTCAGGGAGATACATCCGGATTTCGTACGCCCTCTCCCGGGGCTTGAATCCAATGACTTCATCATATCGTCTCTGAAGCGCTCATCGGCATCCCACATTCTGATAGAGTACAAGCTTGATTACAAGCTCTATATCAGAAAGCCCCCTCATTTCTTCCTTGTCTGACTCCCAGTCCCGCCTCTGCGAGGAAGCCTTCAGGTGTCTTTGAGGGCAGGGGACAGGCCCTGAGCACCTCTTTTTGGGAGGGATCGGCCAAGCTGCCGATGCCCTGCGCTGCGAAGAGGTAAGTGATCAGGCCCAGGAAGAGGAGGCATACCGCAAGAGCAAGGAGGGGAACAGTGGGGATGTTGAGAGAGCTGAAGGCGGGATTGTTGAGAAGCGACGGCATGAAGGTGAAGGGAGCCGTAAGGGGCGAGACTGCCCATACGGCGAAGAGAGTGAAGAAGCAAATGCCGAATGCCGTCAATATCTTGGGAAGATTAGTGTTCTTCTTCGCAAGCAAAAGGGTGACCATGATAAAGAGCAACAGCGCAGGAGTGAGAAGTACCGAGATCGCCATGAAAAGCGGCGCTATGAGGGGAACTATGAAAAACGCCAGGAAGATGTACTTGAGGCCCTTGCTGTGAGCCTCATTGCTTGTGGCTGAAGTCGCCGAGGCCCGGAAGCCGAGCACCGCCGACGCGATAAGGAGCAGAACCGAATAGAGGTAAAAGCTCACGACCTCCATGAAATGAAGGTTCCCCGTCACCACGAAGAAAAGGAGCACAGGGAACACGACAGTCATCTGGATAAGGGGGAGAATGAGAGCTCCCAGAATCTTGCCGGTGAAAAGCCGGATCGGCGTCATTCCAGAGAGGGCCAGGTCGTCCCACACACGGCGCTCCTTTTCGCCCGTAACCGATGAGACGGTGAAGCAGCAGCCCCTTATGGAGATATAGAGGAGGAAGAGCCAGATTGCCCCGATGAGCCCGCACCTTATGGTTTCCTGGTTTACTGCGAGATACTCGTCGCGGGAAAGTGAGGCTGTCCGAGTATTGGAAGGTTTTTCAGTGAGCATGGCGCTCCCGGTGCCTGCCACCGGAGAAGAGCCGTAGTGCTGCGCATGGGTCCGGTAAGCCACAGGCTCCTCTTTCACAAGCTTTTTGGGAAGAGGGATACCTGCGGACTTGTACATGGTCCACCGGAGACACCCGATAAGGGTATGCCTGCTGAGGGTGAACACCGTTCCCTGGTATGTTCTGATGACAGGCTTTATTGAGAGCTGAGATGAGTTCCCCGGGTCTGATGATGCCGGGGCGCTCACCACGAATGAAGTGTTCCGCGGCTGAGCCCTGGGATTCTCGAAATTGCAGAGGGCCCATGAGCGGGCATAAAGATAGGGCGCCAGGAAGAGCACGATGAAGACCAGATAACCGGGAAGCCTTCCGGCGCCGTGGCGGATCTGGTAGGATATCTCCCGGAGAAATGCGGGGTTCCTCAAGTATTGGACGGCACCCGGAAAGGCGTCATAGAACCATTTCGGCCCCCAGCCCTTCAGGAAGACATCGGTCGCCTTTCTCCTCAGGTAGACCCATGAAGGCCCGCCCTGCTCGTAAACGGTCACGGAGAAGTGCCATATCATGCAGAGGAAAAGGGGAACAAGCAGGAAGAATGACCAGGGAAGGATCATCCAGGCACCGTTCATCGCCTGGGGAAGGACAAGGGCATAGAGGGCCACGAGGGGGCTCACGGAGCTGAAGACAGGGGGCATGGAGCCTGTCACAAAGACTGCCGAGAGCACAAGGTCCAGGAGGGGAGTCCCCAGAACCCAGAGAAGCTTCAGTATCCACCCCAGCACAATGGCCTGGGAGCTGCTCCGCGAGAGGGAGGAGATCAGGAACCCCCCAAGCAGGGAGACGCATCCCGAGAGAAAGGCGATGAGCAGTACTGCCATGGCTCCGGAGAAACCGTATTCCGACGTGAGGCCCAGCAGCAGTATCGTGGGAGAGACGGCAAGGAGCAGGCGGCAGAGCGCCATGAACTCCGGCAGCAGCTTCCCGGAGATTACCGCGCCAGGATCCAGGCAGGTGAGCCTCAGGCTGTCGATGGTCTTCTTTTCTCGCTCGCCGCTCATTGAGGTAAGGGCTGTCGAGCCTATCAGGAGCACAGAGAGCAGAATAAGCGCCGCCGAGGCCACGGTAAAAACCGTGCAGCTGCAGAGCTGCATGAGTCTCAGTGCCAGGGCGGGGACGGCGAAGCAGCACGCGATACGCAGGATTGAGAGGCCTGACAGCCATGCGAGCCTGGGCTGTGCGAGCTTTTCCGAGGTCAGGTAAACAGGATTTTCCTTATAGGCCATGATTTTTATCCTCCCATCCTCCGTATGCCTTGGTGATGTTGAGATAGGCTGTCTGCAGAGTCGGATGCTCCTCGTAGAAAGAGCTTATGGGGAAGCCTTCGTTTACAAGGCTCCTGAGAAGGTTCACCGGCGTGTCCCCCCTGTCATCCCTGAGGTGAAAGAGTATGGTTTCGCCGTCCCACCTTATGTCCTCGACAGCCCCGTTTTTCCTGAGCTTCTCGAAGAGCTGATCCTTGCTCGAGGTGGCGGAGAGGCGTATCCGCCTGCTGCCCCGCTCGTCAATCATTCTCCTGGTGCTTTCCGAGCAGATGAGGCAGCCTTTCTTGATGACGCCGATGGTGTCGCTTATGTCGGCCAGGTCATCAAGGACATGGGATGAGATGATTATCGTCACCTCCCTCGAGGCGAGGCCCCTCAGGAGCTCCCTGAGCTCGAGGCGGGCGAGGGGGTCAAGGCCGCTCGCAGGCTCATCGAGGAGCAGGAGCTTCGGCTTGTGGATCAGGCACCTCCCCAGGCTCAGCCGCTGCTTCATTCCCCTGGAAAGGCTCTCAACGACGGCCTCCTGCATCTCGGTCATTCCCACAAGGTGCATGGTCTCATCTACTGCGTAAGGGCGAAGATTGTCGGGGATAAAATATGCTCTCGCAAAAAATTCAAAATACTCCCTCACCGTCATGTCTTCATAAACCCCCAGAAAGTCCGGCATAAAGCCGATGATGGAGCGGATTTTCACTTTTTCTGAGAGGGGGTGGCCGCATATCGTCACCATCCCCGAATCGCAGGGGATCAGGGTGGCAAGAATTCTCAGGAGCGTTGTCTTGCCTGCCCCGTTGGGTCCCACGAGGCCGAGAATCTCCCCCCTTGAAAGCTCAAAGCTTATGTCGTTCAGGGCAATCACAAGGCCGTAGCGTTTGACAAGGCCTCGCACGGAAACGGCAGGTCCGTCTCCCGGGGGGGGCTCACCATCGCTCTTCTCTCTGTGGTAAGGACGTTCATCCAGTTTTTTCATCATGGTACTTCCTGACATGCTATTCCCTCAGATTTGTTTTTTCTACGCTTCAGTCGCCGGCCGGGAAGAGTTATTTCTATTATAGCAGAAAAATTTTCTCCGTAACAGACTCCCGCCTCCCCCCGCCCTGCAAGATCAATAAGGAGGGAGCAGTCTCCTGAATCCGTGGAGAAGCACGATAAGGGCAAAGAAGAGATTTCTTGGGAGAATCCCCCACAGAGGGAGAGAAAGGGGCCTGGCCTTTCCAGGGGCCTCGCAGGCATCGCCGAGTCTCTCCCCAAGTTTTCTCATCCATGCCGGTGAGCGGGGCCACTCGAGCAGATCCTCAATCCATGGTGAGGGAATTCCCTCGAGGCCCACGTGGGATCCGATGATGCCTCCGAGTATGGCTGCTGTGGTGTCCGTATCTCCTCCGCAGCGGATAATCCCCGTGATCCCGCCCTTGAAATCCTGCTGGTGGCTTAGCCAGGCATGGATCACCACGGGCACCGTATGGCAGATATAGCCGCTCACCCCTTTGGGGGGGCATATCAGGGAGGCGAACTCTGCGGTGCTGATGCCTTTATCCACGCTTTCCAGCCCCTTCTCAATGAGGGGGAGGAGTTCCCCGCCCTCTTCAGTGATGACATTTTCCAGTGACGAGCGGTACGTGGCTGTTGATACAGGCTCTTTCCGCCCTGAAGCGAGAGAAGAAGCGCAGGCTACTGCCAGGGCTCCCATATGAGCCCTGGCGTCACGGTGGGTGATCCCGGTGGAGAGCTCGGTGAGCTTTCTCAGCCTCCGATAGTCATTCCCGCAGAATACGCCAATAATGGGGCTTCTCATCGCCGGGCCGTTCCCTGCCGAGCTGACGCCGCTCCTCTCGGGTGAGATCCCTGCAATCAGCCTGAGCCCCGACCTGAGGGTCGCGAAACCCACACCGGCAGGGAGAAGAAGGAGCCATACCTTGATGAGCCTCGCCAGTTCATGGATGAAAGCTTCCTCGCTTGCTCCCGCGGTGAGAAGGGCCTGGGCAGTCATCGAGGCATGCTCAGAATCGTCGGAGCACATCCCTTTCCCCAGCAGAAAGGAGTACCGTTCAAGGCTGGGGAAAAGGCGGATCTGTCTTTCCCTTGAGAGGCCCTCCATGGGGAGGCCCATGGCATCGCCTACTGCAGTGCCGATCAGGCAGCCCCTGAGTGCGTCAGTTTTTGCCGAGAGAGCTTCCTCTTCCACCTTGTTCTCCCCTCCAGAAGAAATATTCCATTTCTCCACAGGCCCCTCCTCTCCCGTCCCGCCTGCAGGACCCTGTCAAGTGACTTTGCCCCATGGGAGGATTTGCAGCAAAATATGAAGAAACCTATTTTTGAATTCCAAGTGAGGTCATGAAATGAACGAAGAGGAATTAACAATAAAATTACATCACCGGAGGGCCACGACTTTTGTCAAGGAAAAGAAGCTGGCCGAGGCTATCCGTGAGCTCCAGGAAGTCATCAGGATCAATCCCAAGGATTTCACCTCTTATTTCATGATGGCCCAGATTTACTTTGCCTCCAAGAAATATGACGTGGCAGACAAGTTCTGCCAGCAGGCAATCATTGTGAACCCCCAGGATGTGCGTCCCTGGCTCATACTCGGGAACATCTACATCGCCCGCCAGGACTATGACACTGCCATTTCCCAGCTCCCCAAGGGCATCCAGACCGATCCAAAGAACTACCAGCTCAAATATCTCCTTGGTTACAGCTATGCCAAGAAGAAAGATTACCCCAAGGCGAAGCAGTATCTTGAAGAGGCGCTGACAATAGAGCCTGGAAACAAGCAGGCCCAGCAGGCACTTGAAGTGGTGCAGAAAGCCCTCGCGAATCCCCAGTAGGACCTTCCTTCACCCTGCGGCTTTTTCCATTATGCTATGACGGATCGATGTCGAGAAACCTCATCTCTTCCTTGAGATGCTTATTGTTTTTCGCCCCTGCCTTGTGGTGGAGCAGCACCCTGTCCATTATGAAGCGCTTTATGGCTTCATCGGTGGCCGGAAGGTATTCCGGGGGGATGTTCTTCAGGGGCACTTCTGCCCTTGAAGCAAAGCGGTGGCCTCCTGCCCTGCCGAATTTCTGAAAGGCCCTTGTGGCGATTTTTCCCACATCCTTGCGCTCCTTCCACGATCTCATCGTGATGATGACACATTTCTGGTGCAGCTGGGAGACGATGCTCCAGTAAGTGCCCCGCACCCTGAGCAGAAAGTCGGCGATGACGGCGGAGAACTCACTCCTCTCAATGATGCCCAGGTGAACATATGCCATGGTGTGGGAGAAGGTCACCTCCTGGAGGGCCTTGATAAAATATTTCAGCTGCTTGCGGAGTATTTCGGACCCTTCGATTATCCTGAGGGTCTCGACCTTTATCCTGGGGAGGAGATGGCTGAGGACATTGAGATCTTTATCGTTGCTGATCCTTCTGAACATGTCCGTGTCCGTCTTTATGGCATAATAGAGGGCTGTGGCAAGCCGGGGCGTTATGGGTATCCCGGCTTCTATAAGATATTCCGTGAGGATGGTGGCCGTTGCCCCGTAGGAGGGCCTTATGTCCCTGAATGGAATGGATGGGTCGTGTTCATCGGGGTGGTGGTCGATAACGGCCGTTATCTTGAGGCTGCCTGTGGCGGGATTATGGGAAGGCTGCCCGTCAAGCATCACAAGCTTTGAGTACCAGGTCAGGTCAGTCTGGCGCAGGTACAGGTGCCTGAGCCTCAGAAGCCTCAGCATGGTCTGGTTGTCGGGACGGCGGGTCTCGCCGATGTGAATGGTGTCAATATGGGCTGTCCTTGGCTTCAGAATGGCCTGAAGCGCCATAGCGCTCGCTATGGCGTCGGGATCGGGCACTATCAGGATGGCCACTCTGTCCCTTTTTTTGAAAAGCCTGAAAAGATGCTGCAGTTTTTCCTTCGTGGGCATTGTCCTCCGCGATCAGGCCTTCACTGTTTTCCCGTCAAGAACAAAATGGCTCCCGCCAAGGTGGTGAATCGTTCGGTATTCTTCCCTGTCGAGCTTCCATATCTCCTCGAAGGCCTCCTTTTCCACGGAAACAGCCTTGACATGGGCAAGGAAAAGGTTATAGGTCTCTATCAGGGAAGGGTCGTTTATTATTTCGCATTCAAGGTGGCCGATGCACTCCCTGATAAGGGGAGCTTTCACCGCTGATGCCTTTTCGGCCGTGAGGCCGTACTTCTCGAATTTGTCAAGATCGGCTCCTGTCACGGAGCCGCAGGCGTTCACGACGGTGAGAAGGCCCGCCGGGGGAATGTTCACGGTAAATTCCCTGTGTTTCCGTATCCATTCAAAGGAATAATTCCCCTTCCCAATGACGGCACCTATTATTGGCGGATCGTGCCTGACGGGCATAATCCAGGCTATCGGCAGGCAGTTTACCCGGTTTTTTTCCGTCTGGCAGGCTACGAGGACCAGGGGGCCGTGGTTGATGAGCCTGTTCGCATTTCTCAAGGGGATCTTCACTTTCATGGCAGCACCTCCCTTTTCGGTGAAAGGACTCACATCACTTTCTCTATGGAATGGAAATCTCCTTCAGTCCAGGTTCTGATGCTTCCGGGCCGCCTGGAGCCCATGGCATAAAGAGCCTGGAAGGAGGTCCCGGGGCTCATGGCATATATTATTCTTTCAGGACGGCAGCTTCAGCATGAATAAATTCCACAGGACAGCAGAGAAGGGGCAGGCATCGCTCATCATTATTGAGCTCATGCTCTTGATGATCATATTCGCATGCATTCCGCCCGGTGAAGCAGGCCTGCAGCGCCGGCCTCCCGAGGCAGGCGAGACATTTCGCTCCCATCTCACCTTGATGGTGACGATTCAGAACATGAGCAGCAGCGAAAAAGTGAAGGGGCACCTTCTGCTGCCTCTTCCTTCCAGCTATGCTCCCTTCCAGCAGGTGGAGCACCTGGAGTCCAGGCCCTGCCCCTGCTTTGTGACGGCTCTCGAAGATAACAGGCCTGCCGGAGTGTATGAGGTCCGGCTTGATCCCGGCGCCGAAGAGAAGATTCTGCTTTCTTTTGATGCCGCTGCGGCGAGTGTGAGGATTCCTCTCTCTGAAGCTTCTTCCCGCAGAGACAGCCGGCCGCCGGAGGCACTGTATCTCAGGCCTGACGGCGAAGTGCGGCCTGACATCCAGGCGATCAGAGCCCTTGCCCTGTCGGCAGTTGAAGGGGAAAGGAACCCTTATTACCGGATGGTGAAAATCTATGATTACATGAGAAAGAATTTCACTTTCAGGGAAGGGAACATGCGGCGTTCCCTTGAGGAGATCCTGAAGGACCGCACGGTCCAGTGTAGTGACGCCATCATCCTTTTCGTATCGCTGTGCAGGGCTGCGGAAATTCCCGCCCGCATCGTGGGAGGGCTTTATATCTCCCACGAGAAAGTTTATTTCCCCCAGACCCATTCGTGGGCTGAAGTCTATCTCCAGGGCCCGGGGTGGGTTCCTGTCGATCCTACCCTCGGGAGGTTTGACAACCGCTCAAGGCTCCTCTCCCTCGGGGGGAGGAACTGCTTTTACCTGCAGCTCTTCAGCAACCAGGCTGATCTTGGAGTATTCACGGCCGAAGGCGGCCAGGGGGCCATTCCCCGCATGAGGGTCCAGATGGCCCTCTCTTCAGCTTATCTTGAGCACAGGAAAAAAGGAAGATCGATCGGCCTTGTTCCCGCGACGAGTGGCAGAGCCTCTCCTGCAAGATTCAGGGAGGAATGCTGCCCTGCCGCAATGAAGGCCTATGAGAGAGGGCTGACGCTTTACCGGCAGGGGAAGCGCAATGATGCATACCCGGAGCTCCAGGCGGCAGCCAATGATTCGCCGAGGTTTATCAGGGCGCACCGCCAGCTTATCACCTGTGCTTTCGAGCTCTCAAGGGGCCGATCCCTGTCAAGGCACTATGAGGCCATGGCATCGGCCGATCCTTCCAGCGTCTATGCCAGATACTACCAGGGCCTCTGCGCACTCCACATGGAGCACTATGGCAGGGCTGAAGATCTTCTCCTCGGGTGCGAAAAGGATGGCCTTGTCTCATCGGACATTTACCACAGCATCGCTTATCTCTACCTTTCCACAGGACAGCTTGAAAGAGGCGAGTCCTATGCCTCCCGGGCCCTCGGGGCCGAGGGGGACCATTTCCCTGTGCTCGTGAATCTTCTCAGCATGCTCCAGGATGCCGAGGAATGGGAGAAAGTAGTGTACTGGTCCAAAAAAGGGCTTGTGGAATACCCCGGAAACTTTCTGCTGATGGGCCAGGCCGGTTATGGCCTCATTATGCAGGGGAAGCCCTCTGAAGCTCTTTATTTCCTTGAGGGAGCGGCACAGAAAGAGCCCTCCATGGGATGGTTCCATGCTCTGATAGGATGGGCTTACAGGGATCTTGGCGACAGGGAGAGAGCCCGGGAGTGCCTGGAGAAAGGGCTGGCTCTCAGGAAAGGAATAGCTGACGACCGGTTTTACCGGAATATGCTCGAGGAGCTCAGGAAATGACAGAGATTCTTGTCAAGGCGGGAAGAAGGGAGAAGTCCGCCCTTTACGGCAATATCGGGGCTGAGGCACCTCCTCCTCAGCTTTCACGGCACGCCATTGAACAGAGTGCCCTCCATCTGGTGCTCTCGCCCTTCGTGCATTTCTGGAAAAAAAGGGAGAGGGCTTTTGCATTTCATTCGCTGCTGCTGAAAAGAATCTATGGAGACCCTGCCCTGTATGTGCTCCTCCAGTTTCTCTCCAGGGAGCCCACCACAAGGAGCCTTGAGCACCTGGAGCCCCATGCGCGGAATGCCCTGGCCAGGTATATTCCCGCCTTGGTGGAGAGCTCTTTTCTCGTCACTGCCTCCCCTGATCCGCTCAGGATTCTGGATGCTTACAGGAGCCATCCTTCAGTTTCCAGGCCTGATTTCCAGGTGATGTACCTCCTCCTCACCCATCTCTGCAACCTTAAGTGCCATTACTGCTTTTTCGTGCCCACGCCCTCGAGGGCCTACGCTCACCCCTCCATGGACAGGGATACAGCAAGGCTCAGCGTGGAGCTTTTCGACAGGGTCCTGGGAAGGAGCCCCGTGAGCCCTGTGGTGATTCTTTACGGCGGCGAGCCTCTTTTGAACTGGGACACCCTGGCTTATGCGGTGAAGCTCATCAGATCAATGGAAAGGAGGGGCGCTTTCGGCGGCCGCGAGGTCACGATAGAGCTTTTTACCAATGCAACCCTCGTTACTAACGCAATGGCAGGCTTTTTTAAGAAGCATGGAGTTCTTCCCCTTGTGTCCCTTGATGGCTTCAAGCATCATCACGACAAGATGAGGTTAGAGTCCTCGGGGAAAGGCTCCTATGAGAGGGCTCTTCGCGGCTTCAGCATGATGCGCCGCCAGGGCATAGAGCCTGCAGTGGGCTGTACCCTCGGCCCTCACAATATCGATGACCTGGAGGAAATCGCCTGCTTTTTCAAGGAAACCCTCGGTGTCGGCGACATCAGGATTTTCGCCGTGAGGGGCCTGCCCGGAGACAACCCCTATGAGCTTCCCCCCCCGGTGATGACAGGAAGGCTCATCTCGCTCTGGAAGTCACCATGGGGACCGCATCTGGAAGAGATTCTTCCCTCCGGTATCCTCTCATCTCTTGCAGGGGAGAGGTGCACCTTTCACTCCTGCGACACGGCGGTGCAGCTTTCGGTAATGCCCGACGGGAGCGCGGGTCCCTGCATCAACCTTGCGGAAGAGTTCCAGTGCCTCTGGGGAAACGTGAGGGACGCCGGCATCGCCGAAGCCATGCTGAAGGGCGGGATGAGCACGCGGTGGAGGAAGCGCTCGCCCCTCAATGATGATAAGTGCCTCCCATGCATAGGGCTCGCCCTCTGCGGCGGGGGATGCGCCCACGATGCCTGGTCCAAGACAGGATCCCCCGATGAGAAGGATGAGCGGCAGTGCCGCACGATCCCTCCTCTTGTGAGATGGGCTGTCGAGGTCTCGGGAGGCAGCGGTGAGTGAGGCAGGGAATCCCACGGGAATCTTGACGCTCTCACCCTGTGTCTTTCGCCGCTTCGGCGGCGGGATGACTATCCTGTACCACTCTCTCTCGCTGAAAGTCATGGTCGGCGGAGAGCTTCTTCGCCAGCTCTGCTCTCTCCTCTCCCGGTCCGGCGGGCATCCCGTCAGAATGCTCCCCGGTGAGCTCAGGGAAGGAGGGGGCCTCGCCGCTTTGCTGAACGACGGATTTCTCACCGTGGCCGGCGGAGATCCTCTTGAGCCTCTCAGAGCTCTTGAAGGGGCCCTTCACCCCGCCGTGAGGAGCCTCCGAATTCTTTCCCCCGGGCCTGCTGACCTCTCTGAGAGCCTTGAGCTTTTTGCCTCACTTGCTCCACGCTCTCTGAAAGGCCGCAGAATAATCATTGATTTCGGGGGAGGCCCCCCAGAGTGGCCTCTCATTGAAGGAATAGCGGCGCTTGTAAAAAATGAGTTTCATGGAGCGCTTGGCGACGTAGCCCTGGAAATACGTGCAGCTTTTAAAGGCATCGATAAGGAAAAGGGACGGCTCCTCACAGCCAATGATATGAATATCCGCCATCTCTGGCAGGGCGCCGGGGAAGAGCACCTCTCCAGGAGCCTTAAGGCCTTCGCCTCCATGGGCCTGCGCCCCCATGTGGCGCTTCCCGTGGATTTCACCAATGTGACGCGGCTTTCCGAATTGTGCCGGTTTCTCTCCCATGACCTTGAGTGCCGCGATATCTGGCTCCTGCCCTCGTTTCTCCAGCGCGGCGGCCCCGTGCCGGCCAGATTCGCCGCGGGAAAGATGATAGAAGCCTTCTGCCTTCTGAGGAGGTCCGGTGCGAGAGAACACACCATTCTTGAAAAAATTGATGCCTTCGTGAACGAGGTGCCGCTCTTTCACAGCGGTGAATGCGGTCATGAGCAGCTCATCCTTGCTCCCGGCAGAAATAAAGTTATGAACAGCCCATCAGAGAAACATTCTTCACCGGGAGAATGCCTGAGGTGCCCTGCTGCCGGTCTCTGTGGAATGAGCTGCCGGTGCCTGAGCGGTGCCACCTCGATGGAATGCACCGGGGCATACTATCTCTTCAATATGACAGTGCTGGAATGGATGCTTGATGAGCTGGCCATGAATATGAATCCCATCGCCGGGACATTTCCTGTCTGGCCTGCAGCGAAGGCGGCGAAAAGCCGCCGCCAGTATCACTCTTGAAAGCAGGGCATGATGAAAGAACTCTCGGTGCTGATATATCTTGCGGGAAATAACGATCTTTCAGCAGCGGCGTCCCGCCACTGGGGGCTCCTCAGGGACCTTTCCATTCCTCAGGGTGTGGCCCTCTCGGTGCAGTATGACACGCAGGGTGGAGGGGGAAAGACTTTCAGGCTCGGCGCCGACTCTTCCGGCAGGAGGATTGTGACACTCAAGCCGAGAGACTCTTCTTCGCCGGACCACCTTGCCGAGTTCCTCTGCTGGTCCATGGCAAGGGCCCCGGCAAAAAGACAGGTGCTTCTCCTTTTCTGCCATTCCGACGGGTTTATCGGTCTTCTGGAGAGTGATGCCTCGGGGCGCACCATGGCGCTCCCCGCCTTCAGGGGAGCCCTGGAGGGCACCCTGGCAAAGACAGGAAGACCTCTGGACATGCTGATTTTTGACTGCTGTTTCATGGCCATGGCAGAAGTGGCCTACGAGCTGAAAAAGCTCTGCCCCCTGATACTTGCCTCCCAGGACGAGCTGCCTGGTGACGGGCTCCCCCTTGTTTCTCTGCTTGAGGTGCTTTTCCGCCCGGCAGGCAGGGAGGCCCGGGGAATGAGGCAGATAGCGGCATCCCTTGTGAGATCCCTCGCAATGGAGGCCCTTTCAGGAGAGGGAATGACCCACCGTCTTTTCGTTCCGCAGTTCTGCGCCATTGAAACGGCACCTTTGACCGAACTGGCCCGCCAGTTCAGGCTTTTTACCGCCGGCCTCTGTGAAAACTTAGAATGCTGCGGCGCCGTTGCTGAGGCGGGCCGCCGAGCCCAGCGTTCTGGGAATTTCGCGTGGAACCGTGAGCCGTACCGATCTTTTGTAGATGTCTGGCATTTCTGCACCCTGCTCCTGGAGAACCTGTCGATCCCGGAAGCGATCAGAGAGACAGCGGGAAGGATTGCCGTGCTTGTGGAGAGCCTTGTCGTGGAGAATACCCGGTGGGGCGATGAGACAAGGAATTCCCATGGCCTTTCCTTCTATTTTCCCCGGACCTCCCGGGCGATTCCCGGGGGAGCAGCAAAAAAATACGGCTATGGGGACCTTCTGTGGGAGAGGGATACCTCGTGGGGCCGGAGCGGGATTAATTCTTTCGGGCTATGGCATTAATAAAGGAATCATGGTACAATGAAGGGAGAGTGACTGGCAGAGTTTTTCGAAGACCAGCATTGGTGAGTATAATCAACGAAGCATAAGACGGAGCATCATACATAGTGGTGAATACAAGCATCAGGGGCTGCAGCACACTCGCTGCAATAGTAATGTTCGTTTTTCTTCTGCTAGGGGGATACCCCCTGGAAGCTTCTGGTGTCCCTTATGAAATCAATCTCTCCTCCAGGCTCCTCATCAACTCCTATAATATTCTCGCTGACGGCTGCGAGGTCCCCGATTATGTCACTCCCATGAGGCTCGACCTGCAAAGCGACAACGGCACATTCTGCGCTCTCGTCATCAGGGAAAAGGTGGATAAGGCCTCGCCGCTCTATCATATTATCTCATCCATGAAGATGGGGGCGGCAGAGAAAAAGCAGCTTCTCAGGAATATCACCGATGGCACCCTGATCATCTATTTTGATGCCGGGGCCAGGCCTGACCGCCTTCTCAACAACAGGATGATCTTTGAAGCAGAGCTTGAAAGAGCGGGATTCAGCAAGTCAGACATCAAGCCCGACTTCATAGTGCTCTCCCATTCCCACAATGGTGAAATCGTGGCCCTCCAGGAGGCTCTTCCCAATACTCCTGTCTTCGTCACCCTTGATATGAAGAATGGAATCGTGCTGGAGGACAGGACCATACCGATCAAGAACAAGGTTATTCTCAAGCCGGGAGTGACACCCCTCACCGATCACATATCCCTGATCTCCACTGTCTTCCAGATGGCACCGCCGACCAAGGTCATACAGAAAGGGCAGATATTCAATCGGAAAAAAGATTCCTCCGACCCTCCCGAGTATGAAAGTGCCCTTGCGGTAAATACCAGGGACGGAGTCGCCCTCTTTGGCACCTGCATGCATTGCTCCTTCCTGGGAGTGGTGAAAACAGCAATGAAGTTCTACCGGAAAGATATTATACTGTACTGCGGCGGATTTGAGAATGATTCCTCGGCGATCCCGAAGGCATTGAAGCTCTCCCCCTCGATGGAGTTCTACCTCCACCACTGCGCGCCTGTGGAGTCGCTGCAATGGAAATATGGGGAGAGCCGCATACACAGAATAAGGCTTGGCGAGAGGGTCCTCATCAATCCCTATTGAATGAATGTCCCGGGGCAGAAAAGCTGTTAACACATTGTTAACAAAAAAGTTACTTTTTGGAAATCTCCCGCCCTTTACTTTTTTTTACAATTCAGTGATAACATGATAAGGACTAGTGTGCCCTTAAGTATTCTTTTGGTGAATATAATACACTGCCGCGGCTGTCCTTGCATGCGGCGGTGAAGAGGGGGAGAGAGTATGTCAGACACAAGAATAGATCTTGCGACTCAGTTCAATTATCAGCAGATCCGCCCCAAGGATACTCAGGAGAAAAAGGAAGCGAAACCTGAGCATCTCGAGGAGAAGGCCGGCACCGAGAAGCCTGCCGAAGGCGAGGAAGGACCGCAGACAAAGAAGCTTGTTACCCCTGAGCAGAAAGAGGTGAAGGGCCCCCAGGAGGCCGTCCAGAAGAAGCAGGCCCGGGAGGCCGAGGAGCAGCAGGCCAAGAAGCTCGGCGATGAGCAGGAAGAGTTCAAGGCCGGCAACCAGGAGGAGACGCAGACTCCCCAGGCGGCCAAGGACATGACGGGAGACCTGGCAAAGCTGGTCCAGAAACAGGCCTTTGCCTCCAAGGATTCCAAGATCATCACTGCTGAAGAAGCCACCAGGGCCGAGGAGCAGGCAGAGGGACCTGAAGGGGCGAAGACCGGCGGGACACTCGGAGAGAAGCTCTCAAAGGCCAAGTCCGCAGTGGCCGACTTTTTCATGGAGAGCTGGACAGAGATCGCCGGCAAGGAGCATGACACAACCCAGAACCTCCTGGACCGCGAGCAGGAGGAACAGTCAAATATCCGCCAGGAGAGGTGGGCCCTCCCTGAAAACAACAAGAATCTTGAGCACCAGCTCCGGGCTATGATGAGCCAGGAGGGCGGCCAGCTCATGAAAAAGCAGATAAGCGATGACAAGTCCTCCGCTTCCGATAGTGCCCATGATCTCAAGGAGGAGGATGACGGGAAGGGCAAGTCCGCGGGGACCGGAAAAGGCCCTCTGTCAGGCATGGCTTCCAGAACGCCTTCCCAGGCCGACAAGAAGCCTTCCGGGAAAGCCCAGGGAGGGAATCTCCAGCATTTTCTTGCCGGAGACAACAGGTCCTATCTCTCAGGCCTCGGGGGGACAAGGCAGGGGCCCCAGGATTCCAACCTCCCTCAGAAAATAGTGACGGTAAGGGACAAGAAGGAGCCCAACCGCCAGCTCCTTGCATTCACCAATACAAGGCAGCGGAAGGAGACGCTCTTTTCTCCCCCCTCATTCAACGCGTTCTCTTCCCCGGCTCTGAAGCCTCAGGCACAGGAGCCTTCCACGCCCGGCGTGCAGGCGCCGTCAACTGAGACGGTGAAGCCGCCGCCTTCAGGCCTGAGAGCTTTCCAGAGCGCTGGAAAGCCCACGGGCGCCCCGGCCTCCCCTGCAGCGGCTCCCCCCGCGGGAGGACCTTCCGTGGCACCATCGCCGGTGAAACCCCAGGAGGCCCAGCCGCAAGCGGCTGCGGCGCCTCAGCAGACTGCAGCGACAGCGCCTGCGGACAAGACTGCGGCACCTCAGCAGACTGCGGCGACAGCGCCTGCAGACAAGACAGCGGCGCCTCAGCAGACGGCGGCGACAGCGCCTGCCGACAAGGCAGCGGCACCGCAGCAGACTGCGACGACAGCGCCTGCAGACAAGACAGCGGCGCCTCAGCAGACTGCGACGACGGAGCCTGCGGACAAGACAGCGGCACCTCAGCAGACTGCTACGACAGCGCCTGCGGACAAGACTGCCGCTCCTGAACAGACGGCGGCGACAGCGCCTGCGGACAAGACTGCCGCTTCTGAGCAGACGGCGGCGACAGCGCCTGCGGACGAGACTGCCGCGCCTCAGCCTGAAGGCGATAAGAAGCCGGCCGACACTCCGCCGGCAGCTCCCGGTAATTATCAGCAGGCATCATGGTACACCGGCCTCTCAGCGCAGGAAAAGCAGAAGGCCGATTCCCTCGTGGGAGGCATGAAAACCCAGGAGGAGCGCGACCGCTTCATGAGAGTAATGGGGGGCCTGGAAAAGCCCGAGGACCAGAAGCGCCTTCTCGCCCTCGGAGGAGTGGGGAAGGACGAGACCCTCAAGACAAGAGAGGGTGACCAGACAGGACCGCCCCATAGGCCTCAGGGTCCCCAGGACCAGAAGCCGGGGCAGCAGACGGGCACAGTCCAGGGTCCTCAGGGGCCCCAGGGACAGAGGCAGGGCCCGCCCTCCGACCGGCCGCAGTCGCCGGCTTTCAACCAGCAGGAGTTCTCGGCGACCCTCAGGATCCTGGACACGACAAAAAAGGAAGACCGCGGCGAGGTCCTTAATAACCTTGCCTACATACAGAAAAACGCCACGGATCCCTCGGTCCGAAGCCGCACCCTCGACATGATCGAGAAGGCCAAGCCTGAGGACAGGGCCACCGTGGCCGGCGGCCTCTCTTGGGGTCTCAGAGATGCGGGGCGGCCCGAGGACCGCGCCATGACAAAGGAAGAGCTCGACAAGATCACTCCTCAGCAGAGAAAGCAGCAGGCGGAGCAGGAGCGGATAACGAGAACGGAGGCGCAGAAGAAGTTCCTTGGCCAGCTTGAGAAGCTCCCCGAGGACCAGCGCAATGAAGTCCTCGACATCATGGGCGGCAAGAGCGAAGTCACCAACAGGACCGGCCTCGGGCCCGAAGACAGGAAGAACTTCATCGACAGGTTCAACAGCCTCAACGATGAGCAGCTCAAGTCCACCATGGACTTCATGAAGAGTGATTACTACAAGGGCCTCCAGGGCGACAAGGCCCCCTATGACTCCAGCAAGTCCCGCGCCGACGCCCTCATGCTCGCCTCGTCCCTCGATCCCAAGATGGATGCCAAGGAGAAGGCGGGCCTGATCGAGTCCACCCAGAAGGTAATCGGCAACACCGATCTTGACAGGAGAAACATCACCAAGCTCATGACAGAGGTCTCCCCCGAGGTGGCCAAGAGGGAGATGGAGCTCTTCAAAGATCCCGACAAGAATACTTACGGCACCATCAAGCCCCAGAAGGCTCCTCCCGATCCGACGCCCAAGAAGGCCGGCGAGACCGATGACCAGTACAAGGCGCGCCTTGAGGAAGAGAAAAAGACTGCTGAACAGAACAGGAACAAGGAGGTCCTGGCGGAGTCCTATGCCCGCCTCAAGCTCAACACCGCCACGGTCCCCGGGCAGACCGACCCGGCCACGGGCAAGCCCAGGACCCTCAACGAAGAGGAGGTCAAGAAGGTCGCCACCCAGTTGGTGGACGACTACCGCGGCAACAGGGACACCGTGAGCCCCGACAAGTCCCTCGTGGCCCTCAGGACCATCGACAAGTTCTCCTTCAAGCAGGGAGAGTCCCATTTTGATTCCAAGACCAGGGAGATGACGCTCCCCTCGAGCATGCTCATCGGCTCCCTCACCAGGGAGGAGAAAAACAAGCTCCAGCACGAGATGTTCCATGCGCAGATGAAGGGGCAGGTGAACCCCAGGATCTCCGGCGCAGAGGACAGCAATGCCTATGCCGCGAGCCTTACGAGGGAGTACGAGGCTGCCTGCAAGGACAAGGACAAGACCATCGCCACCTTCACCGAGGGATTCAAAAAGATGGGCTACGGCGACGAGGAGGCACGGAAGATGGCCGCGGCGTCGCTGCGTGATCCCGACGAGTACCAGGCCGTCAAGGGCACCATGCTGATGGGCCAATATCCTGACGGCAAGACAGGCCTCCAGCACCTCCAGGAGCTCAAGGAGGGCAAGGGGAGCCAGGACTTCAAGTTCCTCGCCGACGGCCTCCCCAAGGACGCCATCGAGAACTTCAAGGACGCCCAGGGCGGGAAGCTGCCAACCGATACCAAGATGAGGCAGGCAGAGGCGGGCCGTTTCAACGAGGAGCAGACAAAGAAGTTCTTCGAGGTCTCCGGCAGCTATTATGACCGTCTCCAGGGTAATCCCTCGGAGATGGACAAGTTCAGGGCCAACGCGAGGACTGAGCTCGAGAGGCAGGGCTTCTCAAAAGACGAGATTGACAAGAAGCTCGAGGAGATGTTCAAGGGCAAGGACCAGTTCGCTTCGGGCCTTGCCCAGCTCACCCTCTCCCAGGGCAAGGGCGAGAAGAAGGAAGAGTTCTCCTGGATGAATCCCTTCTCCATCTTCGGCGGCGGCAGCAGCACCTCCCTCCAGATAAAGCAGAAGGGACTTGACAGCCCCTTCGGGAGCACCCTGCCGCCCGATGTGGCGTCAGGGATCAGGAACTGGGCAACGGAGACCGAGAAGGGAGCCCCCGGTGACATCACCAGGAAGGATCCCAACCTGGCCTTCCACATGGTGGACTATGTCTCAACTCACCGGAGCGAGATCAACGGCGACAAGGAGATACTGAGGAAATACGGCATTCCCGATGAGCTGCGCAACGATCCCGAGTTCAGGAAACGGCTCAATGCCGGAGGCTACTATGCCGCCGCAGCCGACGGCATGTGGAAAGAATACGGCAATTCGGAAGGAAGCTTCTTCGGCTTCTTCAGCTTCGGCGGGGACTTCGGCAAGCTGATGGATGCCTCCGACATGTCCTCCCTCTCCTACGAGAACGAGCGCATGTCCAACAACATGTCCCAGAGGCTCATGGAGCACTATGAGAAGAGATGGCACGAGCTCGGCGTCCACTATTTCCCGAACCAGAATCCCAATACCGGCAGCATGGTGGATATTACCCACACCACGGGCCTCGAGACACAGAACACAGGGAGGATGAACACCTCGAGGGCACCGGTGGGCGCCATCGGGACCCAGGGCACGGGTCCCATCACTGGAGGCTTCAACCGTCCCCCGGTGGGGACAGGTGTCGATTCTCCCCATGTACAGCCGGGCACCAATTATGGAGTTGGAGTGCGGCCTGACATGGTGAAGCCCGATGTGGGCCCCATCACGCCTCCTTACTACCCGCCTGTCGATCCCTACAAGCCCCCGGTGGACCAGTGGAAGCCCACGCCTCCTGAGACGCCTACCTGGCAGGATCCCCAGGAGCAGATAGAGCTCTCCGACCGGACCGAGAAAGTGCTTGAGCGCAAGCGCATCCAGGCTGAAGAGGAAGCCAAGAAGCAGCAGGAGGTTGAAGCCCAGCAGGCCGAGGAAGCAAAGCAGGCCGAGGAGGCCAAGGCTCAGCAGGTCAAGGCCGATGCCGATGATATCTGGGGCGGCGTAAAGTCCCTGCTGGGGAACAACTCTTCTGATTCCGCCAACAAGCTTGCCTCCTATCTCATGACGGCAGGGTCAAGTCCCGAAACAGCCAGGGAGCTTCTCAAGAACTTCATGACGCTCCTTGACAGGAAGGACGGTCCCAAGCAGGCAGCCCAGTTCCTTCAGACCTGCTCGGCGTCGCCTGCCGGCGTGGGAAGTCTCGTAAAGTTCCTCACGAGCGCCTCGGGCGACTCCCAGGGAAGCGCCATGGCGGCGAAGTTCCTCGAAGCGGGCTCGACAACTTACGAGGGCGCCTCGGCCCTTCACAACATGATGCATGGCCTTGCCTCGCAGCCCGAGGAAGCCCGTGAATTCGCAAGGATGCTGAACATGTCCTCCAATTCGCCCGAAGGCTCGGCTTCCCTGGCGAAGACCTTCCAGAACCTCACCAAGTTCCCCGGGGGCTCAGAGAATATCGCGAGCTTCCTGAACTCGGCATCTTCCACTGCCCAGGGAGGCAAAGATCTCTCCCAGGCCCTTGCCAACATGTCCTCGACAAGGGAGGGCGCCCAGGCGCTGTCCACCCTCTTCAACAGGCTGGCCTCGCAGTCTCCCGCTTCGCAGAACAACCTGCTCAACGCTCTGAAGCAGATGTCATCGTCGAAAGAGGGGGCCCGCTTCCTGAGCCACGCCATGGCGAACGGCTCGTCAATCCCGGAAAGCGGGAAGTCCATGGCCAAGCTCATCCAGATGGCATCGAGCTCTCCCGAGGGGACGCAGTCCCTCTTCACGGCGATGAAGAACATGTCGGCCACCACTGACGGCGCCAAGAATATCGCCATCTTCCTCCAGAGAGGCGCTTCGACCGGCGAGGGCTCCGACGCCCTTGCAAGGACACTCAGGAGTCTCACGTCAAGCTCTTCGGGTGTCCAGGACTTGGCATCGATATTCTCCAAGGCGGCACAGACGTCGCAGGGCGGCTCCTCCCTCTCGCAGGCCCTCCTCTCGATGGCCGACGGGAGAGGAAACGGCGAGGCCCTCATGGCCTTCTTCCAGAAAGCTTCAGTAACGCCGCGTTCTGCCGGGGATCTGAGCAACGCCCTGATGAGCATGTCCTCATCACCCCAGGGCGCCACCAACCTTTCGCAGCTGATGGCGCGCCTTTCTTCATCAAAGGACGGCGGAAGGCTCCTGATGCAGTCCATGTCCAACCTCTCGACGTCGCCGGCAGGGGCTCGGTCGCTGGCAAGCGCCTTCAGCAACATGGCGTCGGCGCCCAACGGGAGCACCTTCTCAGCGCAGTTCCTCGCAAAGGCATCGTCAACGCCCGAAGGAGCGAGGCAGCTCATGTCCACCCTGTCGAGCATGTCGTCGTCACCTGACGGCGCCCGCTCCCTGGCCCACTTCCTGGAGGCAACGTCAGGCACCAGGGAAGGCGCCGAGAGCCTCGGAAACCTTATGAAAAATATGTCGGGAAGCTCAGAGGGCACAAGGACCCTTGCGAACCTCCTTGCCCGGTGCTCTTCCGGGGAGGAGGGAGGACCGGCGCTCTCCCGGGCCCTGCTGAACATGACTGATGCGCGCGGCGGAAGCGAGCAGGTGGGGAAGTTCCTCATGGCGGCCTCGTCAAGCCCTGAAAATGCCCTGGCCCTCTCGCGGGCCCTGGCCAACATGTCCTCTACAGAGGAAGGAGCCCGCAACCTTGCGCAGTTCGTGGCCCGGTCGCCCAAGACCTCTGAAGGCCAGCAGATGGCGATGAAGGCCTTCGGAAACATTGCCCAGTCACCTGAAGGAGCGGCACAGCTTTCCAAGATGCTTGCCAACATTTCCCGCTCCGGAGAAGGCTCCGAGTATCTCGCCCACTTTGCCAATGCCTCGTCGGGATCTCCGGAAGGCTCATCGTCCCTCCTCTCCATGATGCAGCGCATGACGTCCACTCCGGACGGGGGGAAGGATGTGGCACTCTTCCTCGCAAGGAGCACGGGGACTCCCCAGGGAGCCCAGAATGTGGGAGGGACCATTCAGAACCTCTGCTCCACCCGCGAGGGTCTTCAGCAGTTCCTGCAGCTTATGAGCAGCACTGCAGGCAACCCCACTGCGGGGAAGGCACTCTCGCAGGCCCTTGCAAACGTGGCCTCCACACCCGGCGGCGCGGCAAGCATGGGCAGCCTTATCCAGAATGCCCTTGCTTCCAAGGAGGGCACGCAGTCCCTGATGAGCTCTCTCATGGCCATGTCATCATCAAAAGAAGGAGCTCTCAACATCTCGCAGTTTGTGGCATCATTCTCTGGGACTCCTGAAGGGTCGGCAATCCTCATGGATGCTTTCTCCAAGATGTCCTCGACACCAAAGGGGATGAACGATCTCACGATGCTCCTCGACAGGGGGACATCAACACCTGAAGGGGCAAAGCTCCTGAACCAGACCCTGCTGAACATGACCTCCTCGAAGGATGGGGCGGAGAGCTTTGCAAAGCTCATCGCAAGGACCTCCTCCTCCTATGAAGGCGCTAAAGCCCTTAACCACGCACTGGTGAACATGTCTTTCACCTCTGAGTCCGCGTCGGGCCTCGGGGAGATCTTTATGAGGGCCACGTCCAGCACCCAGGG
Source organism: Candidatus Eremiobacterota bacterium (assembly GCA_031082125.1). Classification (NCBI taxonomy): domain Bacteria; kingdom Bacillati; phylum Vulcanimicrobiota; species Vulcanimicrobiota bacterium. The sequence continues at coordinate 138,418 of JAVHLM010000013.1, forward strand.
AGCGCAATCCATGGCCGATGCCCTCAGGAACCTGAGCTCTACCAAAGAAGGCGCCGAGAACATGGCACAATTCTTCCAGAAGTGCTCCGTGAGCTCCAAGGGCCTCATGGAGATGCAGCAATCTCTGCTGAATATCTCGTCGCTCCCTGACGGCTCCGAAAGCCTTGCGAAATTCTTCGGCAAGGCCTCGGGAAGCGAGTTCGGCGGCAAGGCCCTCATGGAGGCCTTCAAGGGGATGGCAGGCACGCCTGAAGGGGCTCACAACCTGTCGGTTCTGCTGCAGCAGGTGAGCTCATCACCCAGGTCGTCCCTCGATATGGTGGCCTTTCTGAAGAACTCCTCCAGGAATCCCGAGACGATGGCCGAGTGGCCGCGCCTCCTCGGCGAGATGTCGAAGGATCCTGCCAACGTGGGAGCTCTTTCCAAGTTTGTGACCAACATGAACAGGACAGCCGACGGAAGGGAAGCCCTCATGGAGCTCTTCCTCAAGTCCTCGGGCACCACCGAGGGAGCAAGGAATATGGCCCGCTTCTTCGACCAGGCTTCCACCAATCCTGACCTGAAAAGGCAGCTTGACAGCCTCCTCCAGGATGCGCCTCAGGCAAAGTCCACAGCCCTTCTCGATAATGTCAACAAGGGGCGCCGAGAGCAGGTGCTGAGCGGAACGAAGAGCTCGGAATCGGCGGCTGTCGTGCGCGGCCAGGAGTCGGCAAACCGCTTCAAGAACGACGTGAACATGGCGATGCTTCAGCGTCCCGTGCTGGGCAGGAGGGATGTGAACCTGGAAACGGAGAACAGGCTCATCCAGGCCCATGCCCTCGAGGCGGACAACATCAAGGCCGAGATGCAGGCAGAGAAGGCCATGACGGCCGGTGAGAAGGCCCTCTCCACGAGCGTGATGGGCGAGCGGGGCATCTCTTTCAGGCAGATAGCCACGGGAATTCCTTACCAGCAGGTAGCGGCGGAGATGGCTGCGGGGCCTCAGGCTGCAAAGATGGCATCGACTGACAGGTCGATAAAGAAGGTCTCGGAAATGCAGGAAACCGACGAGGCCGACGAGACCAAGGAAGCCGAGGAAGGCGGCGGTGTCTCCGAAGGGGGCGAGACCAAGGCCAAGAAGCACCCGCAGTTCAGGCCCATCGACGTGTACCCCGAGTCGGTGCTCCGGTACCTGAACTTATGCCCCGAGTGCGGCAACAGGACAGGCGAGCGGCAGATTCTGTGCATGAAGTGCGAAATTAATTTCGAGAGAGAGATTTACATGCAGTCTGCAGTGAAATTCAGCCGCGGCGGCTTCTACTTCAGGACCCACGAGGACAAGCTGGAGCTCTCCGGCGGGGCCAAGGACATGTTCAACACCCGCGAAGTCGAAGGCGATCAGGTTGCAGTGCTCCGCACGCCTCCCAAGTATCCCAAGTTCCAGGAGTTCCTTGCACTCTCAAGGTAATAGCACCGGGAAGAGATTCCTCAGAGAGCGCCTGTCATCCAGGCGCTCTTTTTGCTTGATTTTTCAGCAAAAGCATGGTATACTTATATCAACAGCAAATAATGATAACAGTATTATATGTAAAAAAGATATGGCAAGATTCTCTTTACTATTTACCGAATGAAGTGATAAATTGAAATGGGGGAATATGCCATTTTTTATTGTTTCACCATATAAAAAGAATGATTCCTGGGAGCTTGCGGGCATTCAGGATCTCGAGGAGGGCATGCAATGAGCGACAACAGGATTGATTCCATTCACCAGTATAATGTGCCGCCCCTCAGGCAGCAGGATTCTGCGAAGCTCCCGGCGGGGGAGCCTGATGAAGCGTCAGGCAGGAGCACCATAGGAAAAGGCCTTGAGACCTTGAGAGCTTTCAGGAAGGCGGGGCAGGCTTCGGCGTCTGCTGATTCTATGGAAGAAACGGCTTCCGAAGGAGTCCGCAGGGATGGGCCTTCGGGCAAGGCCGCAGAAGGTCCGGTGGCCAGGAGCAGGAGCGCAGGCACTCAGGCCACTGCGAAAACGCGGGGCTACCTGAAGAATCTCGCCTCACTGTGGGACCAGGTGGCCAGGGGGTGGACAGAATTCCTGGGGAAGCCCGCGGCGAAAGAGGCTGCCCTGCCGGGCCGGCAGAGAGAGGAGGAAGCCCGGGGAGCGAGGGGAAGTGAGAGGGCCGCTGCAGAGGAAAAATTCAAGGAGATGGCTTCCCGGGAAGGGATGGAGCTCTTCAAAAAACGCCTTAAAGACGAGGAAAAGGCTGGAGCCTACGGGAACCAGGTCCTTCAGCAGGAGGCCGGTGAAGGAAAAGAAGGGGCAGGAAAGCCAGCGATGGCAGCTTCGGGTCATTCTGGAAGAGCGGGAATGGCTGAAGAAAGGGGAGAGCCGGGCAGAAGCCCCCTGGAGGGCGCCGGCTCCACGCACCGTGAGACTGCTGAAGATTTTGAAATAGCAGCGGGAGCCCCTTCGGGTGAGAGTGCCCGCGGAGCTGCCATTCTGGAAAAACTCGCTCAGGACAGGGGTGCAGGGAAGGCCGCGGGAAAGACCTCCCTTTACTCCGAGATGTGGAGGAGAATAAGGGAGGGAGGAGAGGCGAAGGAGCCGCAGGGAGCGGAGAGTCCGGCGGCTGAGGCGCCTTCCCTTCGGGATGACAAGGCTTCAGGAGGGCAGCAGCATGAGCCTTCCATAAGCCGCTCTGCCGATAAGGCCTCAGCAGCGCTTCGTGGGCATGGCATGGAAAGAGAGCCCGGCACAATGAGATTTGCCTCACTTGCCACCTCCCTGAGTCAGATTGACGTCGCTACTGCGAAGGAATTCCTAAGGAGACTGGGGGAGGTGCCCCAGGAAGAAGGCGACGAGCTTGCAGCTCTCACCAGAAAGCTTGGTTCCTATGGTGTCCAGTCGCTGCAGCAGGACCTTGTCGAGGCTATTGTGAGGCTCCCTCAGGATGAAAGCGTGAAGATGGCGTCCTTTGCACTGAACTCACCCCTCATGGGCTCGCTTGAGAATCCGGTGGATAAAGGATCTGCCCTCCTGGCAGCCTCCATGGTCCTGCCGCCCCCCGGCACCGCGGAGCATGACACAGAAACCTTCCGCACCGCTCTTGCAGGGGCATTTATAGAGCTTACCGGAGGAAGGGAAAACGACAGGGAAGTCCTCCTCGCTCTCATGAAAAAGGCCGGGCCGGAAGCTTCATCAAGGGCACTTGAAAAAATGGCGGAACAGGTTGCTTTAGAGCACATGGAAGATGGGGCAGTGCTCCAGGAAGCCTACATGAGCCTCCTGCTGTCCAGTGCCAAGGTGCGGGAGGGGAATAAAGAGGTCAATGCAGACGCCGGGGCTGTCATGCAGGTTGCCGCAATGGGTAATGAAGCCGTAAGGCAGGCAGGCCCGAGAATATCCCGGGAGTTCCTCCTTCCCCTCTTCCGCACCATCCAGGATGTGACCTTTGAGGGGAACAATGCTCCCCGCTATGAAAGCGGTTCCCGCTCTCTTGCTCTTCCCGCCTCTTTGCTGGCAAAGGAATCAATGCCTTCTCCTGAAGAGCAGGCCAAGATATTCAAGACCCTTTTTCTTGCCCGCTGTGATGCAGCCTTCTCTCCCGGCCTATCGGGAGCTGCGGAAAGCTATGCTTTCAGCGACAGGCTTACGCAGATCTTCGAGAGGACAGAGACCGGGACCGATAAGGGGAAATCCTTCCTGAGGGCCGTTGAAACGAGATACCGCGGCCTGGGATATTCTGAAGAGGAATCCAGGGTTACCGCGTCTCTTCTCACCAGGAATCCCGCTGAATTTGCCTCCCAGGGGGCTGCTCTGATAATGAGCCGCGACGGCCAGGGAAAATCAGGGCTTGAGGCGACAGATGAAAAAGGCAGGAGGTACCTCCTCGATGCCTTTCCTGCGGGCTCTGTGAAGTTCATCACCGACTGGATGGCCGGGAGGCTGCCGGAAAATGAGGATATCCTTGCAGCAAGCCCCGACAGCCAGGCCCTCAGGAAGTCTTATGACGAGAGAGTGGCAAAGCTCCGAGAAGGCGTCATGGTGCCGTCTCAGGCTCCCGGGGAGGGAGGACGGGCGGCGTCGAAGCCCCTGCAGGCCCAGCCTCTTCCAAAGAACCTGAACAGCCTGGTGAAAGGCCTCATGGAGACTGAGCGCAAGCGGATCGACAGGCTGGTGAAGAACATCGAGGGCGATGAGCTCAAGAAATTTTTCGGCATCTTCGACACCCTTGAGGCGAGGGAGAGAAAGCCCATGTTCAGGGACCTGGTGAACTCCCTGGCAAGCCTCAAGACCAAGGAGCAGAAGGATCTTGTAAGGTTTGTCACAAGGGATGAGCTTACCGGCCCCGACAGGAAGGAGATTCTCTCCGTCACGAGGGGGCTCAGCGCCTCCAAGAAAAGCCAGGAACGGCAGGAGTTTCTCTCAACGATCAACGGTCTTCCTGAAGGGAAGCTCTCCGGCATGCTTGACTGCATGCGCCAGTCCCCCTATTATGCCAGCCTTGACGATTCAAAGGACAAGGCCGATGCCCTCATGCTTTTCTCGTCATATACGCCCTCCAGAAAGCCTCTTGAAGATAAGGAGATAGCCCGGAGAGAGCGCGGCGTCCAGGCAACGCTTGAGGGCTTTGAGGGGCACGATGCCGACAGGAGAGCCATAGTGAGGCTCATGGCAGCAGCCCCGCCGGAGAGCGCCGGGAGCACCGCAATGTTTTTTGCCAATCCTGACAGGAACTCCTGCGGAAGAAGCACCTTCTCCCAGGTTTCGGCGGAAAGGTCTTCGGAGATAGTTACGGAAGCCTATACAAGGCTCCGGCTTGCAACGGCCACCACCGGAGAACAGCAGGCAGCTCTTCCCCGCGAAAGATCGGAAAGCCTCGCAGGTACCGTCGTTGACGGTTTCCGGGCATCGCGGGGAAAGCTTTCCGGTGAGTTTCTGCTGCAGTCGGCCCGTGAGATTGAGAAGGTGCATTTTACCGATATCCGATACCCCCGGTATGATGCCCAGGAATCCACTCTTGCGCTCCCCCTTTCATCGCTTGCGCCAGGTGACCCTGATATGGAGACGCAGGCGAACCTGGTTTACGGCTTTACGCGCCCCGCGATGGAGCGCCAGGTCACAATGGCACTTGCCCCTGAAAGGAGCCCTCAGGCCCTGCAGGCATCGGGACCGAGGCCTGCCTCTCCGGTGCAGGTTTCCGCGCAGGGCACATCGGGGCAGGTGTCGGCGCCGGCCGCCCGGCAGCAGCAGCAGCAGCCTGCCCAGGCCGGCCAGAGACCGCAGACAGAGACGGAGGTCCTCAGCCAGAGGCAGAAGGATCTTGAGGATTCTCTCTCCGAGGAGAAGCGCTGGTATACCCTCTTTGCCTGGGGCTATGCCCTTCTCGGCTTTCATAATGAAGGCCAGGCGCTTGAATCAGAGTATCTTTCGACGACTTCCAATATCATGTCTCAGATATCGGCAGTGGTCACGCAGATCTCCCAGATGCAGCAACAGATGGCTGAGTATGCCGCCAAGTACCAGCAGATGTACGATGCCCTTCCGCAGCAGGTGAAGGATTTCCTGAAAAACGGCGGCGGGACCCTTCCCCAGGGCGGTGTCACCACGCTGCCATTCCCCGGCCCCTCAGGGACCTCTCCGGCTCCCGCAAGGCCGTCAGGCAAGACAGCGGCCTCCATCACCCGCCGGGAGATGCCCATGGTACCTCAACAGGCCCCCCAGGCACCGGCGGCTTCACATGCCAGGAAGGAGGCCCCCGTTCAGCGCCAGGAAAGCCCTGCCGCGCGGCCTGAGCCTCTGACCCCCCGGCCTGAGCCCATGATGACCCCGCAGCGTGAGGTTCCCCGTGAATTCTCTTATGATTACGCCGGGAGAACGAAGCCCGGAGCTTCTGAGGCAGGCAAGGCAGAGACCCAGGCGCCTCCCCCTGCAGAGAGAAAGCCTCTTGATCTCTCGGCTGCTCAATGGTACAAAGAGCTCACGCCGGCCCACAAAAAAGTCATAGATGCCCTTGGGAAGGATCTTGAAGGCGCCGACAGGGAGAAGTTTGCCGAAGTGATAGGCGGGCTTGCCATGAGGAACCGCGAGGCGACCCTTGACTTCGCCATGCAGTCGGATCTGATAAGGACCATGAAAGATCCCCTTGAAAGAGCCCAGGCGGTCCTTATCTCAACAGCATTCACCTCCGACAGCTCGATGCTGCCGGGAGCCCAGGAGCGGGCCCGCCGTGATGGCCTCATAAGCTCCGTGCTTGCCGCCACGTCGGGGAGCGCCATTGACAGGCGGAACCTCACGGGCCTCCTCGCTTCCGCACCGGCGGAAGATGCCCGCAGGACCATGGAGTTTCTCCAGAAGCCCGATGAAAACACAATATGCGGGGCTCCCTTCAACGCTGAAGCAGGTGAGAAAAAGAGGGAAGTCCTCATTGAGGCCTATTCACGACTCAAGCTGGGCAACGCCATAGGTGAATGCGGCATGGAGCTCACTTTTGACGAGCAGAAGGATCAGCTTGGTGGAATGATAGGGATGCTGAGGGGGGCAAAAGACAGGATATCAAGCAATTTCACCCTTTATACTCTGCGCGAGGCTGAAAAAATAAGGTTTGAAGAGACTGGAAGCCCGTCCTTCGACAGGCAGACCCGGCAGCTTTCCATTCCTTCCTCCTTCATCGCTCAGGGCCAGGAGCTCGGCGTGAAAGAGAGGACGCAGCTTCTCCACGAGACTTTCCATGTCTCGTTCCAGGCCATGCTGGACGGTCAGAACTCCGGCGCCTCCGAGAGACACGCCTTCATCTCTAAGGCGGCAGATCTCTACAGGCAGGTGCAGAACAACACGTCACCTTTTAAGAGTGACCTCACAAAGAGATACCTTGAGCTTGGCTTCGGCATCGAGGAGACAAAGGACCTTGTAAAGCAGGCCACCACTTCGGGGGCAGAGTTCACGGCGGCCCTGGGCACCCTCTTCTTCGCCCGCGACAGGGAAGGAAAGACGGGATTGGAAAAAGGTTACGGGAGCTTCCTGCCCGATGGCTCCGCTGAATTCATGGGCGCCTGGATGGGGGGAAAACTCAGGAGTGATGAAGAGTTAGTCAAGGCAGTCTCCACGAGCAGTCCCCCGGCGGGTAAGCAGGGGAATGCCGACATGGCTGCCCGAATCGACGAGCATTCAAAGCGCTGCGAGAAGCTTCTTGCCTATAGCCGGAATTCCTATACCGGGGCGGACTGGTACAAGGAGTTTGATTCCCTGTCCGCACCGGAGGCCTCGGATACCGTGGGCAGGAATCTCAAGAACAAGGTCAGGCACATGATGAATTACCTCTCTTTCGAGGAGCAGCGGACCCTGGACAGCACCATGCAGAATCTCTCAGTCGAGTCACGGGCGAAGCTTCTCAATATTATCTTCAGTGAGTTCAACAGCCCCGACCTGAAGACCGAGGGGAAAGAAGCCTCCGCCAGGTCAAAGACCGTGGCGGGATTCTCAAAAGGCCTTGTCTCGTCGCTTGCAGAGATGAAGCAGCCCGAAATAGACAAATTCATAAGGGCTTTCGGCAGTGCCGACAAGAAAACCCTGGAAAACCTTCATAAGACTTTCGCCGTGCCCTTTGAAACAGGAATGGGAGGCGCTCCCGCCGCAAGGTCTCAGACAGGCGCTCAGCAGCCCCGGGTGCTGAGGCCTTCATCTCCTGCAGGGGCTGAGCCCGGCGCACCGGCAGGCGCGGAAAGGCCCGGGGCTTCCGGTGCCGCCCGGCGTCCCGTGGAAGCTCCGGGCAGTGCGGGAGCGGGCAGGGCTGAAGACCCGGGAAGGAACAGAGGCTCTGGAAGAATGCTCAGCAGGGGCGAGGAAACTGAGATCAACACGCGTTTCCTGAATTTCGTCTCTACCGTGCCCGCAGAATTCAGAGACATGCTCCTTTCAATCACCGGAGACCTCAACCCTGCCATGAAGTGCCAGGTCATGCAGCAGCTTATGCAGATGACACCGGAGCAGCAGAGGAGCGCCTACCGCTATATCAGCAGCTCAACGGTCTTCAAGTCTCTTGAGAAGCCCGAGGAGAAGGCCGCCGCTCTTCTTCTCGCGAGCCGCTTCCAGCCGGGAACGACAGTGGCGCAGATGGATGAGCTTATGAGGGCGCCTCTCTCCCTGCTCAGATCGCAGGATCAGAAGGAATCCCTCACCGGGATGAGTACCATGATGAAGCTCCTTGACTGCAAGGACCCCGCCCGCTTTGAGAGCACACTGGAGTATATGAATAAGGGCCTTGCGGGGATTACTGCCAAGCCGGGGACCGATGAATACAATCGCCAGCGCGACCGGGTCATGGCCGTGGCGAATATGCAGCTCAACCTCAATAACACCGAGGGCATCCCCAAGGACAGGATTGACACCTTGGCTGAGAGCTATATAACCGAGGTCTATGCTGATTATCCCGATTCGGGCATCTCTGAGGTCCTCCAGATGAAGCGGTTGGCCTTTGTCCCTCCGGGCGAAAAAGAGGGGGAAGGCAAAGGGCCACGGTATGACAGCGACACAAATACTGCATATGTTCCTGAATCGGTGCGCGACTCGCTTCTGAGAGGCGAGCGCCTCAACAACCTGCAGCTTCAGTCCTGCCGCCATGAATCCAACCACGGAGGCAATGATGCCTATTTCAATCCTATGAATCCCTCGTCCATGGAGCAGATGGCCCTTGTACAGAGCAAGGAGGCCCAGCAGATTTTCGGCAGGCTTGACGAAGAATCTGATGAGTTTGACAGAGATGTCCAGAATAATTTCTGCACGATGTATGAGCAATATTACCGGGACCTCGGGGAGACCGACCCTGAAAAGCTTTCAAGCGTGAGCCAGAATGCCCGGTCAGGCGATTTCATTGAAGTGATGACCATGATAAAGACCATAATGCGGGGTGAGAATTCAAGTGATCCGGTGCAAAGAAAGGCATCACAGGACTTCATCGCCAAGATGGTGCTCCCCAAGGAGCAGGGAGGAATGGGCCTCACCGGGCAGCAGGTGCAGTTCTTCCGCGATATGCGCGACGGGAAGCTCCGGAGCAACGAGCAAATCATGACAAATATCGCCTATGTGGGCATCGGGCGGCAGATGAGCCAGCACGAAGCCATGGTTTCCTCTCTTCATAGCTCATTGAGCTCTTCTCAGAATGCCCCGCAGAGGCAGCAGTTCACCGATCTGTCCATCGAGCGCCTCAGGAGGCTCGAGTATTCCGATGCAGAATGGCAGGGCCTCACCCCGCAGCAGCGGGAGGAGAGGCTCCGCCAGTACAGGTCGGAAGCCGAGCAGGCCCTCTCCTCGCCCGAGCGCCTCAGTCCCTTCATTGACAGGGTGCTCCTCGCCAAGGACAAGAACGGGCAGAGGGGTATCGATGACCGCTCCACGATGAATTTCTTCAACAGCGTGAGCGCAGGAGAACAATCCTTCGGGAGCCAGTTCAAGCAGTGGGTCGAGTCATTCAAGCGCCAGGGAGAGGAGGGAACCCAGGGGCAGGCCTTTGATACGGCATGCCAAAGGGCCCTGGATACGGCAAAATTTGCCCGTGATAACCCCGACAAGATCCGTAACGCACCTGCCGAGCTTCAGGGCCTTGAGCTCAATGAGGAAGCTCTGGGCCTCTCGGTGGATATCCAGGATGCCATTGTGGAGAACTACCGTGAGGGCAATACCGGCGGCCTCTTCGGGACATTGAAGAGCTGGTTCTTCGGCACTTCCCGCGAGAGCACAAGGAGGCTCAGGCATACCACTCAGCTCCAGACCTATACGATGCAGCAGATCAACTCCAATCAGAAATACCGCTGGAGCAAGAGCACGGTTCATGGCGAGGGTGAACAGGGCGGCCAGCAGCAGAATTTCTGGGGCACCGTGAACAGCAACGCCACTGCCGGCACGGGACAGACGGGTCCCAAGCCGCCGCAGCATGGCACCGGAACATACGCAATTCCAGCCGCGCCTTCAGTCATCCCGACGTATATTCCCCCGCAGCCCGCGGTGCAGACCCAGGTCCAGAATACCACTGCCGGCAATGGTTCTCGCCCTTACCTCTGGGATTTTTCCCATCATATAGGGGATACGGGCAACCAGGGCTATGGCCAGCCAAAGACCGATCCCACTCACGATACCACCCCGAAGCCAGGTCCCGGCAATGATGGCTTTGCTGGAGGTGTGGTAAAGCCGGGCCCCCAGCCGGGCACGGTCACCGTGACTGACGGCGCCACAATTTCCTCACTGGGAATAGATGTCAGCATTCCGAGCACCATCACCATAAGCACCGGAGACCAGTCGGGAATAGGGGTATTGAATCCTGCCACCGGCGGCCAGGGAGGGCAGGCCGGCACCGGCGGAGCCCCCGGCGTCACCCCGGGAATGCCCGGCATCGCCTCTGACGGCACGGTGCCCACGTTTATACAGCCTCAGCCTAGCACCGTGCTGGGAACCAACACAATTCCTGGCAGCGGAACAGGGGGAGTCGCGGGCGGAGGCATGGGGCCAATCGACCAGAACCCTGTCACGCCGCCCATCCCCAAACCCATCACCGATCCGACTCCGGGAGGCGGGACAGTCACTCCCGAGCCGGTGACACCCAAGCCTGTCGATGACACGACGCTCTCTCAGCCAGCGCAGCAGGCCCTTAACGAGCAGAGAACACGGGAAGAGGCCGAGCGGCTGAGGCGCCTTGAGGAAGAAGCGCGAAAGCAGGCCGAGGAGGCGAAGAGGCTCCAGGAAGAGATCAAGCAGAGGGAAACCGAGGCGAAGCGCCTCGAGGAGGAAGCCGCGCGGAAGCTCGAAGAAGCGAAGAAGCTCGAGGAGCAGAAGAAGGCCGAGGAAACGAAGAAGGCCGAGGAAACGAAGAAGGCCGAGGAAACGAAGAAGACCGAGGAAACGAAGAAGGCCGAAGAAGCGAAGAAGACCGAAGAAGCGAAGAAGACCGAAGAAACAAAGAAGACCGAAGAAACAAAGAAGACCGAAGAAGCGAAAAAGGCTGAGCAGGGCGCGAAGCTCAAGGAAGAGGGCCTTAAAAAGGCGGTCATCGATACGGAGACCGAGGAAAAGGTAAAGACCGAGACCACCTTAAAAAAAGAGGCCGACACCAAGACCAAGGACGCCCGCACGCTGAGGGAGGAAGCTAAAGCTCTCCAGGATGAGGCCAGCGCCCTCAGGAAAGAGGGAGCGGCCAAGAAGCAGGACTTCGTAAAGCTTCTTGACAAGATGGAGAAGTTTGAGGACTCTCAGAAGAGGGCTGCCGACGCCATCCTCAAGGACGTGAAGGTAGACCTGGGCAAATCAGCGCCGGAGGCCTACAAGACCCTGTCAGAGCTCGTTGAGACGGGCGCCTTTGCCACCTATAACTCCAAGGAGATGCTCAAGACCTTCGTGAGCCTCCTCAACCGCTCAGACGGTCCCGCCTATGCCGCCGAGTTCATTATCAACTGTGCTTCCACTCCGGCGGGGACCAGGAATCTTGTCAAGTTTCTGATGGAGGCCACGACAGACCCCGAAGGAAAGGCTGCCGTGGCAAAGCTCATGGAATACGGCGCCTCAACGAGGCAGGGAGCCGAAGCTTTGAAGCAGGCCATGAGCACTCTTTCCCTCCGCCCGGACGACGCCCACCAGTTCGCCCAGCTCATGGCCATGGCCTCAAGCTCGCCTGAAGGCACCCAGGCCCTCTCGCGGGTGCTTCACAACATCTCCAGGATGCCCCAGGGCACCGAGGTGCTGGGAAACTTCCTGAGCGCCGCGTCGAGCACCGGGCAGTCCGGCAAGGTGATGAGCCAGGTCCTTGCCTCCATTTCGACAACAGGCGGAGGCGCCCAGGTGCTCTCCGATCTTTTCATCAAGCTCTCTGCCCATTCTCCGGCACTGCAGCATGACCTGCTCGGCTCAATCCTCAACATGTCGAGCAGCCGCGAGGGCGCCCAGTTTCTGAGCCACGCCATGGCCTCTACGTCGGTTGTCACTGACGGGAGCAAGGCCATGACAATGCTGCTCCGCCTTGCATCAAGCTCACAGGAGGCTTCGGCACAGCTCCTCCCCGCTCTCAGGAATATGGCTTCGACGGCCGAAGGGGCTAAAAACGTTGCCACCTTCCTCCAGAGAGGCTCTTTGACAAGGGAGGGCGCCGGGGCCCTGGGCGAGACCATAGGGAACATTGCGGCCAGTGATGACACAGGAGGCGGCTCCCGGGATCTCGTGAGAATCTTCAGCGGCGCCTCTCTCTCCCATGAAGGCTCCCTCTCGATAGCAAGAATATTCCAGAGCATGGCGAGGACCCCCGAAGGCCTCCAGCACTTCGGCCGGTTTATTGAAGGCGCTTCCAGGACTCCCGAGGGATCGCGGGAGCTGGCCTCCACCTTTGCGGCGATGTCGTCGTCGAAGGAGGGCGCCGCAGTCCTCTCGGGGCTTCTCATCAAGATGTCGTCCCATTCGCAGGAGACAGGCACTTCTCTCATGACGACACTGCGCCAGATGACTTCCACCGCAGAAGGCACAAGGTTCATCGGCCAGGCCATGGCCCAGGCCTCATCGGTGCCTGATGGCTCAAAGGCCATGGCAAAGCTCATAGGCGCCGCTTCGGCGGCGCCCGGTGAAGGCGAATCCTTTTTCTCGACCCTCAGGACCATGGCCTCGACAGCTGATGGAGCCCGAAATGTGGCCACTTTCCTCCGGAACGGCACTTCCACTTCTGAAGGTGCGGCAGCACTCGGCCTCGCTTTCAGGAACCTTACTTCCACCCACAGGGGTGTCCAGGAGATGACAGGGCTTTTTTCCAGGGTATCCCTGTCGCCGGAAGACGGGGGAGCCTTGGCCGGGAGCCTCAACGCGATGGCGCAGGTGAAGGGAAATGAAAAGGATATCCTCGCCTTCATAAGAAATGCATCGACGATGGCCAGGGAAGGGAAAGCCTTTGCCCTCACTCTCCAGAACATGGCATCCACCCCTGCGGGGGCCCATGAACTCTCGTCCCTCATGGGGAGGCTCACGAAAACGGGAGAGGGAAGCCAGGTCATCCTTGAGAGCATGGCGCGTCTCGCCTCCACTGATGAAGGCTCCAAGGCGCTTTCGACAGCACTTTCCCACATGGCCTCGTCTCCCCAGGATGCAAGAGGCCTGTCACAGCTTATCTCGGAAGGCCTTGGGACATCCCGGGGCGCCAGTTTGCTGATGAACGTTTTCTCGGGGAAAACCGGCCAGGGAGGCCAGGGAGCCTTGCTCATGTCGGTGCTGGGAGGGCCTGAAGCCCAGAAGCAGGCTGCAAACTTCGTCAGCGCCGCTACGTCGGGCAGTGAATCCACAGCAGAATTCATGGCTTTCCTCGGCGCCGCAACCCGCAATCCCGGCGAAGCAATCCTGGCCTCAAGGTTCCTGCACACGGCAACAACGAGTGCCGAGGGCTCAATGGCCCTCCAGCGCTTCATATCGGAAGCCTCGTCAAAGCCGGCAACCCTCAGGGATTTCTCGGCGATCCTCAACAATACGGCCACTGCATCGGAGGAATCGGCAACCCTCCTGGGAAAGACCCTTCAGAACCTCTCAAGGACACCGAAAGGTCTCGAGTCCCTCACCTCCCTTCTTGTAAACTCGTCGGCGTCGCACGATGAAGGCCTGAGCCTTACCCACACGCTGGCCCATGTAACGTCATACCGTGAGGGAGGAAAGGCTGTCGCCGACGTGATGATAAGGCTTGCCGCCCACTCCCCCGAAGGGGAGAAGGCCATGGTGAAGTCCTTCCTCGCCGTTGCTGATACGGAAAACGGCGGCGAGCTGCTGAGCCACCTGCTCTCCCACACGTCAAGGGTCCAGGACGGCGCAAGAGCGATGGCAGGCTTTATCAAGGGGGCCACTTCCTCGGGCGAGATGACAAGGCAGCTTTTCCAGGCCATGCAGACCATGGCGGGGACTACCGACAGCGCCAGAAATGTGGCGGTCTTCATCGGGAGGGGCACTTTCTCTGAAGAGGGCGCAGCCTCCCTCGCGCAGGCCCTGGCGGCGATGTCCTCCCAGAAGGATGGGTCCCGTGACTTCGCCGCCCTTTTATCGAGGATCACAGGCACGGCCGAGGGGAGCGCCGTCACCTCGATGGCTCTCCTCTCCATGGCAAAATCCAGGGACGGCGACAAAGCCCTCCTCACCTTCCTCAGGAACGCCACGGCCAGCGAAGAAGGTATTGCCGAATTCTCCTGTGCCCTGAGAAATATCTCCCAGACCTCCGAGGGAGCCCGCAACCTCTCGGAAATAGTCTCCAGGCTTTCTTCAAGAGAATCGCAGTCCCTCATGGAGGTCTTCTCACGGATCACCGCGTCACAGGAAGGCTCGAGGTCCCTGCAGACAGCCTTTGCCTCCATGGCATCGTCGTCAAGGGGAAGCGAGAACCTCTCGGCATTCCTCACCGAGGCCTCCAGAACTGAGCAGGGCTCAAGGATGCTCATGCAGCTTTTCTCAGGGAAGGCAGGCTCGGAAGGAACCACGAGCGGCCTGGTGCTCCTGTCGCTTCTGGGGCGTCCCGAGGGGGCAGGCCAGGCATCGGCCATCATCGCGTCGGCCACGAGGACCGCAGAAGGGATGGGAGAGTTCATTAAATTCCTTGGCAATGCCTCGAGGGATTCGGAAGAAAGCTACGTCTGCGCAAAGTTCCTGAGTTCCGCCTCGTCACAGGGCGAGGGTGCTGCAGCCCTGAGCCGCATCATCGGCGGGCTTGCCCTGAAGCCTGACCAAGCAAGGGACTTCACCTTTATCCTGAACCGTGCCTCCCTCTCCAATGAGGGCGCCGCCCACGTGGGAAAGACTCTCCAGAACTGCGCCGCGTCGCCCGAGCAGGCTGATAATCTTGCGCTCTTCGCAAGGAACGCCTCTAGGACGCCCGACGGGGTAAGGGATTTTGCCCAGCTTCTCTCAAGGATCTCGGCATCACCGGCAGGACAGAACTCCCTGGCAGGCCTTTTCTCCTCTATGGCCCGGCAGTCTTCCCCAAGCCAAGAGAATATCGGGAGGGCTTTCACGCAGATGGCCTCGGGCGGGGAGAGTGCCCTTCACCTTTCCCAGGCCCTGGCCAACACCTCGATTAATCGGGAAGGGGCCCTGGCCCTCTCCCGCTCCATCGGGTCAATGGCTTCCACAGGCGAGGGCTCCAGTACCCTTTTCAATGCCTTGCGCCAGATGGCTTCCTCGTATGACGGATCAAAGAATATCGCCCTTTTCCTGGAGAGGAGCGTGGGAACTGACGAAGGAAGGGAGACTCTTGCAGCAACCTTCAGGAAGGTGACCTCGTCGCCCGACGGGGTGAGGGAGATGGCCGCCTTCTTCTCAAGGGCCTCGACATCAGCCGAGGGTGGTATAGCGCTCGGGAAGTTCCTCCTCTCCGTCGCGGGAGGGAAGGAAGACAGCGGGACGCTGCTGCAGTTCATCTCCAGGGCGTCACAAGATGAGAAGGCCTCGGGTTCTCTGGCCTCGGCATTCAGGCAGATGACCGCACAATCGGAGGGAGCCAGGATTTTTGCCAAGGTAATGGAAGCGGTCACCCCGTCGAAGGAAGGGAGCAGGACTCTCATCGAGTCATACCGCCGCCTCTCTTCGTCGAGGGACGGGGCCCGCGAGGTGAGCCATGCCATGGCGGGCCTTTACGATACTGCTGAAGGTGGAAAAGTGATGACAGGCCTTCTGAAAGACAGCATTGCAGCTCCCCGGGGAAGCGAGATGCTCTTTGACACGATGAAGCAGATGCTCTCCACCACCGAGGGCGCCAGGAACCTTGCCCTCGTGCTGGAGAAGGCCTCGCAGCCGAAGGAAGGCGCCAGTGCCCTTGGAAAGCTTTTCCGGAGCGTCATCGGGAATGACCAGTCTCTCCATGATGCCTCGTCGCTGCTGGCTAAAGTATCGGCGTCGCCTGAAGGCTCAAAGGCACTTTCAGCGGCTCTTGTCAACATGACAGGAGTGAAGGGAAATGAAGAGATCCTCCGGGCATTTATCCAGACGGCTTCGGCCTCGCAGAGCAGCAGGGCTGACATTGAGAAGGCTCTTGTCTCCATGAGCGCCACGCCCGAAGGGGCGCAGAATCTCTCCAGGGCTGTGGAGAGGCTTGTCTCCACCAGGGAAGGCACCCAGTCATTTCTCTATTCGGCAGCCCACCTGTCTCAAGGGCAGGGAGGGAAGGCCCTGGCCCTGGCCTTCGCCAACATGGCTTCAGCGGAACCCCATGGCGCCCAGGTGCTCTCAGGATTCCTGGAAAAGGCTTCCTCTTCCAGGGAGACCATGCATGCCCTTACCGGGAGCCTCAATGACATGTCTTCGACTTCGGACGGCGCAAGAAACATTGCCCGTTTCCTCAGGGCCGCCACCCGGTCAGGGGAGGGCGCCGCCACCATGGCGTCATTCCTCAGGAACATCCAGAAAAGCGGCGAGGGGATGAAGACTTTTACGGCTATACTGGCCCGCTGCGCTTCGACTGAGGAAGGCGCTCAAGATGTGACAGGCCTTTTCCAGAACCTCTCGGATTCAAGAGACGGAAAGGAAGCACTCTGGAGAGTCCTGTCGGCTTCTTCGTCACGGGGTGAATCGGCACTGAACCTGGCAAAGACCTTTGCTGTCCTGTCGTCATCCCAAGAGGGCTCCCGGGCTGTCGCATCGCTGTTTTCCAGTGCCGGGACGCTGCCCCAGGGCGAGACGGTGGCTCTCAGGACCATGGAGAACCTCGCATCCACGCCCGAGGGCGCTCTGAGCACCGCACGGATGCTGGCTCAGGCAGCACGCCACGAGGGAGGGGCAGAGACCCTGGCCTCCTTTGTGCATGCCGCTTCTTCGACGCCTGAAGGTGCCCAGTCTCTTCGCAGCCTTGTGGGCTCCCTGGTGGCCACGGACAACGGGATGAAGGACTTTTCCCTCTTCCTTGCCAGAAGCTCTGCTATTCCTGGAGGTGCTGAGTCCCTTGCCGGCGCCGTCAAAAATTTCTGCGCCACTACCGAGGGGCTGTCGCAGTTCCTGGGCCACGTGGAGTCATCTTCTCGAAATGTCACGGCAGGCAGGGCTCTTGCCCAGACCCTTGCCCAGCTCTCCTCTGTACCGGGGGGAAACGAGGAGATGGCCATGCTGATCCGCCGTTCGGCTCTGATGACGGGAGGCACCAGGGCGATAGGCCAGTCTCTTACCCAGATGGCTTCGTCGGACGAGGGCGCCCGCAATGTTTCCACTTTCATGGCGCAGCTCTCTTCATCTGAAGATGGAGCGGCCGTGCTCCTCAAGACCCTCTCGAGCGCCGCTTCCTCCAGGGAAGGCTCCCTCTCCATGGCAGGCCTCATTGCGAAGGGCGCTGCCACCGAGGAGGGGGCACGCTTCATGGGAGAGGCCTTCAGGAACCTGTCGGCCACCAGGGACGGTGCCGAAGGCCTCGCAAAGCTTATGACGGGCATTGCATCTTCCCGTGACGGGGCCCAGGCCCTGAACCGCGCCCTTGTCGCCATGACATACACGGAAGAGGGAACAGGCGCTTTCGCCCAGTTCTTTGCCCAGGCAACGCAGGATTCCGGCGGGGTCCGCGTGATGACCGACATGCTCAGAAGCCTCACCGTCACCGGAGAAAGTGCCGGCCATATGGCGATATTTCTCCAGAACTGTTCAAAATCACCTGATGGCCTCGTGGCTATCGAAAAATCACTTCTCAACATCTCTTCAATGCCCGAAGGCGCAGAGGTTCTCGCTTCGACGCTCGGGAAGGGATCGGCCCATGAGTCAGGGGCCAGGGCTCTCGCCGAAACCTTCAGCAACCTGGTCCAGAGCCCCGAAGGCTCCCACAGTGCGGCAATTCTGCTGCAGCAGGCCTCCTCCTCGCAGAAGACGGCAGCTGACTTTGCCCGGTTCCTCAGGAACACCACTTCCGATCCTGATGCAATTGGCAGATGGCCCCGGATACTGGGCGAGCTCTCGGCTGCGGAGACCAATGTAGGCGCCCTTGCGGTAATGGTGAAGAACGTGAACAGGACGACCGAGGGAAGGGAAGCCCTGCTGGAATTTTTCACTAAAGCCTCGGAATCAAACGAGGGCGCCCGTAATGTGGCGAAGCTCTTTGACCAGACCTCGATGAGCCAGGAGCTCAGGAAAAACATCAAGGCCTTTGTGAATGACGCAGCATCCCTCGAAAACGGGAAGACCCGGGTGGAAAAGCTCATCGGCAATATTGAAAGGGGGCGCCGGGAGCAGGTCCTGAGCGGCACAAGGAGCTCGGAATCGGCGGCCGTGGTGAGAGGCGATGAGGCGGCAGGCCAGTTGAAGACCGATGTGGCCGCAAGCATCTTCCAGAGGCCCTTCGCTGCGAAGATGGAAGGCATTCCCGCCTCCGATCAGCACCTCATTGACTACGTGGAATCGGAGGCAATGGTGAGAATGGCAGAGCACGGCATCGAGAAGGCGGCTTGGGAGAAAGCCTCCGACAAGGCCATGGCCACAAGCCTCCTTGGTGATCGCGGCATTTCCTTCCGGCAGGTGGCTTCCTCCATCCCTTACGAAACAGGTGAAGAGGCGGTAAGCGGGAAAGAGGCGGCCGAGATTACCATCTCGATGCTTGCCCCCTCAGCCGGAGGAATCGAGAAGGCTGCGAAAAAGGCGCCTTCGCAGGCTGCCGGCGGGACTGGCGAGGCGGAACAAGCCCAGGCTGCCAGCGGTGATGAGAGCGCAGTGCCGGCAAAGAAGCATCCCCAGTTCAGGCCCATTGACATTTATCCTGAATCGATCCTGAGGTATTTCAACCTCTGCATCCAGTGCGGGAGCAGGTGCGGCGCCCGTGAGGTCATGTGCCTCAAGTGTATGGCGAAGATGGAGCGCGAGGTCTATATGGTGTCGGGAGTCACCGTCACCAGGGGAGGCTCCTACGTGACATCGTCAGAGGACCTCGTAGAAGTCTCATCGAAGGTGAGCGACATTTTTGACAATTACGGCGAAGGCATCGACCAGGTGGCCGTGATGAGAAGGCCGCCCCAGTACCCGAAATACCAGGAGTTCCTGGCAGTCGTGGGGGAGAGGCACGATTAGAGCAGCGGCCCTGGAGGGGCGCGACCTATGAAGAACAGCATTGTGTGGCTCTGCAGCTCCATAGGGGTCTCCTTCGGGTACCCGGAGCCGGAGCTTTACAGCATTGCTTCATTTCTCGGCAGGCAGGGCTTTCAGGTTCTCCTTGACCACCTCAGGATCGAGCTGTACCTCAGGCTGAAAGCGCTCTTTGAAGGCCATCCCTCCCTGGGCCTGCAAGCTCCTTCAAGGGGAAAGCTCTCCACGCGCCTTGACTTCGAGAGAGTGAACGGCCTTATGGAGGATTACCTCCATGGATGCCTTTATAAGCTCATTACCGGCAAGGATTTCATCGCGGACTTCCATGCCCGCCGGATGGACCGGGATCTTCTGCAGGCGGTCACGGCGCTGGTGCAGGACGGAGTGCTGGCGTGGAAGAGGGAGGTCCTGGCCGCAGGCCCCTCGATAGTGCTGATAGCCGTCTCACCGCGGAAAGTCCGGGAAGTTCTCAAGCATCATGAGTTCCCTTTTGTAGCAGAGATCAATTTCCCCGCATATCTTTTTAACGAGCTCCACGGCGGAATTTCCTCCCTTTTTCTTCTTTATGCAAATATCTCCGTGGAGAATCTTGCCCTCGAGCTCAGGCAGCCAGGGCGCAGGGTAAATTTTGACATGGCCATCTGCAATGAGCCCTACGGCCCTCTCGAGGCGGTCCTGAAGGCATACCGCGCAGGCAGCGACCTTCCCACCAGCCTTCCGGGCACGCTCTGCCCCTCAAGGGACAATGGAAGCCTTAAAGTGAATCCTCACTGCTACGGGAGCACCATGGAATATGTAGTTCCCGACTATTCTTACCTTTCAAGAAGTCTTTACCGCCAGATCTCGGGAGATTCCCTCCAGGTGATTGTGAACGGCTCGATGGGATGCCCCCTTGCATGCGCTTTCTGTAATGTGGAGCATCTCTACGGCCCTTACCGCCAGCGCAGTGCCGCGGACCTCGTGGAAGAGCTCCTCACATGCTCTTATAATTTCGGCATCAGGAGAGTGAGCTTCAATGACAGGATAATGAACGCCGACCCCGACAGGCTTGAAGAGCTCTGTAACGGCCTCATAGGAGCTGGCTTCAGGGGAACGTGGTTCTGCTATGCCGCGGTGGATATTCCCCTGGAGATGCCGCTGCTGGAAAAGATGTGCAAGGCAGGCTGCAGCGCCATAACTTTCGGGATAGAATCTGGCTCTTCAAGAGTCCTCTCCCTCATGGGGAAGAGTTATGGAAGGGATGATGCGTCCCGGGCGGTGAAAAGAACCTTTGCGGCGGGGATTCCCGTCATCGCTTCCTTTATGACCGATTTCCCCGGTGAGACCGAAGAGGATTTTTTTGAGACCCTCTCTTTCATCGAGGCCCATGCTGGCGAGATCGGGAATATCAGGCTCAACCAGTTTCAGCCTTATGCGGGCTCCCCTGTATTCCGCCGTCACGGCAATTACGGCCTCACCGCTGCCGATCTTGACAGGCCCTTTGAGCCAAGCCCACGGTTTGCAAAGCTCAGGGAATTTGTGGACTCCGGGAGCTGAACTTCGGCACTTTACTCCGCCGTTCCCCTGTGATAAAATAGGAAAAGCTGACCTTACGCGCTGCTGCGCGAGGAAGGTGATGTATCCCCGAGTGAAGTGGCTGAAGCTATCCGGTGCGGCTTATTTCAAGGACCTCCTGGCGGTCCTGTTTTTCACAGGCATGTCGCTTCTTTTCACCTATCCCGGCATTGAATCATTCACCACCGATTTCATCGGCCACGGCAAGGACCTCACCATTACCATCTGGGGGGCATGGTGGTTCAAGTATTCCCTGCAGGCTCTTCACCAGTCCCCCTTTTTCTGCGATTATGTCTTTTATCCTCTCGGGCAGTCTCTTGGGCTCCAGGGCTTTTCCCTGGTGAATGTCTCTTTTTTTTACCTGCTCCAGGATTTTTTCTCACTTTCTGTCTCGTGGAACATCCTGACCATCGTGGATATGACCCTGCCGGCCCTCTCCATGTACTTTCTGGGAGTTTATCTTTTCAATTCCAGGGCGGCGGCGATGTTTTCAGCCATAATCTTCGCATACTGCCCCTGGATGTCGCTCCACGCAACGCAGCATATCTTTGATGTATCGAGCTATTTTACCCTTCCGCTCTTTATCCTTGCCCTGATAAGGCACAGGCGGGAGGGGGGGCGCAGGTGGATTATCTGGGCGGGTTTCGTCTGGAGCCTCTCCCTCTATTGCTGCTTCACCACCCCGGCTTTCCTGGGCCTTATCTTCATGGTATATACTCTTTGGTCTATGGCGCAGCAGAGGGGCTCAGCGAGAAAAATCGCCGGTGATGCCCTTGCCGTGCTCCTGGTATTCCTGGTCTTCTCATCGCCCGTACTCTATAAGGCATTCTCCCAGCTCGCCATAGAAGGCGGCGGCAATGTGCACTGGATCAAGGCCGACGAGTTCTCCTTTGACCCGGGGGCGCTTTTTTTCCCGGGCTCGAACCACTTCCTCGCGGGGGCGTTCGTGAAAAATCCCTTCCAGTCCGCTGAGAACCTCGTGGAGACCACGAGCTTTTTCGGGTACTCGGCCCTTTTTCTCCTCGTGCTCGCCTTCATAAACAGGAAAAAACTTGGGGATTTCCGCTTCTTTTTCTGGTCATTCCTGGTGTTTTCTCTCCTCTCCCTGGGGCCTTCCCTTCATCTCTTCGGATGGACAGGCGAGAGGCTCATGGGAGCCTTTCACCTGGGCGGGGCGAAGATATCCATCCCCCTTCCTTATGCCGCTTTTTATTTTATCCCGCTGCTCTCCCAGCTCAGGTGGCCCGTAAGGCTCCTCATCGTGATGATATTCTCAGCAGCCGTGCTGGCAGCCTGGGCCCTTAATGAGCTCTTGCTGAAAAAAGCATCGACTCCCGGGAAAAGGCTCATCCTGTCACTTCTTTTCTGCTCCCTCATCGCCGTGGAGTTTCTTCCCATACCCTTTCCCACCACTTCCTCCCATGTTCCGCCGGAGCTTTCAATGATCACGAGGGATCGCGAGGACTGCACGGTGCTTTTTGTACCTCTCCAGTTCATGAGCGGCCTCTATAAAGTGGGCTTTCACACGGGCGAGGACATGTATTACCAGATTTATCATCACAAGAGGCTGCTGTCAGGCTACATACCGAGGGTGCCTCTCAAGAAGCTCACTACCTTTGCAAAAACCAGGATCCTCGAGACAATTCTGCTCAACCAGCACCTCGATCAGCCCCAGGTGCCCAGCAATATTCTGGACTACCGGGAAGAGCTCAAAAAGCTCGGTGAGCTTGAGAGGACCGACCATCTTTACCGCAATGAGATAGTCTCCTTCTTTCACCTCAGGTACGTGGTGGTGATGGAGCCCCAGTACCTCAGGCACACGGCGGATTATGTCGAGAGGCTCTTCGGGGAATACAAGGCCGTCGATAAAAGGCACATAAGAATCTACCGGATACCTTAGCCTTGTGGAGGGGGCCCCGGCTCCACGCTGTCATGCTCCCGGAAGCTCCAGTACTTGTTGACAAAATATGAGATGACGGCACAGATAAAGATGCTGATGAGACCTGCCCGGTAGGCGTCAATATGGGCCATCTCGACGAAGAAGGCGGTGATCAGGAGTCCCAGGAAGGCCGAGACCACGTAAAAGGAGGCAAACTTCGCATACTCTGCCGCGAAGGGCCCCTTGGACCTGAAGGTCCAGTATTTGTGCCACAGGAATGCGTGGGTGATGGCCACCACGTTGCTCAGCACTGACGAGGCGAGGTAATGGAGCTTGAAGAAATAAAGGAGCGCCGCGTAGCTTCCATAGCCCACAGCGGTGTTCAGTATGCCTATGGCGGCGTAACGGAGGGCTTCTTTAAGGTTCTTTTCCTGGTTTCTTGCTTTCAGAGTATCCAATTCCCCTTGAGTTCCCTTCCTTCCCATTATAGCTGAAAATCGCTTTTTATCAAGGGCAGGCTGCCTCCCCTGCGGAATATTTAAAGGAACGCCGCGGATCGGCGCCGGTGAAGCAGGAATTGAAAGCACCGCTGATAGAATTTACCAATCGAGGCCCTGTGGCAGTCACTATAATGAATACTCAGGGTTTTACGCCATGAAGCTTATCAGTGTCTTCACCCCCTGTTACAATGAGCAGGACAATGTGGAGTCCATTTACAGGACGGTGAAGGAGATATTCCAGTCAATGCCCCAGTATCGCTATGAGCACGTGTTTATCGACAACGCGTCGCGGGACAGGACCGTCGAGATACTGAAAGATCTGGCCCGCAATGACCGCAGTGTCAAGGTGATAGTCAACACGAGGAATTTCGGCCATATCCGGTCGCCCTACCATGGCCTGCTTCAATGCAGCGGCGATGCAGTCATTTACATGGTCGCCGATTTTCAGGATCCCCCGGAGCTCATGCCCGAATTCCTGAAAAAATGGGAAGAAGGCGCCAGGATAGTCATCGGGGTCAAGGAGAAAAGCAAGGAATCGCCTGTCATGTTTGCCGTAAGGAGGCTTTATTACTCCCTGATCGGCAAGCTGTCAGAAATAGAGCTTATCAAGAATTTTTCAACCTATGCCCTTTATGACAAAGAGGTCCTCGAGGTGCTGAAAAAAATCAACGATCCCTTCCCTTACCTGAGAGGGCTCATCTGCGATCTCGGGTTCTCCAGGGCCGAGGTGAAGTACACGCAGAACAGGAGGGAGAGAGGCATTACCAGCAATAATTTCTATACTCTTTATGACAATGCCATGCTGGGGATCACGAACCATTCCAAGGTGCCTCTCAGGATTGCCACATTCAGCGGGTTTGTGCTCTCCATAGTATGCCTCCTCGCGGGCCTGGGCTACCTGGTGTATAAACTCATCCGCTGGAATGATTTCCAGCTTGGATTGGCACCGATGATAATCGGACTTTTCCTGTTTTCATCAATGCAGCTGTTTTTCACGGGCATTCTCGGCGAGTATATCGGCGCCATCCATACCCAGGTGCTGAAAAGGCCCCTGGTGATAGAAAAGGAACGGATAAATTTCGACTCTGATCCGGAGTAGGTCTCTCATGGAGAATATTTTCAGTGTTTCCGGGAAAGTTGCTCTCATCACGGGAGGGAGGCGTGGCCTCGGGAAAGCCATGGCCCTGGGCCTTGCCCGGGCAGGGGCTTTGGTTGCCGTCGCTGCCCGGAGTGACAATCCAGGCGATCTGGAGAGGGAAATCGGCGATGCCGGGGGCAGGCTCTTTTACCTCCCGGCAGATCTGCTCAAGCCCGATGAGCGCATGGGCCTTGTTGACCGCGTGGCTGCCCATTACGGACGCCTGGACATCCTGGTGAACAACGCGGGCCTGCAGCACCGCGCCCCGGCACTTGATTACCCGCTTGCCCAGTGGCATGATGATTTTGAGCTAATGCTCACGGCAGTGCTTGACCTGTCGCAGCAGGCGGCAAAGGTCATGATACCCCGGGGTGGCGGCAAGATAATCCATATTGCCTCCATAAGCAGCTTCCAGGGGGCGCGGCAGATCGTGGGATATGCCGCGGCGAAGCACGCCCTTGTGGGCCTCACCAAGTGCCTTGCCAATGAGTGGGCATCTTCTCACATAAACGTGAATGCCATCGCGCCGGGCCTCTTTGTTACCGAAATGGCCTCCCACGTAAGCAGCGACCCTAAAAAATCAGCGGAGCTTCTTGGAAGGATACCATCCGGCAGGTTCGGCGAGCCTGAGGACATGATCGGCCCCGTGATATTCCTCGCAAGCGACGCGAGCAGGCATGTCCATGGCCACGTGCTCCTTGTCGATGGCGGATGGATGGGACGGTAATGGATACCTCAAAGGAAGCAAGAAAGATCCAGGCAAAGGACCTGCGCTGCAGGGAGCGGCAGCCTCTCGAGGAGGTCATCCCGCTTCCGGCCCCTTTCGTGGTCTATGTCGAGCCCGCCAATCTCTGCAATTTCAAATGCATCTTCTGCCCCACGGGCGATAGCGAGCTGATAAAGAAAGTCGGGCGTCCCAGCGGTGTGATGTCCATGGAGCTCTTCAGCCGCATCGTGGAGAACCTGAAGGAGTTCGGCGTGAAACTGAAGCTCCTGAGCCTCTACAAGGACGGCGAGCCGCTGGTGAACAGGCATTTTCCCCTGATGGTGCACATGGCGAAAGAGGCAGCCATTGCGGAAAAAATCTGGACCAAGACCAACGGCGCCCTGCTGAACCCCGCCCTCAACGAGGAGATCATCGATGCCGGCCTTGACATGATCTGCATCTCCGTAGAGGCCGTCACCGCCGAGGGCTACAGGAAGGTCTCAGGAGTCGATATTGATTACGATGCCTTCCGTGAGAACATAAGGGATCTTTACCGGCGCCGCGGGAAATGCGAATTGTATATCAAGATTCTTGATTACGGCCTGTCAGAAGAAGAGCTTGACAAATTTTATTCCGATTTTAAGGGAATAGGCGATTTCGTGGGCGTGGAAAAGCCCATGGGCTGGTCATATTCCAGCATCAAGGACTTTACTCTGGGCACCAATCCCGACACGTACGACGGCCTTCCCTTCACCCCCAAGGAAGTCTGCGCTTACCCATTCTACGTGCTGGCCATCAATTTCAACGGCACCGTCTCCCTCTGCGGCAATGACTGGTCCCACAGCACCGTCGTGGGCGACGTCACCAGGGAGTCCCTCAGGGAGATCTGGCACGGCAGGCGCCTCTTCAGGTTCCGCAAGATGATGCTTGAAGGGAGAAGGCATGAGAACCGCGCATGCGGCGACTGCTATTACCTCAAGATAGTGCCTGACAACATCGATGATCACCGCGCCATGATCCTGGAAAAGCTCGAAAAAGCAAGAAGGGAAGAGTAGCACGCAGGCTCCTCTTCCCGGATGATCAGCGGCGCGGCATGTGCCGGCTCAAATCCCCCTGTTATAAATAATCGATTTCAGTGAAGGTGTGCTCGCGTAAGGGCTGTCTATCATGTCAATCATGATGGGCTGATCCTTGGCGCATGGCTTCAGCAGGATCTCTCCCGACATCAGCTCCCTGCATGAGATCTGACCTTTCTGCAGGGGGATCGCAAGGTAGACGTCCTCTTCCATGTTTTCGTAAAGTATCACATAGCCTTCGGGCATGTCCTTCTTCGCATAGACGCCTCTCACCAGGGCGTTCAGGTAGGAGATTTCCTTGTCGGAGTTGACGACTCTCGTGGTGGGGCTCCCGCCGCACATCTCCCTGGCCTTGTGGTACGCCTTGAACCACACATCTATCTGCTCGGCGCTGGAGCAGTACGGCGACATCTTTACACCGTCAAATTCCACATCAATGTGCCTCTCAAAGGTCCTGGCTCCTTTTGCATAGGCTATCATCATGGAAGAGGTCCAGTCAGAGAATTCATGGGTCGAAAAACCAATCGTGTGGTGGGGATAGCGGTTCAGAAGAAAATCTATCTGGTTGAGCTCCAGGTCGCGGTCCTCGGTGGGATAAAGTGAGACACAGTGGTTTATGGCCAGGGGGACGTGCCTGTTCTCGAAGAATGACACGAGGTCATCAAGGTCCTTCAGAGAGGTGCCGCCTGTGGAGGCAATGACAGGCTTCTTGGTCCTGGCGATTTTTTCTATGAGGGGCCAGTCATTGATGTCGGAGCTGGCGACTTTCAGGATGGGGATGCCCAGCTCGGTGCACAGGTCCACAGATTTTTCATCGAAGGGCGTGGCCATGGGAGTGCAGCTGCTTTTCCTTATGGAGTCAACGAGGACGGCATATTCATCCTTGGTGAGCCTTGTGTCAAGGGTCTTCTTGATGTAGCGGATGTCGGTCCTGTCACGGAAATCCTTGTGGATGAAGGCGTCAACATCTCTTATCTGGAGCTTTATCGCCCCCCTCACGTTGTTGAAGCGCACCATCTGGGAGTGCTCCATGATGATTCTCAGGCCCCTGTCAACCTTGCCCAGGTGGTTGTTTGCCATCTCGAGCACGAAGAGATCTTCGAAAATGTCTCTGTTCATTGTTATCCCCCCTGCAGTATTCTCTGGTAAGTAATTATAAGGCCGTCACTTCAGTTCCTGCAAGACGACCGAGATGCCCCGGGAGAAGGAATTAGCGGGCAGCCTCAGGAAAAGAACACAGGTCCATGGAAGAAAAATCTTTTGCGGGGAATCACCCATGATAAAGGTCTCTGACTTCATAGTAAAGCGCCTCACGGAGCATGGGGTGCGTCATGTTTTCATGGTTTCAGGCGGCGGGGCCATGCACCTGAACGATTCGGTTGGCAGGAGCAGCGATATTGAGTATATCTGCAACCACCACGAGCAGGCCTGCGCGATTGCCGCCGAAGGATACGCGAGGGTATCGGGCAGGATTGGCGTGGTAGTGGTGACGAGCGGGCCCGGGGGGACCAATGCCCTCACGGGGGTGATTGGCCAGTGGCTTGACTCGGTGCCGGCCCTCTACCTTTCCGGCCAGGTGAAGCGGGAGACCACCCTGGCCTCCTGCAGGGAGATCGGGTTGCGCCAGCTGGGAGACCAGGAGATAAACATCATTGATATGGTGAGGCCCGTCACCAAGTTCGCCGCCATGGTCATGGAGCCGCAGCAGATAAGGTACCTCCTCGACAAGGCCATTGCTGTCGCCATGGCCGGCCGCCCGGGACCCGTATGGCTCGATATCCCCCTTGATGTCCAGGGAGCCCTCGTTGACGAGGAGTCCCTTGAGGAATATGATCCGGCGGAAGCCGTCCCCCCGGCTGATGAGGCTGCCATAAAAGAAAAGCTCCGTGAGGTTCTTGAAGCCCTGCGGGCATCTCGGCGGCCTGTTCTTCTCGCGGGAAACGGGATCCGCATCGCAGGCGCCCAGAAGATCCTCCATGAGGTGATTGAGGCCCTTAAGATTCCCGTGGTGGTCTCCTTTAACGGGAACGACCTTGTTGCTGCCGATAACCCTTATTTTGCAGGAAAAGTGGGGACCATAGGGGACAGGCCCGGCAACTTCGCCCTCCAGAACTCGGACCTCCTCCTCTCGGTGGGCTCGAGAAACAATATAAGGCAGGTGAGCTATAACTGGAAGTCGTACGCGAGGGCCGCGAAAAAGGTCATTGTGGACATCGACGGGGCTGAGCTCAGAAAGCCCACGGTAATCCCAGACATTGCCGTCCTCTGTGACGCGGGGATATTCCTGTCAGGCCTCCTGGATGCAGCCAGACAGGAGGCATTGCCTGATTACAGGGCCTGGGTGGAATGGTGCAGCCTGAGAAAGAAGAAGTATCCTGTGGTGAATGATGCTCTCGAGAGGCCCGACTCCCCCGTCGATCCTTACTATTTCATTAAAACCCTTACGAAGTGCATGCCTGAAGACTCCGTGATGGTCACGGCCAACGGCACGGCAAGCCTTGTCGGCTTCCAGGCTAGCGCCGTTAAGAAGGGGCAGAGGACCATATGGAACTCGGGCTGCACCTCCATGGGATACGATCTCCCCGCGGCAATCGGCGCTTCCATTGCTCTTGGCAGGGGCGAAGTGGTGTGCCTTGCCGGAGACGGGAGCATCCAGATGAACATCCAGGAACTCGAGACCATCTCCCACTATGGGCTCCCGGTGAAGATTTTCGTCCTCAACAACAGTGGTTATATCTCCATCAAGCAGACCCAGGATGCTTTTTTCGCGGGCCACTATGTTGCATGCAGGCCTTCCTGCGGTGTCACATGCCCCGATATGACAAAGATTGCCTCTTCTTACGGGATAAAGTCCATGGTCCTGGACCGCCATTCCACCATGCCGGAAAAAATAAGGGAGGTCCTGGGATACGGGGGGCCCTGTATCTGTGTCGTCGAGCTGCCTGAAGATTATCTCTTCAGCCCCAAGCTCTCGTCGGAAAAGAAGCCCGATGGAAGAATCGTCTCAAAGCCCCTTGAGGATATGTACCCCTTCCTGCCGAGGGACGAGTTCAGGGAGAACATGCTCATCCCTCTCCAGGATGAATGAATGCCGCGGCGGTCATTTGTCAACCAGCAGCTTGTTCCTGTCTATTGAGTCGCGGTGGGATTCATACCAGGAAAAGAGGCATTTTATGGACTCTTCCGCGGGGCTGAAGGGGAAGGCCCCCAGCTCCCCGAGAAGCCTGGAGTTGTCTCCGCTGTATTCCCGGCCCAGGCCGGTGAGCACTGCCCTTATGGGCAGTTCCTTCCCCGAGACCTGGCACACGATCCTTGCACAGGTTTCAAGGTCAACGGCCTCTCCCGTGCAGACATTATATACCCTGTGCCGCGGATCATGTTCAAGAAACCATGCGATGATTTTCACCAGGTCATCAATGAAAAGATAGTCAAAATAGACATTCTGCTTCATAGTGATGGGAAGGTCATGGAGGGCTTTGCAGCAGGCATTTGAGATGAAGCGGATCTCCCAGTCCTCGTATTTCCCGTAGACGCCGAAAAGCACGAGGTGCACAATCGACAGGGCGCCTTCCAGGTATTTTCGCATGACATACTTTGAGAAGCCGTAGCCATCGGCAGGGACGGAGCTGTCAAAATATTCCTCCTTCATGAGGGGGACCCAGTGAGGCCTGCTGTACTCGGCGCCGGAGCCGAAGTTGATCATTTTCCCGAAGAGGGGAGCGTTCCTCGCAATGTTGAAGAACATCAGCAGGTTGTGTTCCAGGACCTTCGACAGGTCCTTGCGGGAGTTTCTGGAGGCATTCCATGTGGCTGCGTGGATCACCGCGTCAAACTTGTGCTCCGTAAGGTAATCCCTTACCTTCACGCAGTCGAGAAGGTCCAGCTCTTCGCTCGACGGCGCCATGACGGTATGACGTGAGCCGAGCTGCTCACAGAGATTCCTGCCGATAAAGCCTCTTCCCCCGGTGATGAAGATTTTCATGATCTCCTCTTTTCAGTGGCCTATAGTGCGTCAGCGGTTCCGGCCTCCCCCGGCCTGGGTCATAAAGCCCGTTATCTCCTGGGCAGGGATGCCCGTTATTTTCGACACCTTGTCCGCAAAGGCCGCCTGATCCGGTGCCGCTGCGGCCTTTTTTTCATTGAAAGTGGAAAGCAGAAGCTGCTTATCCTGTGCCGAGAGCTTCCTTCCCAGCTTCTCCTCGAGCCTGGTGACAAAGCCTGTTGCGGCGCCTTCCCTTGATTCGCCTACCTTGGGAAGCAGCTCTTTCACCTCCTCCGCCTGGCATCCGAGCTGCCCCGCGACCTGCACCGCGAAGTCGTCCTGGAGGGCTTTCAGTCTCGTGATGAGATCGCGGGAGGCAGCGCCTATCTGCTGGCGCTCACCGGTGGTGAGCGCCCTTCCAAGCCTTGCCTCCAGTTTTTCCAGCAGGGGGAATTTTTTCTGGCCTGCCACCGGTGCCGTTCCCTGGGCTGATACCATGCCGGTGGTGAGAAGGATGGTTAAAGCCGCTAAAATCAATGCCATTCCCTTTGTCTTCATTGCCATTGCTCCTTTCAGCATTTATTCAATGCGGGCTTCAAGAGGGCTCCTTCCGGAACATGGAAAGAGCCTTGTTGATTGCTCCCTTTATTTCTTCAACGCTCTGGGGCAGCTCGTTCCGGAGCAGCTCCCCGCCTTCAGGGCTGAAAAAGAAGACCGCGGGAGATCGTAGAGCTGCAGGATGTGCCGGCAGCTCTGCAGCACCGGCCACGGCGAACAGTATCTCATGCTGCCTGAGAAATGAGGCCAGCCCGGCGTTGAGAGGATTAAGAAGCTGCCGCGATGCCATTTCCATAAGGTCCGGAAGCTCCCCGGGAGTTCCCCGGCTCTCTTCCATCACTGCCACCATGAGCAGGGTGCGGGTGCGTCTCGCTTCCGCGAGCCCTTCCCGGAAGGATTCGAAGTGGAATTTCACTGGCACAGGCGGCTCTGGAGGAGGGGTATGGACCAGAAGGTCCAGGAAGGGGCGCTCATAGGGTTCCCTTTCAATCCCGATGCCTTCGCAGCAAGGATGGAGATCGTCGTGGTGAGCGCTGATTCCCCTTGTGGGGCTCTGAGCGGGATAATCGGCGTTCACACCTCTGGTGAGGGAAGCTCTCTGCGGGGTAGAAGCTTCAATGCCTAATGTGGTCATGGGTGCCTGAGGCCTGCAGTTCTCATGCCACCTGCCATCCTCGAGGAGCCTGCGGAATTCCTGCACCATGGTCCTCAGCTGCTGATCAGTGACATGCTCCAGCAGGGCTCTCTCGGTCTCCGAGAGCACTATGCCAAGGTCATCCACGGCCTTGTATCTCACTCTTATAAGCTGCTCTTCAAAGGCGCTGTTCTCTGCGGCAAGCAGCATGATGCGCTGGATGGCATAAGGCAGCTCTGTGCTCATTGCATTTTCCCCCCATGGACTCCGCTCTTTTAGAGATTCTCCCTTTTTTCCCGTTGCCCTCTGTGTCTCTCCCTCAATGAACTGCAGGAGCGCAGGTCCCTGCGACGGGATAAAAGGAACAGGGGGTGTAAGGCACCGCAGAGGGGTGTTATTTTTCCAGAAGGTGCGAGATCACTGTTTCCACCGTGAAGAATGTCCCGAGGGCTATGCATGCGGGAAGGCCCCCGCCAAGGGAAACAGCGGCGGCAGAGCTTCCGATGCCGATAGTAAGACCACCGGCCAGGGCTTTTTTCACGTCTTTGTTTCTGAAGCCCTCCAGGAATTCCTTTCCGCCTGTTATTATCTCTGCGGCGCCATGGCCTACGCCAAGGGCCGTTCCCGCTGCGGTGGCAAGGGGAGATGAGATTGCCGCCGCGATTGCCGAGCCGGCAATTCCCTGCAAGGCCCCCGACTGCATGGCCAGACGTGCCGCATCTACGGCTACCTCCCCTGAAAGCATCAGATGACCTGCCGATTCGATTCCCGCGAGGAGATCCTTCTTTTCCCTTGCCTCCCGGAGATCCCTCGCTCCCTCTATGGCGAAGTAAATACCTGACGCGATGCTCCCGGCGCCTGCTGCTGCTGCGAGAATTCCCCCCGTGCCGGCGGCTTTGAAGACCTCCCCTGCAATGTGTGCAGCCTCCATGGAATCATGGAGCGCGTGGTGCTTTTCCCTCAGGCGGTCCTCAGGCTTCACTTCCTGAGCGCCTGAAAGCTCTGCGAGGTCCCGGACAGAGGAAGGCGGGGGAGAGGATTCACCCTTCAATTGACGGGCGCCGGCGAGTATGCTGCTCCAGTCTCCCGCGATATGCGGTGTGATGCCGTGGTGAGAGATTCTGTCCATGGCTGCTCCGCTGCAAAAAATAATCCGTGGGAGCCGTCAATGCTCCATGTTCTCTCACCATTATACTTTATCGCCGGACCTCCTGCATAGCAGAATAATGTAAACTTTTCGCCAAGTGAAATGTTGTCCATCTGGTAACTAATTTGTTACATGAGATGGCTTTTGCCGCGCCCCGGGATGAGGTATGATAGAGATGGCTTCATTCGCGGAAATGAAAGGAACAAGGCCATGGTTGACAGGCTGGGAGGACTCCCGGGGAGCGCCGGTGCGGTAAGAGCGCTTAAAGCGCTCCCGGCGCCACCATGCAAGGCTGGCGAGGATAAGGAAGCCCTGTCCGAAGACGGTACAGCCGGGCAGGACAGCTATGTCCCAGTGAGAATAAGGCACCACGACCAGTCAGTGGAAGAGCCCCACGTGGCGGCCATCCCAAGGAAGAGAATCGAATCCATCCTCAATAATGAGCGCTTTCTCGTCTCCGATGGGGAATCGGTGGGATTCACCGCGGAAGAGCGCCGTGCGATCCTGGAGAGCTCCATCCCGCCTTTCAACGCGAAGCTGAATGTGTGCCTCCACGCGGAGAGCGCCGTGAGCCTTTATGAGGGTCTCCTTGGCCGCCACCTCCCGTGGCCCACGGGATTTTTCACCCATTACCTCGGTGAGACACAGCAGGCCCGGGAGCTTATGACCGCTTCACCGGAAGACCAGGAGAAAGCGACGAGATACGAGCAGTTCATCAGTGACCTCTCCCGGTCCAATGAGGCCTATCGGCAGGACGGTACAAGAGTCTTCATCAACATAGCCCCTGCAGGGCACCCTGCCATGCCGACCTTCAACGCGGCAAGACTTGAGATAAGCATGGCGCCCTATCCCTATCGGCAGAACATTATCGAGATGGAGCGCCCCTTCGAGGACCGCGACTCGGTAGCCCACGAGACAGGGCACCTGGTGAATGCGGCGCTGCGCCCCGGCTGGGACGAAGCGAAATACTCCTTTGACAGCGATTTTGAAGTGTGCGCCCTCCGGGAGGTCTTCGGGGATCTCACGGCCCTCTTTACGGCTCTCGGTGATATCGAGACCTGCAGGGAAGTGCTGGATGAGACGGGC
Source organism: Candidatus Eremiobacterota bacterium (assembly GCA_031082125.1). Lineage (NCBI taxonomy): Bacteria > Bacillati > Vulcanimicrobiota > Vulcanimicrobiota bacterium. The sequence goes on from JAVHLM010000013.1 coordinate 171,696, forward strand.
GGCGACGTGACAAGGAGCAACAGGGCTTCCCGGATCTCCGAGCGGGGAGGCGACAGCCTCTACTTCCGCTATTTTGACGGCACAGGAACACCCCGTAATGAGCGGTACCTCAGGAACCTGGCAAATGATTTCCGTTATGTCCCCCATGGCGAGGCAGAGCCTTTTTCCATAGGCACAGCTCCCGTGGGCAGCCTCTATGATGACGTGTACAGTTTCTCCCAGGTCTTTTCAGGGGCCGTCTATGACCTCATGACCGCCCTTTATCTGAATTCGGGCGGCGGTGCCGAGGCGCTGAAGAAGTCGGCTCTTAAGGCTGCGGAGCTTTTTTCCAGGGCCGTGGAGATCTCGCCATGGTGGAAGCCCGATTTCTCAACACTGGCCGAATGCATGCTTGAGGCCGATATGATGGATTCGGGGGGGAAGAACCTTGCGCTGATGAAGGAAGTCTTTCAGAAGCGATCCCTCCTTACCGATGAAAGAATCGCCCGGGCCGGGCAGTCCCTTCGGGAGCTCCCTTCGTTGAATATTAAAGAGATTTCCCAGGCACCCCGGGATGCCGCGAAAATCCTTGCCTCACAGGGCATGCTTCCCGGTGATGAGGGCCTCGAGGTGACCCAGCTCTTTCGGCATAGCAATGCAGTGGGCGAGACCTTCATAGCCTGTTCCTTCGAGAAGCCCTTTAAAGGTGCCGTAGATGAAACTCCCCTTGACCTTTCTACCGCCATACTTTCTGACATATGCGATCTCACCCCCGATATCCGCGAGAGAGGAAGCCTTATTCTCAAGTTCGACAAAGAGGGGAAATTGGTATACCGCCGTTCAGAAGGATACCATAAGGCCGATATGGCGCAGCATTACCTGAAAATTGCACGCCATACCCCGGATACATCTCCTGGAGGTACTTCATGAAAAGCATGCCTGTTTTCCTGTGTGCAATAGCGCTGTTAATTATCTGCAGCCCGGCGGGCTTCACCTCTGCCCGGGATGGAGAGCTCAGGCACTTTCCTCTCAATTCCCTCAAGGAGGTAATCACCTCCGAGGGCATTACGCTTGACAGTAATATCTCAAGCGACGGGAAAGGCTCACTTTGCATCAAGGCGGGGAAGCCTTCCGTCATAAGGCTTTTTGAGGTGAAAGGCCTTGCCGTTGACGATGCCACACTTCTCTATGAGGCAAAGGTCCGCACTCATGACCTGAAAGGCCCGGCTTATCTTGAAATGTGGTGCACCTTCCCGGAGAAAGGCGAGTATTTTTCGAGAGGGCTCGATAAGCAGCTTACCGGCACCACGGAATGGACAAAGCTTTCCGCGCCCTTCTTTCTCAAGAAAGGCGAGAAGCCGATCCTTGTGAAGCTTAATCTCGTAGTCGGCGGGAGCGGAACCCTGTGGATTGACGATATCCGCCTGGTAAGACAGCCGCTCCTGAAGCAATAACCATACACAGAAGAGGGGGATTTTTATGATGCAGGGCATTGGAACGCCAGGGGCAGGGGCCCCGATGAGCTTTGACGGAGACTGGCAGAAGCTTTACAGGAACCTCAGCGAGAAGGGCAAGGTCTTCGAAGCCGACGGTAACAGGAATTTCACCGCCAGCAAGAAGGACGGCTACGTGGGCATCTCCCTTGGAGTTGACACGGGCGAGAACATGGATGTCCGCCTGGCGCCATGCTCGAGGAAGTTCATCCCCGCCAACGGGATGGAGGGCACAAGGGTATCAGATGAGGGCGAGGAAAAAAAGGTATATTTCTACAAGGTCGATGCCCCTTACATTCCCGAAGGCGCCGAGGCGACGCTCCGCTTTGAGATCCTCAAGGACGGGGAAAAGGTGGAGGATCGGGAGCTCACGGTGAAGATAAAGGGCGGCGGGGAACAGGGCTGAAAGGAACTGCCTGCGGTGTGAAGCTCAATGAAGACGGCACGATTTCCATCAGCCGCGATATAGGGCCTTACCACGTGGCGCACAAGGTGAAATTCAGATAAGCTTTTTCTCCCCGCTCCTCCCCGTGACCTGTTGTGGCAGATACTCAAAGGTTAAGAATAATTTCATCTCCATGTAACATCGGTGAGTTTTTTTAGAGAATTCTGATATAATCCTGAGAGGGACCTGCGGTATGATAAGGGTGGAAAAAGAAAAGCGAGGAGGGAAAACAAAATGTTCGGATCAATCGGCAAAATATTCTCAAGCATAGAAAGCATCGGGCAGAATCTCGTCGGGAACGTGACCTCAGGTATCGGTGGTATGGTCAGGGAGGCCGGCGGGCAGCTGATGGAGGCCGGTGGAGAGCTGATGTCGCAGATGAATCCCACGGATATTGTGGATATTGATTTCACCCAGATAGGCAGCGAAGAGTCCCAGGGCGGTCCCGGTGGCCCTGGTGGCGGCCCCGGCGGTCCCGGTAACGGTCCCGGCGGCCCCGGCGGCCCTGGTGGCCCTGGTGGCGGTCCCGGTGGTCCCGGCGGCCCTGGTGGTGGTCCCGGCGGCCCTGGTGGTGGTCCCGGTAGCGGCCCCGGCGGTCCCGGTGGTCCCGGTGGCGGCCCTGGTGGTG
>JAVHLM010000014.1:0-65958 GCA_031082125.1 Candidatus Eremiobacterota bacterium
CCACGTTGGTCTTGACAAAAAGTAGCCTTCTCATGTAAGAGTATCCCGATATGCTGGACCTCGTGAAGGTGGGCAAGCTCAGCCCCGAGCAGGCGCGACATCTTACCAGGGTCTTCATTGAGGGGACCCGCGTCCAGGGGGCGTGGCTCTCCTACGCCCAGGAAGTCCCTGTCGCCACCCTCATGGCCTCGGTCGAGGGATTCCTCCGCTTCGCAAAGAGGGCTGTCCACAAAAAGTGGGACATCCATCCCGAGGCCTTCGAGGTGGCCGTCATGGGGAGGTCCGTCAGAAGGGTTTCCCCCGCAATCTCTAATGCCACGGAACCCAGTGGGGATAAGGGTTTGGATGTCGCAGTCCAGATTTCCGCACAGCAAAAAACAAGGGAAGGGGGACATAGTTCCGGGGGAGCCGTCATCTGGCAGGTCACCCAGGGCGGTGAGCACCCCGAACTCCCCGAAATTCTGTCAATCCTCTCTGGGGACTCCCACAAAGACGGAACCTTCGGGTCAAACCCCAAGGAGAGGGGCGCCCTCATCCGCTTCTTTCTCAAAAAAGATCTCATCCCTCTCTGGAATCACGCCGTGAGGCTCTGGGCCGCCGGCAGGGCAGAAGAAGCCGCCAAGAGCGGGCAGGAGTTCCCCCTCTTCATCGAGGCCCTCCTTGACAGCTTCCTTGAGACCTGGGATCTCCCCGAAAAAAGGGATATCCACAGCCGCACCCTTGCCCGGGACAATTACCAGTGCCAGGCTCCCGGCTGCCGGTGCCGGCGCAATCTGCATTCTCATCACATCATTTTCCGCTCCCATGGCGGCAGCGATAAGCTGCACAACAGAATCGCCCTCTGCTTCGCTCACCATTTAAGGTGCCTCCACGAAGGCCACCTCAAAATCAGGGGCACGGCGCCCCACCACCTCACCTTCATCTTCCCCCGCCGCGGTTGAATCCACTGACCTTTGAATCCCCGGTCCCCCCCCTTTTCCGTCGGCCTGTTAACAAAGTTTTAATACTATTCGCTGGCTTTCACCGGAAAAAATATGATATTATGAGAGTGGGTCAACACTACTTGGAGATTGAAAGGGGTTCATTATGACAGGCATATCAGGCGATTATTCACACCAGAACTACGGCGTCCAAGGCCATCATGGAGACAGGAAGATGCATGGCAAGCGCCATGAGCCCCAGGCGGAGAGAAGCCAGTCTTATGACGACTCGGTGACCATCTCAAAAGGGAAGGAGCCCTCATATTCCCGCGAGGCCTATGAAGCCGCATCGCCATCAAACGGCCAGGAGAAGCCCTCTTCGGGAAGCGGGGGCACCATCAAGATATCAATAATCAACACCCATGACATGCATGGCTATTTCAAGAACATGGCAAACATTGCGGGGCTCATCAACCAGCTCAGGGAGCAGAACCCCGGCGCCATGGTTGTTGATGGTGGTGACGTATGCTACAACCCCCCCTATTCAGACAGGAACCACTATGAGCCCATGCCCGACGTGATGAACCAGATCGGCTACAATCTCGTCTCGCTGGGGAACCATGAGTTCCAGTGGAACAAAGAGGACCTCGACCAGGAGTTCGTCAAAAAGCTCAACTGTGATGTGCTCTGCGCCAATGTGCTCGATCCGCAGACCAAGCAGTATCTCCCCGGCGTGCAGCCCTACCTGATCAAGGATATGAACGGCGTAAAGGTTGGCTTCATCGGCGTCGTTGAGCCAAGGATGGCCACCTCGGCCCATCCCAACGTGGGCCACGACGTGCTCAAGCTCGATCCTGGCGCCACGCTCAAGAAACTCATCCCCGAGGTGAAGGCCAAGGGAGCCGACGTGATCGTCGTGCTCTCCCACCAGGGAATTGATGACGACCCCTCCATGGCAAAACAGGTGAGCGGGATAGACGTGATCCTTGCCTCCCATGACCATCAGATAACCCAGAGCCCTATCACTGTGGGCAAGTTCCCCAACCAGACCTACATCGTGGAATCAGGCTCACACTGCAAGAATGTGGGACTCACCACCATAGAGTATGATCCAAAGAGCAAAGAGGTCGTCGATGTGGAATTCACCCCCTTCCCCGCGAGCTCTCACACCGTGAAGGCTGATCCCGCCGTGCAGGAGATCCTGAACGGCCACAGGGACAGCGGCGGCGGCTCATACCAGGATGGCCAGAATTACCATAAAAAGGGAAAAAGGCACCATTAAGAGCCTGCCGCTGAAAGAGGCCTCACCTCATCAAAGTTTTTGAAATCTTTGGGATTGCTCTCTTTGCAGAGAGGGTCCCTTTATTTTTCAGGAGGTCTCTTTGCATCTTAGGGGGCTCATTTTACCTCTTGGCAGGCTCCTCTGGCATGAAAAGCGAGTCTGTGTTACCATGAAACTGCGAGGGGTTGGGAAAATAAAAATCAGGAGAAACAGCATGGTGACGAATACCGCAAGCGAAGCAGAAAGACTCACCGGTATGCTCCAGGAAGCCCTCACTTTCGAAGGGAAGTTCTCTCAGCAGGAGCTTGAGAGGTTCAGGGAAGGATTCAGGAGAACAGTAGAGGATTTTGCCCGGGAGATGGGCTACCGCGACAGGGAGGAAATGCTCAGGTCCCTCAGCGCTGCCCCGCCGGAGGAGCTTGAGCGCGAGCTGATCCTCATCGGGAAAGAGGTAAAGAGCCGCTCGCGGAACCACATGGATAAGATTGCTGATATTTTTTTCAACAACCCCTGCACCGATTACACTCTCAGGACCATTATCCAGGTGCTGCTTCAGGCGCTGCGAAAGAGAATCACCCTGGCGGAAAACGAGCTTTCAAAGGCCATTGCCGAGATGCTCTACGGCTTCGTGACCCTCACAGCCCTCAGGCTGGAGAGAGTGTAAAGGGCGGGGATGCAAGGCACTTTTAAAGACAGGCTTATTCCCCTTCTCTCAGGCCTTTTCGTTGCCTCTCTCATCATTATCGCCTGGGGAAAGATCCAGATAGAGCTCGCCTATCACATCAGCCTCAGCATCGGGGGAAAGACCAAGTGCTTGATATTCGGGCTCTTTGCCCTCTACCTGATCACGAGGCTGCTGCGCCGCGATTTCCAGGGGGCGAGGTCTCTCTCAGACCCGCTCACGGTCTTTACCCTGTTCTGTACCGCTTCCCTTCTCTGGGCCACAAGGCCTGATCTGGTATTTCTCACCGATAACCTGCTGCCGGCGCTCCTTGGCTATTACATGCTGCGCTATCTTCTGGAGAAGGGTCGGGGTGACGGCATTGAGTACCTGAGGGTCCTCGTGCTTTTCGTGGTCCTTCTCATTCTTCGGGGGCCTGCCGATGCCACGGGGAATTTTCTCACCGATCCCACGGTGATGAGTACCGCTTCGGAGCATCATACCATCACTGCCATGATCATCCTGGCCGTGATGCCGGTGACCTTTGCGCTCCTCGTGATGGACAGGAGCCGTCAATGGTGGTATCGCAGTGCCCTTGTGGTGATGTTCCTGGGGATGATCCTTGCCAATTCCCGCATCGGGTGGTTCACCCTTTTCCCCCTTCTCCTCTTTCTTCTCTGGGCATTCCCTTCGCGCCCCCTGCAGCTGTTCTGCGGAGGGCTCTTTGCCTTTGCCGTGCTTGCCTTTCTTGTCATGTTCCCCCATCTTCATGGAAGGTTCATGACGCTCTTCAACATAGGGCATGACAATGATTTTCTGCTCCGTATCCAGTGCTGGCAGTGCACGTTTCAGATGATCCGCGACCATCTGCTGCTGGGTGTGGGGTTTTCAGTCAACACCTTCATGGAGCATGGCGAGAAGATTGTTCCGGGCTTCATGTACGGCCATGCCCACAACCTTTTTCTCACGGTGCTTGTCCTCACTGGGCTCGTGGGGCTGGCGCTCCTGTTGTGGATCATGGTAAAGATAGCCAGGGGGCTCATCTTTTTCAAGAGGCACGCCGGGGAAGCCTTTGCACCCCTGGCGGCAGGCCTTGGGGGAAGCTTTCTTGCCCTCTTTCTGATGAATCTTCCCGACGTGCTCTTAAACAGCTGCAGGGCGACGCTCGTGGCGAGTCTTTTGATGGCCTTCCTTTTTCATCACTGCAGGGAGAGGGGCGGCGCCTGTTAGGCCTCCGGGGGGGTGCCCTCGATCCCCGTATGGCCGAACCCGCCGTCGCTGCGGGCGGTATCATCGAGCATTTCGCGCTTCACGAGCAGGGCCCTTGCCACAGGGGTGAAAATTATCTGGCCTATCCTGTCAAGAGGCTTCACCGTGTAGTCCTCTTTCCCCATGTTGATGAGCACGACGCATACCTCCCCGCGGTAGTCGCTGTCTATGGTGCCGGGGGCATTCAGGATGGTGATGCCATGCTTCGCCGCAAGCCCGCTCCTGGGCCTCACCTGCCCTTCGAACCCCCGGGGAATCGAGAGGGCAATCCCGCAGGGGATAAGCCTGTATTCACCGGGATGGAGCACTATGGGGGCTTCGATATTGGCATGGAGATCCATGCCCGATGACCCCTCGGTCTGATAGCGGGGAAGCGTTTCGCAAAGATGGGGGGGAAGCTTCCGGCAGGCGATGGTGAGTTCTTCCATGGATACTCCCTGTCATAAGTGGAAATGAATGAGAAAGAGAGGCATGAGCCTCTCTTTCTCTCTCTTCGCAGGGATTCCCTATTGCTTGATGATAAGGCTCCCTGAATAGTTGTTCTGTAATTGCGGTGTCTGGCTCCCGTCATCGACATAGAGCTGCACCTTGGGGCTTGCATAGTTAAAGGCCTGAGATGCTGATATCGAGGATCCCCCCGTTGCTGCGGCGGGCCCTATGGTTGTGCCGTTCCCCAGGCCCTCCATGAGGTAGTAGGTGAACACGCCATGCTCAAGGCCTGAGCTCTCCAGCGAAGTCTGCGAGCCGCGGCTTGCGGCAAGGAATACCAGGTTGGAGATGGATTCAAGCTGGCGGGCGAGGTCTTTGCCCTGGAAGTTCTCAGCTGAGCCCGGGAGCGCTATGTAGCGCGACTTCATGGCACCTTTGCCTTTTCCGATGAACCCCCCTGAATAGCAGGAGTCAAAGATGATGACTTTCTTTGCGCTCGTGTTGACGGCAGATACCCACGTGTTGAGCTCCGTTGCGCTGATGCACCGTGAGGCCTGCCCTTCAAAGTCAATAGGGACGATATAAGTTCCTCCCCCAGAGTTTGACCCATGGCCTGAATAGTACATCAGGAACATGTCACTGGCGGTGACCTGGCTTGCCATCGTGCTTATGGCGTTCTGGATGGCGCTCTTGGTGGCAGCGCTGTTGGAGAGGGTCGTCATGGAAGCGCCGCTCCAGAGGGCGCTCGTGGTAAGGCATCCCTTGAGGCCGTTCACATCGTTCACGCACCAGTTGAGGGGGCTTGTGGGGTAATCATTGATGCCCACGAAGAGCGCATATACTTTACCTGGGCCGGAGCTCCCTATGGTGAGAGGCACCGAATTGCTCGGGAGGCTGCTCCCATTCATGAGGGAGACATTCACCGTACTTGCCGTTGCGGCAATGGCGGCGGGCACGGGACATGAGATCTGTGTATCTGCCCAGCTGAGACCTGTCGTGACGGTGACAGGCGTCTCGGTGCCGCGCTGGAAGGAGACGTACCCCGTTCCCTGGGCTGCACCAAAGCCGCTTCCCGTGAGGATGACTGTTGAAGTGCTGCTCTGGGCGATTGATGAAGGCGAGATTGAGGTGATGAGGGGCGATCCCGAAGGGAGCACCTGGAATGACGAGGCGCTGCTCGTGCCCGTCACGTTGGTGACCGTCACGTTATAGGTTCCCTGCACCAGAGATGAAGGACTGGTAAGCACGAGGTAAGTATTGGTCCACTGTGAGAAGGTGCTGACCGTGATGGGCGTCTCCGTGCCCTTCTGGAAGGTGACGGAGCCCTGGGTGGTCCCGAAGTAGTTGCCCGTGATGGTGAGGGTGGTGGTGGTGCCCACCGTCGCTGCATTGGGTGAAAGGGCGGTGATGATGGGCGCGCTCTGCGCTATGGCCGTGATCGTGTTGGCTGTTGATTCTGTTATAGAGGAGTTTATCGATTCTCCTCCCGTGACTATGGTGACCACGACCACATATTTCTGCCCTATGGTAAGATCGGGCACTATGCACTTGATCTGGGTGGTGCTCCATGAATTGTAAACGGCTGCATCAACGCTTGATCCGCCGATGGTGGTGCTCATGAAGGTGACCTTGCTCCTGGTGGTGTCAGCTCTCAGCCCGCGGGTGGAGCCGAAATCGGTGCCGCTGATGACACATTCATTGCCGGACGCAAGGCTTGTGCCTCCCTGGCTGTTGGCTACGCTCGTTACCACGGGGGGATTCGTTACGGTTCCTCCTCCTCCGCCATAGTAGTATCCTCCTCCGCTGTCGCCGCTTCCTCCGCCGCATCCGCTGAGGATGAGGCACGATGCAAGGAGCATCACCAGAAACATTGGTGCTGCAAGATGCCGAGTACGCTTTTTCATCATTCTCCTCCTTGTGGTAATGTTATATGTGACACAATTGCAGTGCAATTGGAAACCTGAGGGGCGTCTCTCCTTCTCCGGGGTAAGTAATTAGTACAATTTTACAGAACCAAGGTAATTCCTTCTCATGGTGAGTAGGACTTTATCGGCTCCAGGGGAAATACCCTGGACGGGAACATTTATTCCCTGAGCTATTAAGATGAGGCGGTGGAGAAAAGGATGCAGCACAAGGTGGAGTTTTTCCGTCACAACATAGGGGACGAGGAGATCGCAAGGGCCATGGCGGTCCTCAATTCCCTTTTCCTCACCACGGGCGAGGAAGTATCACTCTTTGAGTCCAGGCTTGCGGAATACCTGGCCCTCCCCCATGCCGTGGGCCTTACAAGCGCCACGGCAGGCCTGCATCTATCCCTTCTTGCCCTTGGTGTCGGTGCCGGCCACGAGGTTATCACCACGCCTCTCTCCTTCGTCGCCTCGGCCAATGCAATCCTGATGGCAGGGGCGCGGCCTGTCTTTGTCGATGTGGAGGATGAGACGGGGAACATTGACGCTTCCCTCGTGGAGGGCGCCATCACGGAGAAGACAAGGGCCATACTCCCCGTGCACCTCTACGGGTCCATGTGCGATATGAGGCGCCTTCGGGAAATAGCCGACAGGCATCGCCTCGTGATTGTAGAGGACTGTGCCCACGCCCTGGAAGCGTCCCGTGACGGGGTAAGGGTGGGCCACCTCGGTGACACGGCCGTCTTCAGCTTCTATGCCACCAAGAGCATCACGAGCGGCGAGGGAGGCGCCGTGGCGACCCGCCACGGCAGGTGTGCCGGCGGGCTCAAGATGCTCCGCTCCCACGGCATAGAGTCTGATGCCCATGACCGCTATACCCGCTTATACCGCCACTATGACATGGTGCTTCTCGGGTGGAAATACAACATGGATAACCTCCAGGCAGCGCTGCTCATTCCGCAGCTTGCCCGTGCCGAGGAGTATCTCGCGAGGCGCTCACTGATAGCCGCCCGTTATGAAGAGGCTTTTTCACGTCTTGAAGGAGTGAGCTTCCCTCATGTGCCTCAGGGCGCCCGGAGCGGCAGGCACCTTTTCACCATCCAGGTTGATCCGCACCTCCGCGACAGGCTCCTGTGGGCTCTCCAGGAGCGCAATATCGGCGTGGCCGTCAATTTCAGGGCGATTCATCTGATGAGCTACTACCGTGAGACGTTCGGCTTTCAGAGGGGGATGTTCCCCCGGGCCGAGAGAATAGGGGACTCCACCCTTTCGCTTCCCCTCTATCCAAAGCTCACCGACGGGGAAATCTCCCGGGTCATCGAGGCCATGGAAGAGAGCCTCGCCGGATTAAAGAAGGGGTGAGGAGCCTGAGGGTTTCGTGAAGAAATGAAAAAAGGAGAGGCGCGATGCCTCTCCTTTTTATTGGGTATGCCTTGGCTCTTACTTTATCGTAAGACCCGACGAGTAGTTATTCTGCATCTGGGGATTCTGGGAGCCGTCGTCCACGTAGGCTTTCACCAGCGGATCGGCGTAGTTGAAGGCGTCCTGTGCGCTTATGGTGGTCGCCCCCATGGCGGCGGCGGGGCCGATGGTCGTTCCGTCACCGAGCCCCTGCATCACGTAGTAGGTGAATACGCCGTGCTGGAGGGAGGAGCTTTCAAGGGAGAGCTCCGAACCCTGGCAGGCCGCAAGGAACACCAGGTTCGGGAGGGACTGAAGAGCTTTGGTGAAGCCGGGCCCCTTGAAATTGGGGTCAGAGCCCCTGATGGCCTTGTACCTTATCCTTGTTCCCGGGGGCAGGCCCTTGCCTATGAAGCCGCCCGAGTGGCAGCTGTCGAAGATCATGCACTTCTTGGAGCTGCTGTTCAGAGGGGTGAGCCACGTGTCAAGCTCGGTGTTGCTGATGCAGGTCGCGGCACTGTCACCGTCAACGGGCACGATATAGTAGTTGCTTCCTGAGTTTGAGCCGTGGCCCGAGTATTGCATGAAGAACATGTCGTTTGCGCCCACCTTTCCCACAATGGTGGCGATGGCGCTCTGGATGCCGCTCTTTGTCGCCGCGGCATCGGTGAGGGTGGTGATGTCGGCTCCGCTCCAGGTGGAGCTCGAAGTGAGGCAGCTCTTCAAGCCGTTTATGTCGCTGACGCAGTAATTGAGGGGGCTGTCCGGGTAAGCATCGATGCCCACAAAGAGGGCATAGATCTTGCCGCTTGTGCTTCCGCCCACGGTGAGCGTGGCGGCGCCGCTCGACTCGCCTTGAGAGCTTGTCACCGTCACATTGTAAGTGCCTGAATTGGAATACACGTCAGAAGGCGTGGCACAGGTGATTTTTGTGCTTGTCCAGGAAATGGTGGTGCTCTGCGTGATGGGTGTCTCCGTGCCTTTCTGGAAGGAGACAGAGCCTTTCTGGCTGCCGAAGCGCACGCCGTTGATGGTGAGAGTCGTTGCAGAGCCCTGGGAGATGGAACTGGGCGAGATGCTGGTAATGCTTGGGCCGGAGCTGCTCGTGACGGTAATGTTTTGAGCGGTGCTTGTCACACCTCCGCTTGTGTGCACCGTGACGCTTATCACTCCTGATGAGACCGCCGAGGGCACTTTGCATACCACGGCGGTCGTAGACCAGCTGCTCGTGGTGGTCTGCTGTATTGCCGTGTCGGTGCCTTTCTGGAAGGCGATATAGCCTGAGCCCTGGGTGCTTTCGAAGTTGTTGCCGGTGATGGTGATGGATGTTGAGGCGCCCTGGGTGACGGTGGAGGGGGTGATCGAGGTGATGATGGGCGAGGTGCTGCTCGCTATGGTAAGGGATGCGGCATTGCTCAGCTCACCGGTGTTTGAGCGCACATAGACGCTTATATTTCCTGTGGGGGCGGTCCCCGGGATGATGCAGACCACCTGGGTGGCGCTCCACGAGGTGACGGTGCTCTGGCTCACCGGCGTGTCGGTGCCTTTCTGGAACCTCACGTAGCCGCTGCCCTGTGAAGAGCCGAAGTTGACGCCCGTGATGGTGAGCGATGCGCCCTGCGCCGATGTCTGCGGCGAAATGCTGGTGATCTGCGGAGGGTTCGAGGATGAGGGCACCACGGTATTCGCCGCTGATGCCGTAGTGTTTGAAGAGAGATCTCCTGTTGCCGTCACTATTATCACTACGACGGTATACTGCTCACCGTACTGGAGGGCTGTAGGAACGGTGCAGGTAATCGACGTATTGCTCCATGACTTGTAAGCGGTGGCTTCCACATAGGTGCCGTCAGTTTTTACGAACCTCACGGAGCTTGAAGCTCTCACCGACTCGCTGCGCGTGTTGCCGAAGCCCACACCGCTCACGGTACAGTCATTGCCGGGGGAGATGGTCGCACCGCCCGAGCTGTTGGTGACGCCGGTCACAATGGGGCTCGGGGTGGTGGTGGAAGTCGATGAAGTGGGGCCGTAATAGGGATAGGAATTGTTGCCCTTGTTGTAGTCTCCCCCGCAGCCTGCCACGAGGCCGGCGAGCAGCAGAATCACCACGAGGGCCGGGAGCAGAGTGCTCTTAGTGTTCTTCATAAGCTTTTCCTCCTTTTTGTTATAAGCGGGAGAGGCTAGCTTCCCCTCCCGCAGGTGTTTTGCTATTGTTTTATCTCGAGTTCCCCGCTGTAGTTGTTCTGCAGCACGGGGTTCTGATCCGGGTTGTATACCGTGGTGAGGGGCGACGAATAATTGAATAGCTCGCTGGCCGATATGGTGCCGTCCTTGTTGGAGTCGGCAGAGCCAATGGTGCTGCCGCTCCCGAGTCCCTGGATGAGGTAATAGGTGAAAGCACCGTGGCCGAGGCTCGGACTCTCGACGGAGAGCTCACTTCCTTTGCAGGCTCCCATGAATACCAGGTTTGAGAGCTGCTCAAGAGCTTTTGCAAAGTCTGTGCCTGAGAAGCGCTCCTGCGACTTAGCCATTCTCATGAAGCGCACCTTGTCACCTTTTGCCTTGTTGACAAAGCCGCCGGAGTTGCAGGAGTCAAAGATGATGCACTTGTTGCCTGACACGCTGCTCAGGGCAGTCTGCAGCTCGTTTGCCCCGATACAGCCGCTGTAACTGGAGGCGTCAGTGGGGACGATGTAGGACTGGCTTCCGTCATTTGTGCCGTGGCCTGAGTAATAGAAGAAGAAGAGGCTGCCTGAGCCTGCCTGGGCGCCCAGTGACGAGATTTTGCTCATTATGGCCGTCTTGGTGGCATCGTAATCGGTGAGGGTCTCGACGGTGGCACCGTTCCAGAGGGAGCTCTGGGTGAGGGATTCCTTCATCCCGTTCACGTCGTTCACGCACTCCCCGAGATCATTACTGGGGTCAGTGTATTTATTGATGCCCACGAAGAGGGCATAGATGCCGCCGCTTCCGGAGGGGCCGCCCACGATGGTGTGGGGGCCCGTGGTGGTCTCAGAGAAATAAAGGGCCATCTTGCCCATGGTGCTGCTCACCGCCGAGTAGGTGGTGGCGCTCACGTCATAGGCGGTGACCTGTACATATACCTTGCTCTTGTTGGTAAAGACGGCGGGGATGGTGCATGACGTGGCCTGGGAGAGCTGATCCTTCCCGGTGGCGACAAACTCCTGGGGTTTATTTATGGGGGAGACCATCTCGGGATCGACGTTGCACCAGCGGGCCTGATGGGTGGTCTCGGTGCTTCCCGGCGTGGTCGTCCCTTCGGTGATGGCCATGATTTTATAGCGGTAGTTACTTCCGAGGCTTGTCCAGCTCACGCTGATAGTGCCGTCGTTATTTACCGTGCTCGTCACCTCGAGTGCCGAAGGGATCCCCTGGGAGGCGGTGATTGGTGCGTCGCCGAGGGGAGAGGTGATGGTGTAGGAGCCTGTGGCCGGTGAAGGGTTCATCCCTGACTTGACCTGGTAGCTCTCTTCCGTGGTGGTTTTCGAGCCGTATGAGCCGACGATGGGATAACCATAGTAAGTTCTTCCCACGATTGTACTATAGCCGGCATAGGCATTCACCGCGAGGTTCTCCGTCGTTCCGCCCGGGAGAGCCACCGTGTAGGTTCCCGACGGTATGCCTGTTGAAGTGTGGGGATAGACAAGGGCATAGACACCCTGGCTTGTCGTCGAGAACTTGGTTGCATAGAATCCCAGCACTGACGTGGCCTGGAGGGTCGTGGCCGTGTCGATGGTGGCGCTCACCTCGTCGCTTGCAGCCCCGCAGTAAAGATTATTCGCCAGGCTTGTATAGACATAGAGCCTGTAATAATAAGTACCCGCGTTGCCGGGGGTGTCGGTGAAGCCCGTCGTTCCCTGGGTCGTGATGGTCGTCACCAGGTTTGCATCAATGCCTGTCGCGCCCTTGGTGGTGCTGCGGTAGATCCGGTAGCATGAGAAACCGGGCTCCGATGAGGCATTCCACGAAAGGGCCACGGAGGTTGCCTTTGTACCCCTCGCCGAGGCGGTGCAGGTGACAGGCTGGGGAATGGTCATTGTCGTGGTGCCGGCGCCTGAAGGCTTGGAGAATACCCTCACGGGATTGATGCTGGTGGGGGTGAAAGCGACGTTCACCGTGCCGAGGCTCTGGGATCCGCCGCAGGTGCCGCCCGAGATGTTCACATTGTAAGGGACAAGGGTATAAAGGGTCGCCGTGAAATCTCCCTGTGAGTTGGTGCGGGCGGTGGTGGTCCATGAGTTGCCGTTGGCATCAACGAAAGTTCTTGCGATAGTGACCGTGGCATTTGACACGGGGACGCCATTCTCGCCCTGCACCCTTCCGTAAAGTGTCGTAGTGATGTCACCGCCGCCTCCTCCCTCGTCAACGGTGTAGGCAGTGGCATTGAAGGGGCTTCCGCTCCCGTAGCTGCTGCATCCGTTGATTACGAGTCCGATGGCAAGCAGGCAGAGAAGGGGAGCCAGGAGGCTCAATAACGTTCTTTTTCTCATACTGTGCTCCTTTCTTGTCCTTTTACAGGTATCGTTCTCACGTGATGAGAGGAAAGACTCCCCTGGTATCTGTGAAATGGCAGATTTTATTCCAGAGAGGTCTTGAGAAGAATTCTTGGAAACCATGAAAAATCCTCTCCATGGGTGCCCTTTCATGACAAAATCATGGGGGTCATTCCCATGGCTTTCGAGGAGGATACGAAGGATAAAGGAGTTCTGTCGCGAATTCATTCTGGCGGATACTTACGGGGTGGTGATGGTATGGATTTTCTTTCCAAGATTACCGGGAAGCTTCCAGAACAGAAGATCAAAGAGAAGAGGTTCGTAGACCGTCGGCACTGCTCCATTGATGTCACCCTCCTGAAGGACGGGAAGGAACGTATTCCCGCGGTGATAAAGGATATTGCCGTGTACGGCCTTGGCATGGAGTGCTCAAAGCCTTTCAGGAAGGATGAGCAGGTTGATATCATAGTGCCCAAGGACAAGGGGGTCTTCAGCAAGTTCAGGTTCAGCCAGGACACGGTGAAGGCTAGAGTGGTCTGGACGCGGAAAAAGAAAAATGTTGAAATCTACGCGGCAGGGGTGAGGTTCGCCGATTCAAGGATCAATCTGAGGGATTCCTGGGTCTTCGGCCTCCTGGGCCTCTACGGGTTCCAGGTGAAATACTCGGAGCAGCGCAGAAAGGTAATCCGCTACCCCACGTCCATCAAAGTGAAGTACATTGAGCCCCGGGGCTATTACAACGGATGGGGGACCTTGGTGGACCTCTCGCTGGGAGGCCTCTCAATGCTCACCCATGAGGAGATACAGAAGCAGGTGGTCCTTGATTTCGAGCTGGGACCTTCCCATAAGCTTCCCATTCTTTACCTGAGGGGGACGATCACCTGGAACGGCTACTCAAAGAGGGACAAGACGCCTATTGAAGGCGTTGAGTTCGTGAAGCTCAACGCTGCCCAGGAGAAGCTCCTCCATAAGTATATGATGGACATCGTGGAGGAGCTTGCCCAGAAATGAGCCCGCCGCGGGCCGGAAAGAAGAACTATGGCACTATATCTTGTCACCGGCGGGGCCGGCTTCATAGGCTCCAATATCGTGGAGCACCTTGTCTCTGCCGGTGAGAAGGTAAGGGTGCTTGACAATTTCTCCAATGGCAGGGAAGAGAACCTGGCGCACCTTCGCGGGAAGATTGAGCTTACAAGGGGAGACATCCGCGACCGGGCGGCAGTGAGTAAAGTCCTGGAAGGCGCCGATTTCGTGCTCCACCAGGCAGCATTGGGCTCTGTGCCACGCTCCATAGCCGATCCTCTTGAAACCAACAGCGCGAATGTGGACGGTACCCTCCTGATGCTCCACGAGAGCGCCCGGGTCGGTGTGAAGCGCTTTGTCTATGCCTCGTCGTCGTCGGTCTACGGGAGTGCCACGGGGCTCCCCAAGAGGGAGGACATGGCGTGCCAGCCCATATCTCCCTACGGAGTCTCCAAGTATGTGGGAGAGCTCTACTGCAGGATCTTTCACCAGGTGTACGGGGTTGAGACGGTGATTCTCCGTTACTTCAATGTCTTCGGGAGGCGCCAGGATCCCATGTCCCAGTATGCCGCCGTCATTCCGCGCTTCATCACGGCTCTTTGTGAGGGTCAATCGCCCGTTATCTACGGTGACGGAACGCAGACCCGTGATTTTACCTTCGTGGATAACGTGGTGCAGGCGAACCTCAAGGCATGTACCCCGGGGTTTGCCTCTTTCGGCGATCCCCTCAATATTGCCTGTGGCGGTGGCCATACCCTTCTTGAGCTTTACGACCGCATCTCCTGCCTGCTGGGAAGAGAGATTCCCCCCTCTTTCCAGGCCATGCGCTCAGGGGAAGTGATGCACAGCTTCGCCGACATCTCCAAGGCCCGGAGCCTCCTTGGCTATGAACCTTCCGTCGATTTTAAGACCGGGCTGGAATACACGGTGGCCTGGTACCGGCAGGCCGCGCCTCTTTCTTAATAAGCCCCTTTCCTCGAGAGGACGATGAAGACCGTCCTTACCAGGATCACCAGGTCCATCCAGAGCGACCAGTTTCTCACGTAATAGATGTCCATTTTGCAGCGGTCCTCAAAGGAGAGCTCATTGCGGCCGCTTACCTGCCAGAGGCCCGTTATCCCCGGCTTGGCCACCAGGATGGTCTTTTCCATGCGGTTCATCTTTCTTATCTCAGAGGGGAGATAGGGGCGGGGGCCTACAAGGCTCATGTCGCCTCTGAGCACGTTCAATACCTGGGGGAATTCATCGACGCTCGTCTTGCGCAGCCACCTGCCCACGGCGGTGACGCGGGGATCACCGGACCTGAGCTTTGCAAATTTCTCCCACTCCCCGCGCTTTTCAGGGTGCTCGTCAAAGTATTTCTGAAGCCTCTCGGGCCCGTCGATGTACATGGTCCTGAACTTGAAGCAGGGGAACCTTCCCTTCCTGTCCCGCTGCCCCAGGCGCTTCTGGATGAAGAGCACGGGGCCGGGGCTGTCGAGCTTTATGGCCAGGGCGATGAGAAGGAAGAAAGGGGCCCCGGCAATGAGCACCACCGTGGAGAGCACAAGGTCTATCGTTCTCTTGATGAAAATGTTCCAGGGCTTCTTCAGGTTGATGTTGATGTTGATCATCAGGAACTCGCTGATGGACTCTATCTCGGCGCCTATGGTGGCCACGCCGAAGAAGTCGGGGATGATCTTGATGCTTTCCACGTAGTTTTCGCAGAGCTCCACGATCTCTATCAGCCTCTCCCTCGAGAGGGCGGGCATGGCGATGATGACGTCGAGGGCCGTGGTGTCCTTGAGGGTCTCCTTGATATCGCTGGTTTTTCCCAGCACCCTGATTCCCTCGATGAGGGCTCCCGCCTTTTCAGGGTCGTCATCGAGAAATCCCATGACCTGGTAGCCAAGGAACTTATCCTTCCTGAGGCTCTTCGCCACAAGGCCGCCGGTCTTCGCGGCGCCCAGGACCAGCACCCGCTTCTTCCAGAGCCCCCCGTCAAAGGAGACCGTCTTTGTGGCATACCTGAGGGCAGGGATGAAGAGTGCTGCAAAGACGATTGAGAATACGAAGACCACGCGGGATATTATCCCGGTGAGGTGCACAAGGGTGATAAGGGCGAGGGTGAAGACCATATAGAGGATAAGGGCCTTGAAGATATGCTTCAGCTCAAGCTGGAAGGGCCTCCGTTTAAAATAAAGGCCTTCCATGAAGAAAAATATTGAGAGAGGGGCAATGAGCCACCAGAGGGGCGCGTAGTCATAGAGTGAGAAGCTGTACACGGGCGCCCGGCTGAAATTCTGCGGGATGACGTGGATACGGAGGTGATGGGCCAGCAGGAATGAGAGCAGAAAGGCGCCGCTGTCGGCAATGAGAAGGATCACGACCATGAGGATCTTGCGGAAGAGGTTGTTTACCTTTATCCATTCGAGCGTTCTCCTGAGCGAAAAGGTATTCATCTCCCACCTGCGGGGCAAATCGGTTTCTTGCGCCGCTCGCCTCTCGAGTCCCGGCCTTCCCTGCTTCTACGGCTTTCATGAAATTACCTTCATTGAGGTCTCATTAAGAGGGAAATAGGTGGAGGCTGGTAAATATCAGTGACAGGAAGCAAAGATGTGCGGCATAACAGGCTTTTACTATTACGGAGAAAATCAGGAGCTTGCCTCCCGTGAGGACCTTGCGGCGATGAATGATACCCTGGCCCACCGCGGTCCTGATGAGGAGGGCCTTTTTTACAGGGAAGCCCTGGGGCTTGCCCACAGGAGGCTTTCCATCATTGACCTGTCGCCTACGGGGAGGCAGCCCATGGAATGCCCCGGGGATCAGCTCGTGCTGATTCTGAACGGCGAGATCTACAATTTCATGGAGCTCCGCTGCGAGCTCGAGGCTCTTGGCCATTCTTTCCGCGGGACATCCGATACGGAGGTGGTGCTTGCCTCATACCGTGAATGGGGCAGGGAATGCCTCTCGCGCTTTATTGGCATGTTCAGCTTTGCCCTGTGGGACGGGAAGGCCGAGGCCCTCTTTCTCGCCAGGGACCGCCTCGGCGTGAAGCCCCTCTATTACTATCACCACCGGGGGCATTTCGTCTTTGCCTCGGAGCTGAAGGCCCTTCTCAGGTACCCCTTTTTCAGGCGGGAGCTTGATATGGAGAGCTTGTACGAGTACCTGGTGTTTCAGTATGTGCCCGATCCCCGGACAATCTACCGCCATACCCGCAAGCTCTCTCCAGGCTCATTCCTTGTGCTGCGCCGCGGCGAGATAGAGATAAGGCCCTACTGGGATCTCTCTCCCCGCCATGAGGGCAGCGTTGACGAGGATGAGCTTCAGGAGCGCTTCAATGCCCTTCTTGACGACTCCGTGAGGCTGCGCCAGATAAGTGATGTGCCTGTAGGGGCATTTCTGAGCGGCGGGATAGATTCAAGCACCGTGGTAGCCTTTATGCAGGCACAGAACAGCATGGCGGTGAAGACTTTTTCCATAGGATTCAAGGAAAGCCTTTATGACGAGGCTCCCTACGCGAGGGAAGTGGCCCGCTGCCTGGGGACCGATCACCAGGAGCTCTATGTGACTCCCCGGGAGACCTATGAAGTCATCCCTGCCCTTGCCCGTTATTATGACGAGCCTTTTTCAGACTCCTCAGCCATACCGACCTACCTTGTCTCAAAGATGGCAAGTGAGGAGGTGAAGGTGTGCCTCTCGGGAGACGGGGGCGATGAGCTTATGGGGGGCTATAACAGGTATGAGCTGATGAGGCGCTGGAAAATGGTGGAGTCCATGCCGCTTGCGAAAGAGGCCGCCTCCCTGGTGGCGGAGCTTCCCGATTCAGTCCTGGCCCTGCTTGGCAGGGCTTTGAAAGGGCTTTTTTTCGGAAGGCTCAAAGTGCGCACCGATCCGGACCGCATCAGGGAGCTTGCGAGGACGCTGGGAAGATCCGCTCTCGACGTGTATCTCGGACTGGTCAGGATATGGGGCCCTGAAGAGGCCCGGAGGCTTCTTTTCAACGGTGTCTTTGACCTCCGGGGCACCATGTTCTACCGGTATGGGCAGATGTGGCAGCATGAAGGTGATCCCGCACGCTGCGCCCTTGTTGACCTCAAGACATATCTCGTGGGAGACATCCTCACCAAGGTTGACAGGGCAAGCATGGCGTGGGGCCTCGAGGTGAGGGTTCCCTTCCTGGACCATCGCATCGTGGAATTTGCCGTATCGGTGCCGTTCTCGCTGAAGCAGAAAGGTTCCGAGAGCAAGTACCTTCTGAAAAAGCTGCTCTACGAGAGGATTTCACCTGAGCTTTTCAAGAGGCCAAAGCAGGGTTTCGGCATCCCGATCTCACAGTGGCTCAGGGGTGAGCTGAAGTTCCTTGTCGATGAATATCTCGATGCCGCGAGGCTGAAACGGGAGGGCCTTCTTGACGGGAGCCTTGTCACGCCTATGGTGCGCGCCCATGAGGAGGGAACCGCAGATTTCGGCTACCGGCTCTATAATCTCCTCATGTTCCAGATGTGGCGGGAAAAATACCTTTGATCCCTCAGGAGAGGGCGTTCCTGATCCGTTTTTTCAGTTCCCCGGCGGCCCATGGTGCGCCGGCAATCCTCTCCAGCAAGCCCGCGGCGTGAGATGAGCCGCTGCGCCACGCTGAAAGAAGATATCTCACGGTCTCCCCGGGCGGATCGAGGGCCAAAGCTGCGGGCTCGCCTTCAGTGATGGCCTTCCACAAGGTGCATACGGCAAAGAGGAAGTCCTGAAGATCGTCGTGTAGGGGGAGGGCCGGAGTTTCCTGAGATTTTTTCAGGACCAGGAGCAGCGATTCGGTGATGGAGCCGAGCAATGAGAGCTCCCGGGGTGTATGTCCCCCCATTTCTGCCATTTCCTTGAGATTTCTGAAAAGCACTGCGTCAGGAACCAGGAACCGGGACTCTTTCAAAGTCCTGGAAGCCTGCCAGTGTCTTGCCACATGGGCAAAGAGGCTGAGAATGCTCTCCCTTGAGCCGTGCTGGTCTCTCTTCCCTGCAATCTTGGTGAGGATGAAGAGAGTCTGCGCCACGTCATCCCAGCTCCATGGATTTCTCTCGTATTCCCCGAGGAACCGGGACGATTCGCCTGCCAGGGCGTCATTCCTCATTATCTCCCCTATCGTGGGGGAGGTGAGCTTAAGGGCGATTTCCCGGGAAAAGAGCGCTACAAGCTCTCCGGTGCAGGTGAGGCTTCCCCTCCCCAGGAAGAGATTGAGCTCTTCCAGCAGGGCGGAAAGCTCATCGGAGCGGATATCCTTCAGCTTCAGCCTCTCCAGGATAAAGTGCTCTCCGAAGGCAATTCCCCTGTCGGTGAGACACGCGGCATCGAAGAGCTGGAACAGTATCCTTATCTTTACGGTGAATGGAAGGGTGAGCCTCTGGAGGGCCCGTTTCAGGAAGGCCGTCACCTCGGTCTTTTTCCACGGGGCGGAGCGGAATATGATGCCAAGGGTCTCAAAGGCAACAGTGGAGAAGGCTTTCCTCTCCCTCGAGAGCATGAGCAGGAATTGTATGATATCGGCGGGGGGGGGTGAATTCTTGCCATGAGTATGGGCTATGAGGGTTCCGAGGAAGATCAGGTGATCCGAGATCTCCTCGTCAAGGGCATAACGCTTCTTCACCAGTTCGAAGCATATCCTTACTGCCTGCGGTGCAAGCTTTATCAGGACGGAAAAAAGGGCATCCCGCTCCTCGTCGTACTGGTAGGAGGTGAAGGTCCACACCGAGGCCTCTATGAGGGCCATCGGGTCGGCGATTGCCTGGGAAAGCACCTCTCTGTCATGGAGTATTTTCAGGCGGAGGAGTTTCTTGAGGGTGACCTGGTCAACAGAGGTGATCTCTGAGACGAATATCTTCAGAAAGGCCTCCTTTCCCTCTATAATACCCTTTTTTAACCAATAGTATTCATTCCAGAGCTCGATGATGAAGAATCTCATCTCGGGATCAAGGATTTTGTAAAAATCATCGGAGGACATGGCGGCCAGCGATCGGGGAGCAAGGCGCAGCATTGCCGTCTTGAGCATGTTCTGCAGATGGGGGTGCCTTATGCCGTTCCTGACAAGTTTTTTTGCAATGGCGATCACCTGGTCTCCCTGGGGAGGCGTGAGGGAAAGGGGGGAGAGAAACCACAGGATCACGATGCGGTGCTCCGCGGGGTTGTTCTTCTCCGCTTCAGCGAGAAGGGTGGCGCTGAGGAGGGGATACTCCCCCCCCGCGGAGAGCAGGAGGTCCCTTACGGCGTTGAGCTCTTCAGGGGAGTAAAAGGCGCTATGGGCAAGGATATTTCTTATGAACGCCTTCATCTGCTGAGGGTAGTGGGCGATGAGTGACGAGAGCTCCCGCAGGTTCTCCATCAGGAGAGGAAGGTTTTCGGCGGTTCCCAGGAGCCTTGTGAGGAGGAGGAGCAGGATTTCTCCCCATTGAGGCTCTTTTCTCGAGAGGACCTCCTGAAGGATAAACCCGAACTGCTCTTTTTTCCGGTGAAAATCATTCTCATTGAGGAACTGCTCGAGCATGAGGCCGAAATCGCCGTCAATGGTCTCTTTTATCACCGTGGCGCAGGCCCGCCATATCTCGGGTTTGTCCTTGGAAAAGGCTGCCACAAAGAGGGCGCTGGGGTCCCTTGAAGAGAGGAGGATTATCCTGGTGAGCTTCCTGAGGCTCTCAACGATGACGGTCGGATCGTCGGAGTCCAGGAAATTGAGAGCCATCTCCTCGAGATAGCGCCTGTCCGAGAGGATGCTGTGAGGCGAGATGGACGTGGGGGCGAGAAGGTTCGCCGTGGTGAACTGCTGTGTTTGCACGATTTCCATCGTGCCGCCGGGAGAGGGGTGGATGATTTCCTCTTCAAAGGGCGAGATGATTTTTACCAGTCCCTGCTCTTCCTTCACCGAAAAAGTCTCGGTCATACCAGATGCCGCGATGAGCAACTTTAATGCATCAGCCCTCTCATGTGAGGCATCGACCATTTCCCTGGAGAGGAAGAGCCTCTCCCCTGCCGATCCGGGCGGTGCGTCCTCGAGGGCTGCCAGGGAGAACTGCACTCCTTTCACGGAGAGCGCAAGAATCCTGGCTCCGAGTTTCTGGCTTATGACAAGGCCTTTCTGCCTGAGGAATTCAACGCACTCTGCGCTGCTTGAAAGCCCCGCAGGGTTAAAAGAGAGTATCAACGGCCGTCACCTCAGCTCTGTTTTTCTGGTGATTTTTTCCACGTAGGCTTCCAGTTTTTCCGTAAGGCATTTCAGGAGCTCTGTTGAGAAATCTGCAATCTGCGCTTCGGAAAATCCAAATCTTCTGAGCTCCCGGTAAAAGGAGAGGGCAAAGTCCTTTGCCATCACCTCTGACCGGGTATTGAGAGGAAAGCTGATGGTAATTGGTATCCTGTGGGTCTGCACCTCCTCGAGGAGTTCTTTCGGGATATACCCTTCACCGCCGAGTATCACCGGTTCATGCTTCGCCATACGAGGCCCCCCTTGCGCTATCCTCTTTTCCCGCCCTTAAGTATACCACAGATGAAGCCTTTTGGGAATATTCAGAGGATAAAGAGCAAAGCGTGCGAATTTTTTAAGTGAAATGAAAAAAATCGCATTGTCCCCCGGCATTCTCATATGGGCGCTCTTTCTGATCCTCTGTGGTATCCTGCCTGGTGCCGCAGGGCCGGTCCAGGCAAAAACCGTCACTCACGTGCAGATCGAAACCAGTCCAACGGCAGTGAAGCTCACCGTGGACTCGTCGGTGCCCCTCTCCTGGAAGCTGACGCTCAGGGAAAAGGCCCAGAAGGCCATTGTGCTCCTCATCTCACCCGTCGTCTTTGACCGCCAGGCAAAGAAATCGATCTCCGTCAATGCCGGCCTTATAAGAAGGTTCACTTTCTCTCCCAGGGAGAAGGAGCAGTCCCTCCTCATCGCCATTGATGTCGTCTCGTTCCCCGAATATGCCGTCCATGAGAAAAATGGAAAACAGAGGCTTGTGCTGATCATGGAGAGGAACATATTTCTTGGAGGGAAGAAAGGCGGGCCTGTGGCAGGCGTGCGGAGATACCGTCCCGGTGAGAGCGTTCTCGAGGACATGGCAGTGATGCTGGACGCCTCGGTGAAAAGAGGTGGTGAGCCGGCGCTCCCCATTGAAAAAGTGCCGGTGGCTGACAAAAAAAGAAATATCAAGGAGAACCTTTCCCTGGTATACGGCGCCACGGCAGGTGAGCCAAGGACGGTGCCGGCTCTTACGTCACCAGCCCTGAAAAAGCAGGGCAAGCCCGCCGTGGCGGCACTGATCCCTGTGGAGAAGAGAGAAAGCCTTCGTATAGAGTTTAAAAATGAAGAGATAGGCAAGATTTTGAAGTTTCTTGCCGACAAAATGGGCCGCGACCTCATTACGTCGCCCCAGGTGAAGGGGACTAAAAGCGTGGAGCTCTCCGACATGACGGCCGAAGAGGGCCTCCCTCTTGTCCTCAAAGGAACGGGCTTTGCCGCCCGCCTCCGGGGAAATATTCTTTTTGTCGGTCCCCCCGGGATCATTGATACCCTGGAGCCTCCCTCCATGGAAGAAGCGGAGACGGTAACAAGAATCTATGTGCTGAGGAAAGTGAGAATCGAGACGGTGCTCCCGGAGTTCACCAGAGTGTTCCCCTCGGCACGGTACGTCATGTACCGGAACCTGAACGCCCTTGAAGTCACTTCGGGAGCGTCACTTGAGGAGGCCATTGAAGGTTTCTTCACAGAGTGTGACAGTGCTCCCGGCGGCACCGGCAGATAAGGCCGGGATTCTCAGTACACCCTTGAGCTGTGCACTCTGATATGCACCTGGGGAGTCTCATCGGGAGGGCTTTCAGGAGGGACTTCAGGCTCTATCACGGGGCGGCTGCCATAGTCCTTCAGCCCGTACAGGCCTTTTCCGTACTTGATGAACACTGAGTTGCTCCCCTGTTTCCTCAGATCGCGGCTGAGCTCTGTGCTGATGCTGTCCTGGGGTGTCTTGCCCTTCGGCTCTATATAGCCCCTCTCAATGACGAGCCGTGCTATCTCCTCGTAATGGAGAGGCTTGCCTGCTTCCTGCAGGATAGTGATTGCAGCTTCTCTGAAGTTCATACCTTTATGCTCCTTGCGTGACTTCATCTCCCTCACCTGTATCATTTCACCCCTTGGGCCTCCTTTCCTTCATGGAGACTAAGCATGTCCCTGTCTGAAAATTAATCAAATGGTAACATGGAAAGGTTGTGCCTTCCCCCGGTATTGTGGTATTATAGTTGAGGGGATTCCGGGAGCAGGAGAAAAGCTATGAACTCATCACCGATTTCACCTTCGGGCGGCCCGCAGAACGTATCGGGCTTCAAGTATGTCGACGGGGAGGGCATCAAGGACGTCCACCCCTCGAAGATTGACATTGCCGACAAGATAGACCTGAATAAGAACGGTGTCATCGATGACAGGGAGCTCCGCGATTATCTGAAGAAGCAGGATATCCTGCGGGACCCTGAAAAGTGCAGCGTCGATGAAGAGAAGATAATTAGGGAGTTCAAGGATCACCTTGAGAACAAGCCCCTGGCACAGGCCAAAGCTTACCATACCTATGACCAGGCAGTAGAGGAGATGAAGGCCCTGGCCGACAAGCGGCCCGACCTCTGCAAGATGGAATCGGTGGGGAAATCCGCCGAAGGCAAGGATATCTGGGCCCTCAAGATAAGCAGGGGCGCCGGTGGCGATACAAGCGGAAAGCCCGGTGTCATCTTTACCGGCGTCACCCATGCCCGCGAATGGATCACCCTGGAAGTGCCCCTCTACTTTGCGAAAGGCCTCGTGGAAGGCTACGACGGCGATGAAAAGGTGCGCAAGCGTGTGGACAGCAGCGAGATCTGGGTCATCCCCATGGTGAATCCCGACGGGTATGAATATTCCCGTGAAGAGGACAGCTGGTGGCGCAAGAACCGCAACCCCATTTACAAAGAGGGGATCGAGCACAATTTCGAGGGGAACCTCACCCCTGCCGGCGCTCAGCAGCCCGTGGCCATAGGCGTGGACCTGAACAGGAACTTCCATGACGGCAATCCCGCCCATTTCGAGCTGTGGCGTCCCAAGGGCGATCTGCCTGACAATTATTATGATGATTTCTCAGCCACAAGCGACGACCCGCGCGACGATACCTACCGGGGCCCTGACGGCGCTTCGGAGAGCGAAGTGAAGTCCGTCATGAACCTCGAGCTCAGCAGGAAGAACATCAAGGGCGTCATTGATTTTCATGCCTACGGCGAGATGATTCTCTATCCCTGGGCCCATACCGATGAGCCCGTCGAGAACGTGGAGACCTACAAGGCCCTGGGCAAGAAGCTCAACGATTCCATGGGAGGGGGCTACCGCGTGATGCAGAGCTGCGATCTCTATCCCAACTCGGGCTCGTCGGAAAACGTGCACCATGTCAACAAGCGCATGACCTTCACCGTTGAAATGGCCCGCTCCTTCCAGCCCTCCGAAAAGGACATAGAGCCTACCTGCAAGAAGCTTGACAAGCTCTGCAACACCTTTGTGGACTGGGTCGTGGACCACCAGAACGAGATACCCTGGCCCGACAAGCCGCCGAAGGCCTGATTTACTCCGTCAGCACTTTTTCTATCTGCAAGGAAGCCCACTCAAGGTCTTCCTTTTTGATTACCAGGGGCGGCGCGAAGCGGATCACCTGACCGTGGGTCTCCTTGGCCAGGATGCCGAGGGACTGGAGCTTCTCGCAGAAGGGGCGGGCAGGCCCGGACTCTTTCTTTATCTCGAGCCCTATCATGAGCCCTTTGCCCCGGACTTCCCTGATGTGGGGGCTCCTGATGCTCCTGAGCCTTTCAAGGAAAAAGGCGCCAAGGTCGCTCGAGCGCTGGGGGAGTCTCTCCTCGATGATGACTTTCAGGGAGGCCATCGCCACTGCCGAGGCGAGGGGATTCCCGCCGAAGGTGGAGCCATGGTCGCCGGGCTTGAAGACATCCATCACCTCTCTGGATGAGAGGGCCGCCGAGACAGGGTACACTCCGCCGCCGAGGGCCTTGCCCACGATGAGCACGTCGGGCTTCACCTCTTCATGATCGCAGCAGAAGAGCTTTCCTGTCCTGCCGAAGCCTGTCTGGATCTCATCGGCCATAAAAAGCACCCTGCGCTCGCGGCAAAGGTCCCGGGCCTTCTTCAGATACCCTTCGGGCGGGATGTTGATCCCCGCCTCCCCCTGGATGGGCTCGACCATGAAGGCCGCCGTATCGGCCGTGATGGCCTTGCGGAGGGCTTCCAGATCGCCGTAGGGAATCACCTCGAATCCAGGCGTGAAAGGCCCGAAACCGTCGCGGTACTGGTGCTCCGAGGAAAAGCCGACGATAGTGGTCGTTCTCCCGTGGAAGTTGTTTTCACAGACTATGATATGGGCCTTTTCAGGCTTCACTTTTTTTACGTAATAGCCCCACTTTCTCGCCGCCTTGATGGCCGTCTCGACGGCCTCGGCACCGGTGTTCATGGGAAGGGCCGCTTCCTGCCCGCACAGCTCGCAGAGCTTCCCGAGAAATTTTCCCATCAGCTCGTTATGGAAAGCCCTTGAAGTGACGGTTATCTTCTCCGCCTGCTCCACGAGAGCTTTTAGTATGGCGGGGTGGCGGTGCCCCTGATTGAGAGCCGAGTAGGCGCTCAGCATGTCGAGGTACTTCCTGCCTTCCGCATCCCATACCCAGATACCCTCTCCCTTGACAAGCACCACGGGAAGGGGGTGGTAATTGTGCGCGCTGTATGATTCAGTTTCCTTTATTATGGCTTCTGTGGTCTGTGCCACCATGAGTATCGACCTCCTCGAGATAAGCGATAATTGAAAAAGCAGGTATCAATACGGCGTCTCTCTGAAAAATCCTTTTTGTCCCGGGACCTGGCATGGACAGGAAATTTCCCCGCGGCCTGTGAGGTCTGCCCTGTGGCCGGGCGCTCCTTCGAGAGGAAAATCATCGGATCTGGTGAATCTTCAGAGGTGAAAAGGCCATTTCGCACGAAAAGGATAACCACCAATGAGCATAACCCCGGAACAGCAAGAACTCTGTGACAAGGACAGGAGCGAAAAGCTCGAGATACTCAGGGAGCAGGAGGACCACCTGAAGGCCAAGAGGGAGGAATTCGGCCTCGAGCCCATCGATGACATCATCAAGAGCCTTCCTGAGGCCACACCTTCGATGAAGAAAGGTATCATATTCTCCCATAAGGATTTCCAGGGTATTGTCGAGGCAATCAAGGCCGGAAAGCCATGGGCCGTCGTCTCGGGGATCAACCCCTCTGGCCCGCTCCACCTGGGGCATCTTGCCCTCTTCAAGGAGAATCTGGCACTTCAGAAGCTCGGCGCCGAGCTCTTCATCCCCATCTCTGAAGATGAGAGCTACGTCTTCGACAAGGCGCCAAGCCTTGCAAAGGCCCGTTTCAACGCCTATGAGCATGTAATCCCGAGCATCATCGCCCTGGGCTTTGATCCACGAAAGACTCATATTTTCACCGGCGCCGACTACCCCTCCATCTACAGCTTTGCCCTGCATATCGCGCGGCATTTTTCCCTCAACCAGATCAAGGGGGTCTTCGGCTTCAGCGATGATATCAATGCAGGGGTGGTGTTTTACATGGGAGGCGTGCAGATGGCCCATATCCTGCTGCCGCAGCTTGAGGAGTTTGGAGGGCCCAAGCCCACAGTGGTACCTGTCGGGATTGATCAGCACCCCTATATTCAGGTTTCCCGCCGTTACGCGCGCAAGGCCGGAATGTTCCCCCCGGGGGAGCTCAACCTGAGGTTTCTCCCGAGCCTCGGAGGCCCCCGCACAAAGATGGCCGCCTCGGACCGGAGCACCTGCATATATGTCACCGATGAGGTCAAGGAAGTGAAGCAGAAAATAAAGACGGCTTACACGGGCGGAAGCCCTGTCCTTAAGTACCAGCAGCAGCATGGGGGGGTTCCCGACGTGTGCTCCGTCTTTGGCATGATTCTCTTTCATGTGCTTGACGGGGAAGCCGCGGGAGCACTCAGGCAGCGCTGTCTCGGTGGTGAGCAGATGTGCCGCGACTGCAAGGCTATTGCCACTGAGGGAATCGAGAAGGTGCTTCTCGAGCACCAGGAGGCACTCAAGCAAGCCCGGCCAAGGATAGGGGAGTTTATGATGAAGACGCCCCTCCGTTCGATTTTTTCCGAAAAGGAATAGTGAGCCATGTGGGAAAACAAGAACATTCTCGTAGGGATCGCCGGCGGGACAGGATCAGGGAAGACCACGCTGGTGAACGAGGTCATAAGGATGCTGGGCGGCGACGTGGCGCTGATCCCCTCGGACGCCTATTATCACGACAGGAGCACCCTTGAATACGAAGAGCGGAAAAAAATCAATTATGATCATCCCGAAGCCATAGAGGCAGAGCTGCTAGCCCGGCATCTTGAGATGCTCAAGCGTGATGAGCCCATAGAGCGCCCCATGTACGACTATGTCACCCATACCCGCAGGAAGGACACTGTGCATGTCGATGCCACGGAGATAATAATACTCGAGGGCATCCTTATCTATGCCATCCCTGCCATTAAGAATCTTGTGGATATAAGGATATATGTGGATACCGACTCCGACGAGCGCCTCATAAGGAGGATTGTAAGGGATGTCATGGAGAGGGGGAGAACCTACGAGGATGCCATGGAGCAATGGCGGGAGACCGTGGCGCCCATGCACAGCCTTTACGTGGAGTCTTCAAAAAAAGAGGCCCATATCATAGTGCCCCATGGCTATAACGAGATCGCCGTCGCAATGATTGTCGCGTTCCTTCAGAAATTCAGGAGCGACAGGCAGAAGAGCATGCAGAACAAGCACCAGGCATAGGTCTTTCCCCTATTTTCCCCTCAATAGCTCGCGGTAACCCGCGGAAGATCTCACCGGGGCCAGCAGCGGGTCATTCTCGATTCTCCGGAAATCCCTGAATCCGCCTTTCACGATTTTTTTCAGCGTGGCAAGCGCCTCGGCGGTCTTCCCCTGCTGGGCCTGAGTGCAGGCAAGGTAATAGAGGGAAAGGCCATCCCGGGCGTCGAGCTTGAGGGCGGCTCTGATGTATTTTTCCGCTTCACCGGTGTTTTTCGTGAGGAGCGAGAGCCGCGTAAGATAGCAGTATGCAAGGCTGTTTCCACTGTCCAGCTCTATGCTCTTTTTCAATACCTTGAGGGCTTCCTGGTAGTTTCCCTCGGTGATATAGGTCTGCCCCAGGATGCTGTAAGCAAGAGAATGTTCTGGTGAGGCGGCGATCCCCCTTTTCAGGAGCTCAACGCCCTGGTCCTTCTTCCCCAGGGCGAGATTGATAATTGCAAGGTTGCAGTATGCATCGCCGTTCCGGGGATTAAGGTCGATGGCCCTCTGGAGGTGAAACTCGGCTTTCTGGGCTTCACCTCTCTCCATCAGGACCCTTCCCAGCAGAGCATGAGCCTCGCCGTCGCCTGAATCAATCTCCACCGCTCTATCAAGATCTTCCATGGCGCTTTTGAGGCTTCCCGAAGCGAGGAAAGTCCTGGCACGGATCACATATGCCTTTGCCATCTTGGGATTGATCTCCAGCGCCTCTCTGACCGCCTTGAAAGCCCCCTCCTTGTCGCCCAGCTCCAGCAGAACCTGAGCGATGCCGAGCTGGGCGATTGGAAGCTTCGCAGTCAGGTCGATGGCCTTGCGGTAATTCTCATTGGCAGCGGTCCAGTTCTTCTCTGCCACGTTGGTTTCGCCCAGGTAGACATAAAAGCGGGCATTTCCCCCGTTGAGCTCTATGCCTTTTTTAATAAGGCTCCTGGCAGCCTCAATATTACCCCTTCTAAGCTCGGCCCTTCCTGCAAGCGCAGGGCCTTCAGGAAGTGAGGGATCAAGCTCCATGGCGCGCTCGGCCTCGGCGAGGGCCCTGTCATACTTCCCCCGGGCATAGAAAGCCTCGGAGAGATTGGCTCTCACTTTGGCTTTCTTGGAGTCCTTGATGAGGGCCTTTTTGCAGAGATCGAAGCCCTGTGCGATCTCGCCTTTTTCCAGGAGGGCGAGGCCCTTCATTGACATGGCAGGAGCATTTTCCGGTGAGAGCGCGAGGGCTTTGTCAAACTGCCCGATGGCCTGGTCCACCTCGCCTTTTTCCAGGTCCGCTGTTCCCGCCTGTACCAGCTTTTCCACCTGCCTGGCGGAGCCTCCGCAGCCTGTCAGCGGGAAAAGAAGCAACGCGCCTAGTAAAAAGAATGCCCAAAGCTTACTGATAGGAATCACCCCGACTCTCGCTGTGTAGTCTATCATACCATTCTCTTTGCGGGCGGGAATACCTCCTCTCAGTCAGTGCCCAGCGCATTTTTTGCGTTTCCAATGAAGCTTCTCACGCGGTCCGGGTCCTTTTTCCCCGGGCCTTTCTCCACGCCGCTTGACACATCAACGGCAAAAGGCCTGACTGTCCTGATGGCTTCCCTTACATTCTCCGCGGTGAGGCCCCCCGAGAGTATAAGGGGGATGCCGCCCCGGGCCGCCTCGCGTGCCCATTCCCAGTGAAAGGTCTTCCCGGTGCCTCCCGCACTGTCCGGGCTGTAGGAGTCAAGGAGCACCGCGCCGACCCTGTATGCCTTCATCGCCTCAAGGCTCTCCCTCTTCTTCATCCTGAATGCCTTGATGGAGAGCGGGAAAAAGGGGGCAACCTCCTCAGGTTTCTCGTCGCCATGAAACTGGAGAGCCTGGAGGGCGCACCTCCTCATGATATCTGCCGCCACGGCGGGATCTTCGTTCACAAAGACCCCGATTTTCACCGGGAAGGGGGGGAGGCTCCTGATGATGGCCGCCGCCTCCTCAGGCGTCACCTGGCGGGAACTCGGGGCAAAGACAAATCCCAGGGCGTCGGCTCCCGCCTCCACTGCCATGAGGGCGTCCTCCAGAGTGGTGATGCCGCATATTTTTACCTTTACCATGCCACAGGTCCCCTCTCCTCTCAATATACCAAGGCCCCGGCGCCCTGGTCCTCTTCCCCGTCTCCTGTTTACAATATTGACAAGATATGCTATTATAATGAATAGTTTTATAAACACAAGGCTGTCACCTTTAAAATAATGTAAGTTTTATACCATTTTGGATTGGAGGATTGAATGGGAATGGCACAGGAGGAAGTTACAAAGAAAGGCATTATTGAGAAATACAGGATTCATGAGCGGGACACCGGTTCGCCCGAGGTGCAGATTGCCCTCCTTACGAGCAGGATAAATCATCTCACCGACCATCTCAAGGTGCACAAGAAAGATCACCACTCCCGCCGCGGCCTTCTCATGATGGTGGGCCAGAGAAGAAGGCTTCTCAACTACCTGATGAGCAGAAACATTGAGCAGTATCGCGCCATGGTGAAGAACCTCGGCCTGAGAAGATAGCTGAAGACTTTTACCTCTGTCTTATGCCACTGCATGCCGCCATGTATCGGAAGTTCCGGGACATGGCTATTGCCTGTGGAGAGACTCAGGTGACGATTATATCTGTATTGGAGGAAAGCAATAAGTGAAGGTGCAGGAAAGTATGGGAGAAAAGCAATGCGTCATGGAAGTGGATGTGGCAGGAAGAAGACTTGTCCTGGAAACGGGGAAAGTGGCCAAGCAGGCAAACGGCGCCGTAATGGTTCGCTATGCCGATACGGTGGTGATTGTGACGGCAGTGTGCTCGGAAAGGTGCAGGGAAGGCGTTGATTTCTTCCCCCTCATGGTTGACTATGAAGAAAAGCTCTATGCCGCGGGAAAGATACCGGGTGGCTTTATCAAGAGGGAAGGCCGTCCCTCTGAAAAATCGATTCTCACGAGCCGTCTTATCGACAGGCCCATCAGGCCCCTGTTTCCCAAAGGGTTGAGGAATGACATGCAGATAACAGCCCTTGTTCTCTCGTCCGATCAGGAGAACGACGCCGATATCCCGGCAATCATCGGGGCCTCGGCGGCTCTCGCCATTTCAGACATTCCTTTCCCTGAAGTGATAGCCGCCGTGAGGATCGGCTACAGGGACGGCGTTTTCCTTGTGAATCCCACTTACAAGGAGAGGGAAGAGAGCGCCCTCAATCTTGTGGTGGCGGGGACAAAGGAAGACATCATGATGGTAGAGGCAGGAGCGGAAGAGGTATCAGAATCACTTCTCATGGAGGCTCTCAGGATTGGCCACGAGGAGATTAAAAAGGTCATCCGCACTATAGGGGAACTGGCGGGAAAAGTGGGGAAGCCCAAGCGTGAATTCCCCGTCTATCAGCCCAGCAAGGAGCTTGAAGCTCTGATGCGGAGGCTCCTCACGGCCAAGGTGGCGGAAGTGATGATCATTGCAGAAAAGGAAGCCCATGAGAATGCCATGGCAGCCATCAACAGGGAGGCATTTCTCGCGATTCTCCAGGAGACCATGGATGAAGAGGCCCGCGCTCCCTTTGTGGAGCTCCTCACCGACAGCAGGAACTTTGATTTCGACCAGATTAAAAAGACCATCGAGGAAGAGGAGTTCAGGCGCCTCATCGTGGAGAAAAAGATCCGCCCCGACGGGAGAACCCTCACTGAGATAAGGCCCATTACCTGCGAGGTGGGAATCCTTCCCAGGACCCACGGCTCAGGGCTTTTCACAAGGGGACAGACGCAGGTGCTGAATATTCTCACGCTGGGCACGATGAGCGAGGAGCAGATCCTCGATGGTATCGGAGGAGATGAATCAAAGCGCTATATGCACCAGTACAACTTCCCTCCTTTCTCCGTAGGAGAGGTGAAGCCCATGAGAGGCCCCGGGAGAAGGGAGATCGGCCATGGAGCCCTTGCAGAGAGGGCAATCGTGGGTATGATTCCCTCGGTGGAGGAATTTCCTTATGCCCTGAGGCTTGTCTCTGAGGTGCTGGAATCAAACGGCTCCACTTCAATGGCAAGTGTATGCGCAAGCACTCTCGCCCTTATGGACGCGGGGGTAAAGATCACTGCTCCCATCGCAGGGATTGCCATGGGCCTGGTCAAGCATGGCGACGGCTTTGCCGTCCTCACCGACATCCAGGGCCTTGAGGATTTCCTGGGGGACATGGATTTCAAGGTGGCGGGGTCGCGGTCAGGCGTCACGGCCCTCCAGATGGATATCAAAATCAAGGGCATATCCTTTGAGATAATGGAGAGAGCCCTTGCCCAGGCCCGCGATGCGCGGATGTTCATTCTCAACAAGATCGAGGAATGCATCAGCGCGCCCCGCGAGGAGCTCTCACCGTACGCTCCCAGGATCATCACCCTCATGATCAACCCTGACAGGATCAAGGATGTCATTGGCCCCGGCGGAAAGATGATCAATAAGATCATAGCGGAAACCGGCGTCAAGATAGACATCGAAGATGACGGCCGCGTCTTCATTGCGGCGGTGAACCCCGAGTCGGGGAACGCTGCAAGGAAATGGATAGAGGATCTCACCAGGGACATAGAGATTGGAGAGATCTACCTGGGAAGAGTCTCAAGAATTATGAATTTCGGCGCCTTTGTGGAGTTTCTCCCGGGCAAGGAGGGGCTCGTCCATATCTCGCAGCTTTCTTACCGCCGCATCCCCCGCGTTGAGGATGCCGTCAAGATCGGCGACGAGATCACGGTAAAGGTCATCGAGATAGACGACCAGGGGAGAATCAACCTTACGGCACGGGGGCTCTCGGCGAACCCCGAGGAGAACATCCCCCCGGATAACCTCGAGGAGGGGCCTCCCCGCAGGGACAGGGGCCCTTCAAGACCAAGGGGCGACCGCGACAGGGGGCGCCCGCCGCGCCGCGACAATAGATAGGTCAGTAGAGAGCATACCAGGCGTCATCATTGTAAACACCGAGCGGTGTGCAATCTGCGTCTGTATAAAGGAGAGGATATAAAGGGAGTTTTTTTCACGGCAGTTCAGGTGCCTTTCCGGCGATCGGCGTCGCCGGAGAGGGAAAAGGGAAGTTGGTTTAAGTCCAACACGGTTCCCGCCACTGTAAATGGGGAGGGGGCCTGCAGCACGCCACTCTGAAGGCAGCACTCGGTGCTGCCGGCAGGGGAAGGCGCAGGCCCGTGGTGATCCATAAGTCAGGAAACCTGCCTGGATTGTGCCCGGAGGACCTTCGGAGAAAAGGTTGAGGGATTATTGCGATCCTCGGCTTTTTCAGTGAAGGCTGGGGATTCTTGTTTTATGGAGAGGCTTATGGGTTGCAGGTGGGCCGGGAGTACAATCCCGGGAAGAGCGGTGAGAAT
Organism: Candidatus Eremiobacterota bacterium; assembly: GCA_031082125.1. Lineage (NCBI taxonomy): Bacteria > Bacillati > Vulcanimicrobiota > Vulcanimicrobiota bacterium. Next base: position 32,612 of record JAVHLM010000014.1, read on the forward strand.
AGGAGTGCTTGTCCTGGTGCTGGTATGGGCGCTCCATGGTATGGCCATTCCCGCGGGCAAAGGCTATTCGGTGAAAGACTCTTCGGGGAATATTCTCGCCTTTCCCTCTGTTCCCCGGCGGATAATATCGACAGCGCCCAGCATTACAGAGCTTCTTTTTGCCCTGGGCGCGGGTAAGAATGTGGTGGGAGTGACGAGACATTGCAATTATCCGCCTGAAGCCCGCGGACTGCCCCGTATCGGCGACCTGCTCGTCAACATGGAGCAGGCAGTGAAGCTCTCGCCCGACCTTGTCGTGGCCGACGCCTCAATGAACCCCGATTCGGCCAGGCGTCTCAAGGAGCTCGGCATGCCGGTGCTGCTCCTCAAGTGCAATACCATAGAGAATTTCAGGAAGTCCCTGGAGATCCTGGGAAGTGCCACGGGGAACGGGAAAAGGGCCCGGGCCCTCATGCAGGACATTGACAGGAGGATAAGGCTCGTGGAAAAAAAGGTCGCTGCCCGGGGCAGGGTGCCCGTGAGGGTCTTCGTGGAGATCTGGGACTCACCTCTCATGACGGCGGGAAAAGAGACTTTCTTCCATGATCTCATCACCCGTGCCGGCGGGATAAATGTCGCCGCTTCGGCAGCCTCGCCATACCCCAGGGTGGGTGCTGAGTTCGTCGTGGAGCAGGACCCCGAGGTGATAATTCTTACGACTTCGCAGCGTGAGGAGGTCCTCAGGAGGAGCACCTGGCAGTCTGTTTCAGCCGTGCGGAGCGGGAGGGTCCATCATATCGATCCCGACATAATCGCCCGTCCCACGCCCAGAATGATCGAGGCCCTGGAGCTCCTGGCACTCTGGATCACCCCTCCCCAGAAGACCTTACTGCAGGACAGGAAATCCCCCCTGCCCCCGAAGTGCAGCTATACCCGGAAGATGAGGTGATGATATGGAGAGAAGGCCTCTCTGGCTGAGAATCGGCGCCTTTTCTGTCCTCTTTTTCCTGCTTTTTTCCCTGGTTTTCGCTGCAGCCCTCACGGTGGGGACGGTGCCCATAAGCTTTCAGGAAACCGCAGGCCTTCTTGGTGCCTGGCTGCACGGAGAACGGGGCGCGATGAGCCCCCATGGCGTCATTCTTTTCCAGATACGCCTTCCCCGCATCATCCTCTGCGTTCTTGCAGGCGCTGCGCTCTCCATGGCGGGGACAGCCTTCCAGGCCCTCCTCAGGAATCCGCTGGCCGATCCCTATATTATCGGCACCTCGTCGGGTGCCGCCCTTGGAGCCTCCCTCTCCATTGTATGGGGTTTCGGGCAGCCCATAGGGGGGATCTCTGCGGTCCCTCTCATGGCTTTTCTGGGATCCCTTGGCGCCATGCTTCTGGTGTACGGGATCTCCCTGAGGGAAGGGAGGCTCCCCCTTGACACCTTTCTGCTCTCCGGCGTCATCGTGGGAGCCTTTGCCGGGGCCCTTATCTCTCTTCTCATGACAGTCGCAGGCGAGGACCTCCCGCGGATTGTCTTCTGGCTTATGGGGAGCTTCTCAGGGAGGGAGAGCTGGAGCTACGTCGCACTGATGGCGCCATACTGGCTCCTGGGGACTCTCGTCCTTTACGGGTGCTCCCACCACCTCAACGTGCTCTCCATGGGAGATGAAGCGGCGTCAAGCAGGGGGCTTCCCGTGGAGAAGGCGAAAGTCATCATCATATTCTCCGCTTCTCTAGTGACGGCGGCAGCGGTGTCGGTGTGCGGCCTCGTGGGCTTCGTAGGCCTCATGATACCTCATGTGATGAGGAGGATTGTGGGGCCCGATCACCGCCTGCTCCTCGTGGCAAGCCTTTTCGGAGGAGCCGTCTTTCTTATGGCTACCGACACTGTTGCGCGCACCATGTTCGCTCCAGAGGAGATTCCCGTGGGAGTCATCACGGCACTCTGCGGGGCACCCATATTTTTCTGGATTATGAAGATGAGAAGGGACCGACGCGAGGGGTAAGGAGGTTGCCGTGGGACAGCTTGAGGTGAAAGATCTCGATTTCCGTTATGGGCGCCACGAAGCCCTCAGGAGCGTGACACTCTGCTTTGAGGGGGGATTGATCCATGGCGTGCTGGGCCCCAACGGCTCGGGAAAGTCAACGCTCTTGAGGCTTCTTGCAGGCGTGGCCGCTCCCGCCCGGGGAGAGGTCGCCTGCAACGGGGCTGCCGTGTCGGCTCTGAGCCCCCGGCAGAGGGCGCGCCTCATCAGCTTTGTTCCCCAGGACTTTTACGGCGAGTTCCCTTTTCCCTGCCGCGACTTTGTCATGATGGGCCGCTTCGCGCACCAGGGCGCCCTTGGATTTGCCACGGCCCGCGACGAGGAGGTGGTAAGGCAGGTCATGGCCTTTACGGGGACCCGGGAGCTCGCTGACCGCGCCGTGACAGCCCTTTCGGGGGGAGAGCTCCAGCGGGTGATGGTTGCCCAGGCCCTGGCCCAGGAGGCGTCAATTCTTCTCCTTGATGAGCCCACGTCCCATCTCGATATCCGCTACCAGCTCGAGCTCATGGAACTGCTCAAGAAGCTGAATCGGGAACAGGGAATTACCATCATCACCTCGCTCCATGACCTGAACCTCGCCTCGGCATACTGCAGCCGCCTTGTCTTTCTTTCACACGGCGAGGTGAGAGAGTCAGGCCCCGTGGAGCAGGTCTTTACGGGGCAGATCATAGAGGAAGTCTTCGGGGTCTCTGTGAGGATACTCTCTGTGCCGGGCAGAGTGAAGCCCGTGCTTTTATACGGCACTGCAGCCGATGAAGCTTTGCCTTCGATCCCTCTCGAGGGCTGAAAGGATTCCCCGGGGTGGCTTTATCCCGGTGATGGCGCTTCCCTGGCAGCTTTGTGGGATACCATGAGATCCCCGATAAGGCCTCCGATATCGCCGCCGGCCCTGTTCCCGGTATAAACCCCTACCATCGTCCCGGCAAGGAGGCCTATGACGCCTCCCAGGGGGCCTCCCACGCTGAATCCTGCCATAACTCCCAGGTAGGGGCCCACGATTCCGCCCGCGAGAGAACCCGCGGCACCGCCGATTCCTATGCTTGCCGCCTTGGCAAGCGTGCCGATGGTGATATCCTTGCCCTCCTGAGGGGGCTTCTGCTGCGGGGCCTCTCCCTGGTGGGGAGCATGGTGGAATATCTTCTCCCTGATCCAGTTCCCAATTGCCGCCAGGGGGCCGCCTATGGCGCCGACGGTGCTCTGCACGACGGCGTTGCCCTGCTCGGCAGTGATTTCTCCCTTGGTGATGGCCCTGTCGAGGGCCTGTTTTGCACCGTCAACGGCAAGGCCTGCGACGCAGAAAAGCTTTGAAGCGAAGCACGCGCCTGCGGCGATGTTGAGGGTCCCGTCCATCTTTTTCTGCACGTCGCCAGACTTGTGGGCCTGCTCCAGCTCGCCGACACCTTTTATTATCTGCATGAAGCCAATCATGTAGGAGAGGAGGCTCACTCCCGTGCGGAGGTAGGGGATCCCTCCGAGCTTCTGGCCTATGTATTTCCCGGTTTCCCTGAAGGCTTTCTGGTCGATGAGCTTGTCAAAGGTGCCCAGCTTCTCCAGTTCCTCCATGCGGGCGTATTTCTCAGGGCACTGCTCTTTGAGCGTCTCGGGGTGGAGGTGGTAGTTGGCGTAAGTCTCGGCAAAGTCCTCCCAGTGGTTGGTCTTGGCATAATCGGAGATGTAAGGGGGCTTTCCCCACAGGGGGCTCTTTGAGCTCTCATGACCGAAAAGGCCGAAAAGGGCGGTGCCGTAGTCCTTGGTGTGGCCCGTCTCGTGGATGGTGACCGTTTCTGCCCAGTGGGGGGAGAGGTCCATCTGGGAGCGCGAGAGCTGGATAAGGGGATCGGCGGGGCTCCGGTAGGCAAGGCCCGCGGCGTCCTGGAGGTCAGGCAGTATCTCCATCCTGGTGACGGAGTTCACATCCTTGAGAGGGAGCTTGTCGAGGGTGTTCATCACAAACCCCGCCTCCTGGGAGGTCATCTTGTAAAACGAAGGGTAGATGAACTTGGGAAAGGCCTTGATACCCTTGGCAATAGTCTCCATGGTGGCGAGGGAGTCATTGAGGACCTTGTGCTCATCGAGGAATTCCGCGTGGGAGTGGGCTTTTTCACTTATGGCCGTCCCAAGGCGCTGGAGCCGCGTGGGAGCTGCGGTGCTCACCGCGGTGCCGGCCTGCCCGGCGGCCTCGCCAAGAGCCTTTCCGTCACAGATGAGTATTGAATCCTGCGGCTCGGCGGGCTCTCCCTCTTTTGCCGCTTCCTTCCTGGGGCTTTCGATGGGCTTTGCGCGGTCCTGGAAGTTCTGCGATACGTCTCTTATCATGGCGGCACTCTCCCCTGTACACAGTAAAATAAAAATCTCCCTTATAAGGATACCACCCCGTGATGATCTAATGCAATTAAGCAAATGTTACCATTTCGACAGGTTTTTCGAGGCCTGTGGCTGAATATTTACTGGAAGGCAGAGCACGGCAAGGAGGAGTCATGGAGGGGGAGCAGCATACCGAGATATGGGGAACCACTTTTCATCACGAGCTTGACGAGGCCGTGCTGGAGAATAACCTTATCAAGCTGAAGGCCATGCTTTCCAAGGATCCCTCGCTGATAAGCCACAAGGATAATTTCGGGCGCTCGCCTCTTCACAATGCCGCCCTCCATGGGCTTGTAGAGGTGCTCTCCCTCTTCATTGCTCATGGCGCCGACGTGAATATGCGGAGCAACAGTGGCAATATAGCCCTTCACCATGCGGCTTATATGGGCCATTATGATTCAGCAGTGCTTCTCGTGAAGCGGGGGAGCGACGTGAACGCAATCAACAGGGACGGCATGACGCCTCTCCACGATGTGGCCAAATACGGCCGCAACAAGATAGCAAGGCTTCTTATCGAAAATGGCGCCGAGGTGAATGCGGCGGAAAAGATCACCGGCTCTACGCCCCTCATCACGGCGTCGCGGTATGGAAATAAGGAGATCGTGTGGCTCCTTCTCAAAGGGGGCGCTGATGCCTCCCTCAAGAACAGCGCCGGTGACTCGGCCTTCGCCCTGGCGAAGCGCCTGGGCCACAGCGAGCTGATCAGGCTGTTCTCATCTGAAGGACGCGAAAAGTAAGTGAACGCTGCAAAATAAGGGAGGGGAGCCCTGATTCCCCGGAAAGAGAGGTATGATACTATGGCAAAAGCTGTAAGCTACCGTGAGCTGGGGCTCACCAACAGCAGGGAGATGTTCAGGCACGCCATCACCGGCGGTTTTGCCGTTCCCGGCTACAACTTCAACAACATGGAGCAACTCCAGGCCATCATAAAAGGATGCGCCGAGAGCAAGTCGCCCGTGATACTCCAGGTCTCCAAGGGGGCCAGGGAGTATGCCAACCAGACTCTTCTCCGCTACATGGCCATGGGGGCAGTCGAGATGGCGCGCAATGACTACGGGAGCAACATCCCCGTGGTGCTTCATCTTGACCATGGCGATACCTTCGAGCTTGCAAAGTCATGCATAGAGACAGGCTTTTCATCAGTCATGATAGACGGGTCGTCCCACTCCTTCGAGGACAATGTTGCCCTCACGAAGAAAGTGGTTGAGTTCGCCCACGGCCACGACGTGACCGTAGAAGGCGAGCTCGGTGTCCTCGCGGGTATCGAAGACGAAGTCTCCCACGAGAAGACCCATTACACAAGGCCCGAAGAGGTTGAGGAGTTTGTCCATAAGACAGGCGTGGACAGCCTTGCCATCTCAATAGGCACCTCCCATGGCGCTTACAAGTTCAAGGTGAAGCCCGGTGAGGAGCCCCCGCCGCTTCGCTTTGATATCCTGGAAGAGGTGGAGAAGCGCATCCCCGGCTTCCCTATCGTGCTCCACGGCGCCTCGTCTGTACTTCCTGAGTACGTGGCCATGATCAACAAGTACGGCGGCAAGATGGATGATGCCGTGGGAATCTCCGAGGCGCAGATCAGGCGGGCCGCCAGGGGCGCCGTGTGCAAGGTGAACATCGACAGCGACGGAAGGCTCGTGATAACGGCGATGATACGGAAGGTTTTCGGGGAAAAGCCCTCGGAGTTCGACCCCAGAAAGTATCTCGGGCCGGCAAGGGATGAGCTCGTGAAGATGATCATAAGGAAGAATACCGAGGTCCTCGGGTCGGCGGGGAAAGCCGACGAGATAGTGGGCGTCAAGGCTTAGCGCGAGAGGAGCCCGCCAGAAAGGCTGATAAAAAAGCCCCGTCATATGCGGCGGGGCTTTTTGTTCGTGAAGAGCGGTCCTAATGGCCGGTGATCATTCTGCCCATCACCTCGAAGCCGAATTTGGCGAAGGTAAGGTCAGTCATGCCCGAGTAAGCCGCAATGCCTCCCGCTACGGCTCCTCCCGCGGTAGCAATGGCCTGCGCCGCCTTTTTCCCGGCTTTGCGGCCGATGAGGGCTCCTGAGATGCCTCCTGCCACGAGGCCTACGGCGCCTCCTATCGAGGCGGTCACAAGGGCTTCCATCCCGGAGACGAGGGATCCTCCTATCCGGATGCCTGCCGCAGCGCCCGTAATGGCGCCCTCGACAGCGAGGGTGAGCATGCGGACTGCCTTGGAGGAAGAGCCTCCCGCGAGGCCTCCCACGGCCCCCGCTACAGTTCCGGCCACCACCGAAGCGGGCGTCCCGGGGAGCATGACTGCCTGCTGCGACATGATGGTCCCCATCGCGGCCAGTGAAGCTATCCCCGCCGCAGGCTTCGCGTACTTGATGAGCCCTGTCTCGGCCTCCCTGACGTTCCCGCTGAGAGCGACGCTGTCGCCTTTCAGGGCTGCCTGGCCCTCGGCAGGCGACGGTGACGGGGCCCCCGCGGAATTCAGGGATTGAGCATGGAGAGACGGTGAAGTGACGGACTGGCTTATCATCAGCTACCTCCCGGTTCTTTTCCTGCCGGAGTCCCGGCGTGCTGGCAGGGAATTCCTGTCATGCAGGTTGACGTCATTATAGCATATCCTCCGACAAGATGCCATAAAAAGGCGGCAAGCGGTAGGCTTATGCTTTGATGAGGGTGTCAAGCTCCTGGAGGGATGCAAGAGCCCCTCCCGGGAGGCTCACCTGGCCGTAGGGAGCCTGGGGATCACGGACATTTATCCTTATGAGAGTCGTGCTCTCGGCCCGGTCAAGCAGTGATTCGCTGAAATGGCGCACTGTCGGGATGCTGATTCCCGCGCCGCATTCGATGACGGCCATTTTTTTTCCTTTCACGGCGCGGAGCCACTCTTCGAGGCGAGAGTACTGCTCGTGCTCCCTGTGGCTCAGCCACCCGAAATCACCGAACATGAGGATGTTGGGCCTTGAGAGCCCTTTGCAGTGAGGGCATGAGGGGAGGGGCGGCCGGGCCTGCATGGTGCTTTCATCGATGATGACCGGTTCCGGCGCTGCCGGGAAGATGTGACTGGAGCAGTCCTCGAAGCACTGGTCCCATTCTATGGAGCCATGGCACTCCACGATCCTGTCGCCGTCAAAGCCTGCCTTATGGAAATGGGTGTCCACATTTGAGGTGAAGACAAAGTACGAGAGGGGCTTTGAAGAGGCCCATGCAAGAAGGATACTGAAGCCCTCGTGGGGCTTTGTGGCGCGGTAGAGGTTCCTGCGGTGGCCATAGAACCCCCAGGCGTACGAGGGATCCTTGGAGAACCAGTGGGGATTGGCCATCTCCATGAAGGATTTCCCCAGGTGCCGGTAAGGCGGGTAGGCATTCCAGAAGCCCTCGTTTCCCCTGAAATCGGGGAGGCCCGAGTCCACGCCCATTCCCGCTCCCGCGGTGATGACAATGGCCTCGGCTTCAGCAATGGCTTCGGCCCCTCTTTTTAACTGCTCACTGTCAAGCATTGCTTAACGATCCTTTCCTGTCATTTTCCCCCGGCGCCCTTGATCATCAGTATCACCTGCTGGTAGGCCTCTTTGCCCTGGTATTGAAGCTTTCCGTTAGAATCGTAGACCCTGAAGTTGGGCACCGACTTGATGTCGTACTGCGTGCATACCGGAGAGCCCCATTCTTTTATGTCAATCTTGTGGACCTGCACGTCATGGCGGTCCTTCTGGAGTTTTTCCAGGTACGGCGCAATGTCGTTACAGGGCCCGCACCATGTGGCAAAGAAGTCAAAGATGGTGATCTTTCCCCTGGTGACGTATTTCTCGATGTCCACCTTGCTGCCGGGATCACTTTCGTTGAGGACTTTTATGGTACCGCCATGGGCAACGGCACAGGTGAGGAAAAGGAACAGGGTGCACAGCGCAATCAGGGTTCTCATGGAAGTTCCTCCTTAAGGGTGCGGGATTTTCCTCCCGGGCTTGCTCTCAGGACTCCCCGGGCGTTATTCCCTGATATATTCCTTACGGGGAGCAGAATCCCTCCACGTGGCCGGTGCTTCTTGGCCTGAAGGACCGCTGCTTTTCCGGCAGGTCGTCTGAGTGCGCCAGTTGTTAAATTTTATCGAATCCCTTTACATCCGGAGTGGGATGTGCTATAATAAATATACAGACAAAGATGAGAGCAGTAAAAACTGCCAATAAGTGGAGGGGATCAGAAAACATTCAGGAGGTATAGCATGATCTCTCTCCATTCAGTCTCAAGCGCCCCTGCCAATCCAACCCCCGCTCACTCCACCCCCGCCTGTCCTGGAAAAGAAGGAGCTTCCGCTGAATCACAGGACAGCGTTGTCATAGGGAAAGATCCCGGCGGGAGGAATTTTATCCATAAAGCCCTTTACGGCCTCGGAAAGCTCACCGGCGGCGTGGCGGGCCTGGTGCCCGGCGCGGCCTGCGGCACCGTGAAAGAAAGCGCCACCGCCGACGTGCCCAAGACTGCCGCAAATATCTCGAAGGTGCTCCGTACTGCCGGAGCGGTGAGCGGCATTGCTGCATGCGCCGTTGCCGGGGCTTTCGTGGCCGGCGCTGCCGGCGCTGTCGCCGGCCTCGTGGCAGGCCCCATTGCCGGTGCCGCCCTTGGCTCGGCCCTGGTGCCGGCCCTTCATGGCCTCTATACGGGAATCAAAGGCGCCCTCAAGGGGAGCCTTGGCGGTGCGAAGACGGGAGCCCATATCGGCGGAAAAATTGGCGACGGTGTGGCGCACCTGGTGACGGATACGGCAAAGCACGACCTCCTGGGTGGAATTACGTCGCGCTACGGTGTCAAGGTGAGGGCAGGCGAGGAATTCGCACAGAAGTTTGAAAAGAGCGGGAGCGTAGTCTCCTTTGCCGATCTCAAGAGGGGCCTGAAACATGACCTCAAGGAAGATAAGGAGGGCACTCACCGCGTGGTGGCCTATGGCTCTGATCTGGGAGGCTCCTGGAAGTTTACCGTCGATGTGGCAACACACCGCGGCCCCGATGGGAGGCTTGTCATCGATAATCTCAAGGAAGTTCTGCGATAGTTTCTATCCCGTTCATTGAAGCAGGCCCCTCTCACGGGAGGGGCTTTTTTTATCCCTCTTTCGGCTGTTTTTCAAGGTATTTCTTGAGCAGGGCCATGAAGCGGTCTTTCCCCCGGGAGATGAGGGCTGCGTATTTCTCAGTCATATGGGGCTGTGAGAGAAAATCGGTGAGCTTCATCTGCCCTTTTATGATCATGGAGGTGATTTTCTCGTTGAAGGGGATCTCCTTGTCTGAGAGGGAGAGGCTGCTGTAAAGCATGAGGGACATGATATTCCTGTGGCCTTCCTGCTCTGCCGCGGCGAGGGGAGTGATGCCCATGCGGTCGGGTATGCTGAAGTCGGCGCCCCTGAGCAGAAGAAGGGCCGCCACATCGCTGGTGCCGCAAGCCGCCGCCAGGTGAAGGGCTGTCCTGCCCTCCCTGTCTTTCCCATGAATATCGGCACCTTTTGCGATAAGGATGGCAGCGATTTTCTTACGGCCGTTCTGAGCCGCCCTGTGGAGGGGCGTGCTCCCTGTATCGTCGCGGACATTTACCTCATGGCCGTTTTTCAGGAGCAGCGCGGCGAAGTCTTCATGGCCCCACACTGCAGCCACGTGGAGGGGAGTGACGGCGCTCCCGTCTCCTTGTGCAGCGGCGGCTCCATGGAGCAGGAGTGTTTCCGCAATGACGGTGAAGCCTCCCCTCGCGGCAAGATGGAGGGGAGTGGTTCCCAGGGGGTCGGCGGCATTCACCTCGGCATGGCGGGAAAGAAGCACCTCGGCCATGTCGCACCTGTTGTGCTGCGCCGCCAGGTGAAGGTATGTTCTTCCCTCATCATTTTTCCAGTTCACATCAGCGCCGTGGCCGATGAGAAACTCCGCCGTTTCCCTGTGATTGGTCCAGAGTGCCCAGTAAAGTGGCGAGAGCCCTTCTTTGTCGAGAATATTCACCTTGGCGCCCCTGCTCACCAGGAGCTCGACAATTTCCAGCAGGCCGTTCTGTGCTGCCAGACGCAGGGGCGTCCACCCTGAGGAATCTTCGGCGTTCACCTTGGCGCCCTTTTCAATGAGAAGGGCTGCCGTGTCGGGATGGCCGTACCACGCTGCCATGTGGAGGGGCGTCTTTCCTTCCCTGTCGGACTTGTTGAGGGCGGCGCCCCGGGAGAGGAGGAGCTCCGCAATGGCCAGCTGGCCGTACCAGGCCGCTATATGGAGGGGGGTGCGCCCCTCGCGATCGCCGATGTTCACGGGGATGCTCCTGTTAAGGAACTCCGATACGGCCTCGAGGTCCCTTCTCCTCACGGCATCAAAGATATCCTTATAGATGATGGTCGTTATCTTCTGGCCGCCTCCCGGCCTGGCGATGGCGATCTGCCTTGTCACCAGGGGGAGATGGGCAGGGAGGGCTGAAGGGGGTGGGCCTGCAGGCTGCACAAAGGTCCCCGCGAGCATGGCCAAGACCTCCCGGGCCGATGAGGGCCTGTTCTGTGGCACCAGGTCCACCATAGAGAGCACGAGGTCGCTCAAGTATTCAGGGACAGCGGGGTTGAGCTTCGACGGGGCCTCGAAGGTGAAGAGGGTCGCCGCGCTTCCCTCGGGGTCGAGGCCGGTGAAGAGGTAATGCATGAGGGCCCCCAGGGAATAGAGGTCGCTCCGGGGCTCGGCCTGCCCCTTGTACTGCTCCGGGGCGGCATATCCCGGCGTCCCGATGGCCGTGCCTTTTTTCTGCGGGATGAAGAGGCGCGCGATACCGAAGTCCACAAGAAAGACCTTGTCCTCGCGGAGCATCACGTTTGAAGGCTTGATATCGCGGTAGATCACCGGAGGGTCCTGCCGGTGGAGATACTCCAGGATTTCCAGGACCTGCGCGAAGAGGCGCCTTGCCTCGTCGAAGGGGAAGGGCTTGCCGCCCCGCTCCCTGATGAGGGTGTCGAGATCCTTCCCCTCGATGAAAGTCATCACCAGGTAGTGGGCGGCCTGCGGGGAATCGGGGTCGGGCGCAGTAAAGTAGTCGATGACCCTGGGAAGGCCGCCATGATGGAGGCGCGAGAGAAGCGTAGCCTCGTCCCTGAAGCGCTCCTCTGCGTACTGCCGTTCTTCCGGCGTTGCGAAGGTAGAGAGCATTTTCTTGAGGGCAACCGGTGTCTTGAGCCTTGAGTCCCAGGCGTGGTACACGCACCCCATGGAGCCCGATTTGATAATCCTGTGGACATGGTAGCGGTTTTCCAGGGTATAGAGCACCAAGGGGGTGCCGCACCCTGTGCAGGCAGGGCTTTCAGGGTCATTTTCTCTCCGGCACTGTGGACATGTCAAGGCCATAGCTGCTCCCGGCTTGTTCTTCTCACCTTGCAAAACCTGTAAACCCTTTAGCTGTCCAGGATTTTCACATCTTGTTACCGCTCCCACTTCACCAGCAGGAGGGGTTTCCCGTCAAGGGTGAGGTCAAAAATATTTCCCGGCCCCACGGGGCCAGGCGGTCCTGCCCTCATCCCGGGCATGTCGGGGGGAGGCCCGGGCGGTCCCCCCGCTGCGGCAGGGTCGCTGTGGGAAGGCACCCTGGGGATGGGAATGCTCTCAATGACGGTCATCTTCTCATTTTCCCCGAGGGAGGGCCTCAGGCTCTCAAGCTCGTGCTCCCTGGCAAGCCAGCAGACCCTGCCGGTGCCTCCGGCCCAGCTCCACAGATCGCCGGAAAAAGCGTCCCGGAGGTTCTTCCCTTTGAGATCCCTGTATTTTTTCAATCCTTCTTCGTTCCTGAACAGTTCAGGGCCTCTGCGGGGCGTGAAGTGGCCATAGAACGGCTCTGGAAAGGTTGTGCGGTCTGTGAGGGAAGTTCCGTCAGCCAGGTGCCAGCGGCCCAGGAAATCGAGGTGCTGGTTGATGCCATCGGGAGCTATCACCACGGTCCCCGGCGCGGCATGCTTTTCAAGCACGGTGGTTATTCCGGCGAGGATGGCGCTCCTGAAACGGAGTGGCTCAAGCGAATGCAGGGAAAGGGGGATTCCCCAGAGGGTATTGAGCACGAGGAGCGCCGAGACTGCAGGCACCGCGGCGAGGCTGCTCCTGTCACAGGCCATCTTCAGGAACCACACTCCCGCAGCCGTGTAGAGATAGAAAGTGGGGATCAGGAAGCGCATTGACTGAGGATCGGCCCTGAAGCTGTATGCCATGTAGAGCGCCGTGACAGGGACCACAAGGAGGCTGAAGAAGAGCCCCTCTTTCCAGGTATCCTCCTGAGCGCTCATGGCCACGATTCCAAGGAAGCCCGGCACGAACAGGAGGCCGCACCCCTCGCTCATCAGCTTCTGCAGGTAGGGAAGAAAGTTCTGGAGGAAAAAGGAGATGCCGAAAGACACCGCCAGGTGATCTGAGAGTCCGTAGCCTGTTTTCCAGAAAGCGCCGAAGGCTCCCTGGTTTCGAAGACCCAGCAGCAGAAGGGGGAGAGCGGCGCCGGAGAGGCATGCCGCCAGGGATTTCAGATCTTGCCCGGGGCTCCTGACCGTGACCAGCATATATACCGCAAGGGCAGGCAGAAACAGTGCCTCAGGATAGTGTATGGCAGGGATTATCCCCAGAAAGAGCCCGCCGGTAAAGCTCCAGAGGGGGGAGAAGGTTTTCCTCCACTGGAAGAGGCAGTAAAGACCCCATACAAGGAAAAAGGAGACTGAGGTATGGGAGTCGTGAACAAGGGCATGCTCGTTGGCAAAAGGATTTACCGCCATCAGCGCGGCGGCGAGGAGCGCCCATGATTCACCAATCCAGGATCGGCAAAGAAGGAAAAGCCCCAGGAGGGTCAGTGAAGCCATGATGAGAGGGAGCACAAGCACCCGCTCCGGCCCGAAGGCTTTGTAGAAGGGGGCCGTTATCGCCGGAAGGCCCGGGGGATATCTGCTGAAGTAGCGCCTCTTCCCGTCATAGAGCCAGTGGAAACCGACATACTGCACGGGAGACTCGGTGGTGAGAAAAGTCCTCCCCTCGCGGGCAATGAGCCTTGCCTGGACCAGGTAGCCGTTGGCGTCAGGCGTCGAGATGGCAGGCTCAAGAAAGGAGAGGAGGAAGAAGAAATGCATGATCACGAGAAGGATGGCGGCGGCGAGGTGGCCCTTCCCTGTGAAAGCATTCCAGGGAAGCCTTTGCCGCGCCTTTGTCTCTTGAGTTCCGTGAGCCTGGTTCATGCCCTGTTCCGGTAAGCCTTTCTGGGAGATACTTCCCCTTTTGTGAAGGTACTCCTCTCATGAGGGCACGGCAGGATTCACAGGCTACCAGATTGTTCTCACGGGATACTGGGTGATCAGGGGGTCCGGGGTAAGCAGCGGGAGGCTGTGGGCAATAGACTGACATATCAGCATCCTGTCGAAGGGATCCTTATGCACGGCGGGAAGCCTGGAAAGTTGAAGAACTGCCTCTTCGTAAAGTGGCAGTTCCGTTATTCCGTGGAGCTCCCTGTAGTGAGGGACAAAATCCCTTGCCGGCAAGGGCAAAGGCAGTCTTCCCGCGGAGTTCTTGATGATGATCTCCCATGCAGAAACAGAGCTCATGTAAATCTCATTACTGGAATCTGTGAACAGGATGCGGCATTTGCGGGAGATCTCCGTGCTCCCCGAGATAATCCACAGGAATGTGCATGTGTCAAGGAGCAGTTTCATGAGCCTCTCCTGAAAAGGACTGCAGGATATCGTCAGGGAGAGCTTCAAAAAAGCTCTCAGGAACATGGAAGATTTTCCTGGCCAGTCCCATCGGCCTTTTTCCCTCTTTTGGCTGCTGCAGCAGCTTAATCTCGGCGATTGGCTTGTTTCTCCTGCAGAGAATAAGTGAGTCGTTCTCCTTCAGATTATCGATATATTCTGAGAGATGAGTCTTGGCATCATGAATGTTGACTCGCTTCATGATTCAATTATAGACTAAGTATCTGGTCCTGTCAATCGAAGAGATGGGGATAGGAAGCTAGATTTCGGCACCCCCCGGCCTCCGCAGATACTATACAAGAAAATTCCGGGAAGCAGTGCGTCGGTGCGAGGAAAAGGGCGGGATATCGGGCTGAAAGCCCTGATGCGGTATGCGCAGAACCAGAGCCCTTCAGCCCCGGCAAGAGGATCTTTATTTCAGGAACACTGAGGTTATTCATTTCGATCTTGCAAAGCTTAATGAGAGCACCATATTGAAAGTTGTGGAGTCATCAGTGATTGTCATCCATTGTCCTCCTGTCAGGCTGTCTTTATTAACAGTCAACTTGAGTGTGGCATCACAATAGACTTCCTTGTGCGTTCTTCCTGTAGTGTCCGTCACAGGTCCTTTATATGCGACAGTGAGCGTGTTGCCGCTTCCGCTCACTTTGTATCCTTCCGGGCTTCCAAATCGGTCGCTTCCAATATAAATTGCATAGGTGTCTTTGTAGGGGACTATGCTCAAGGTGGCCTTGAATTTCTGCCCGATATCGCTTTTATTGCTGCTTCTTACCACTTTGGAATAACCGGTCCATTGGCCCGCGAAGGGACTCCATACCGAGTCTGGATTTTGTGCCGGTGGGGGTGCGGGAGTTCTCCGCGGTGGTTGAGGCGCTTCTATCACATCGATTGCAACAGCATCCTCTGCAGTAATCGCAGAATCCCTGGCATCAGTGACATATACCGCAACAGTGTATTTGCCCGGATTCTTGAATTTGGCCTTGTTGCTTGGAAGCTCGTGTTTTGCTCCCTGGTAAGTTTTTCCATTCACCGACCACCTGTAGGTATATTTCTGTGAGCCGCCTGTCGCTTTGGCATAAAGCTGGATTGTCTCGCCGACTTGTGCTCTGGCCTTCCCGGCTGAAAGCGTCACTTTTAGAGGCTTTTCAACGGGCGGAGCAGGTACAGCCGCTTTTACCCTTATAACTACAGATGCTTCCTGGACGGAGTCCGCCTCGTCCTGCACATGGACTTTTACCGTATGGTCACCTGGATTCTTGAAAACGGCTTTGTTGTTTGTAAGACTGTGTTGTGCTCCTGTAGCGAGTCTTCCATCCAGAAACCATGAATAGCTGTAATCTTTAACCCCTCCCTGCGCTTTTGCAGTGAAGGCGACTTTCTCTCCAGGTTTTACCGTGGTCTTGCTTGCAGATAAAGTGACAGAGAGAGGCCTGGTTTCCGGCCTGGTCTCAGGCACTGTTTCAGGCCTGGCCGCAGGCGCAACGGCAGTGATCGTCACTGCTCCATTGGCCTCGAGGCGGGGGCTTGAGGCATCTTTGACAATGACCACGAGCGTATGTTTGCCAGGCCCCGGCAAGGTAATATCAACTGAAGGCACGTTGCATCCAGTGCTTGGCACACCGCTGAAAGTCCATGCATATTCATAGGGCGGCTTCCCCCCGGAGACACCTGCTTTCACGGTGACTTTTTCGCCGGGCCGGGCCGTTGTCCTGGCTGCAGATAACGACACCGCGAGAGGCTTTGTTTCCGGCGCCGGGGTGGTAAATGCGACGGTATCCCGGGCCTCAAGACGTGGATTTGAAGCGTCCTTGACGATGACGAGAAGCGTATGCCTCCCCGGCCCCCCCACAGTGATATCAATCTGATCCATAGAATTCAGCTTGGTGTTTGGCGGGTTGTTGTCCAAAATCCATGCATATTCATAGCGCGGCTTCCCACCCGTAACATTCGCCTTCACCGTGACTTTCTCACCGGGCTTGATGGTTGTCTTTGCTGCAGATAAAGCGACCGAAAGATGCTTTTCCCCCTCTATCTGCGTACTGCCGCCAGTTGGCACCGGCGTCGGAACCGGAGACGCAGCCGGTTTTGGTTTTGCCTTCCCGGTGAGCGCGTTGATAATGGCGGTGGCCTTGCCTGGATATTCCTTCTTTATCTCTTCAATGAACCTGTTCCACTGCGCGCGCGTTTCTTCTATTGCTACTTTTCTGGCGATAGCATAAAGGGTATAATTTGAGCCTGGCACTTTTAGCGCGCCTTCTCTTGTGGACTCGTCGTCTTTATTGACATCCTCGTGAATGAGGGTGTAATCGCCTGTCATGTAATCGATGGCGCCTTTGTAAGAATTGTTAAGGAGCTTGTATTCGGCGTCATCGGCGAATTTAAGGCGAGGATGCTCTGCGCGCAGGCCGTCAATACATACCTTGCGCGGCCTCAGCTTTTCGTTGCTGTAAACGTTTGAAAAATAGAAATAACCGGTCTTCAGGCCCGCCGGGGGGGAATTCAACTGTGTGCCAAATAGATAAAGCGGTTTTATGTTTTCCGGCTTTATGCCTTTTTTAAGACAGAGCTCCACATAATTGGAATGCGCGTAAAAATCCTGAACGGTATGAAAAAGATGGCCCAGATATTCAAGTGCCTTATTTCTGCCCGTGATGCTTTCATCGGCGGAACCCGCGGCAGATATCGCGTTTACATACTGAGTATCAGCATAATCAAGCGATCCGTCTATGCTGTTGTCATCGAAATGATGCGTCGGCGCCATTAAATAATGCGGTACTCTGTCCTGATCGGTGTTTCCTGTATCAATAAAACCGAATGTCTCCTGGGTAAAATAAGAGCCGACTGCAGCTCTGGTAATGCTCTCATGCACCGTGCCTCCCAGCGGGCGGAATGTGCTGAATGAATAGACGGGCAGCGCTGCAAGAAAGACTAAAAACAAAGTAAGCAGCGATTTATCAAGTTTCATAGGGCAATCTCCTCGCTTGATTTTAAACTGTGGTGACTTTCACTCCGGAAAAACATTGCTCTGGCTGCTTCGTGGAGAGGCATCACTCCATCGTCAGTTAAGGCGTTTACCTCTGGCCCCTTTGAGATAAGCAATCCCGATATTGAGGATAGGAAGCGAGATCCCGGCGCCCCGCGGCTTCCGAAGGAATTATACAAGAAATTTCCGGAAAAGTCCAGAAATTTCCCGGCGAAAGCGGTGAAAGGGGGGTAAAGAGAGAAAAATTCCGGGAAGCGGTGCGTCGGTGCGAGGAAAAAGGCGGGATATCGGGCTGAAAGCCCTTATGCGGTATGCGCAGAACCAGAGCGCCGCCCAGGTGAGGGGAATTCTCTGCGAGCTCACGGGAAAGCCAGAGGGCTCCATGAAAAAGTACGGGGTATTCCTGAAGGAGATCCGCCTGGAGTCCCTCTTCCCCTTCAGGAAAAGGAAGGATACTTAGGATTCCAGCCCTTTTTCCGGTAGATTTCATTGAGACGGCCTCGTGCGTCAGCCACAGCCTTCTCATCCCATGAATTATCCGGATCGGACAACTCCAGGTACTTCTCGTAATCGGCCTGCGCGCGCTCAAGGTCGCCCATCCCTTCAAAGGCTCGGCCCCTGTCATAATAAAGGCTCACCATGAAGGTGCGAAAGTCCCAGAGCGAGATAGCCCTGGTAAGATCGCTGACGGCCCGGTCATAGCATCCTCTCTTCAAATGGGCATAGCCGCGGTAACAGTAGGGAAGCTCATCGCGGGGCCTGACCCTGATATAGCGGTCAAAGCAGGTGATGGCCCCGTCGAAGTCCTCCCTGCTGAGGCGCTCAAGCCCCTCGGCGAGGCAGGCCTCCCTCTTCTTGCTGCTCACGAAAAGGCTCCCCATGGTGAAAGAGTTCTCCCCCTTTCCCTTTGTTCCCGCTTTTTCACCAGGCCTTTTGGGGATGCCGGCCGCGGAGTGATGGATCACCTGCAGGAGATACAAAGACTACAATCGCATGATCGCTTCAGATGGGTAGCCCAATTACACGGGCCCCAGCAGATTTCTGGAAGGGACTATATGCAGCGGCTCTCCGCGGTAAAGGCTTGATCTTTTCCGGGAATTCATATAATATGGATACCAGGAGGCTTGCATGGAACTCTATCCCCCCGGCACCGCTCACAGCCCGTCGATGGCAATGCCGCCCCTTGCTCCCAAGGGAGAGCCTCCCGGGCAGGACATGGCAGCGCCCGCGCCTTCGGATTCGTTTACACCGGGCACGGCGGCGGTGATGCGGGATGCGGCGTCGGCAGCCTCGGGCCTCTTCGGGGCCACAGCAAAGGAGTACGAGAAGGCTCTGGAAAACGACAGGAAGTTTACCAGCACGCCGGTGCTCTTCGGGAATTCAGCAGGCTGGAAAGCCCCGCTCCTCGAGGAAGGGGAGAGAGGCGAGTATGAAAAGATCATATGCGCCGGCGGCGACAAGGTCCTGATCCTCCCCCTCAGGAACAACTGCGGCACACTCAAGGGGACTGCAGTCTTCGTGAGCCCAGAAAAGGGAGTCATTGAAAAGCCCGACGTGAATAAGATAGGCCAGCAGTATGCCCAGAGGATCACCGCATCTTTCGACGGCTCGAGGACCTATATCACCGACGGCCTCTCCTCCCACGTGAAGTCCTTCGATGAAAGCCTCGATTTTGTTGCCGACATGGACCTTGCCTCGTACCATGCCGACTTCGGAAGGGTCAACGACTTCAGGTGCGGGGTGAAAGCCAATTATGCCTTCGTGCTCTCCCCACAGAACGCCTCCGATGACAAGGATTACCTCGTGGCCCTCGAGCCCTCGACCAACAGGCCCCTCTGGCACAGGGAGCTCCCGCACCTCCAGAAGCACGGCGTCTTCGAGGGCCCCGACGGCAGCGTCTACGCCGTGACCGATGATCATGGCGCCTTTGCGCTCCATAAATTCTCCCGCGACGGCAAGGAAAAGGGTGTGATGGCCATGGAAGGGCGCCCCCGGGATATCGTCTTCCAGAAGGACGCCACCATGGTAATGAACATCGAGGGGGGCGGCGTGAGAGCCCTCACCCCTTCAAGCAGGAAGCCGGGGAACTACACTCAGAAGTGGGCCATCACCAGCAAGGAATATTACGGCTTCCAGCCCTCGAGGGACGGCAGCTCCCTTTATGGCATTGACAACGGGTGGTCCAGGAACAGGCTTGCGAAGATCGATGCTGAAACAGGCAGTGTTCTGTGGGAAAAGGATGCAAAAGATTCCCACCTGCTGGACTTCAGGGTCATCAACGACGAGATTTACACGCTCTCTCAGGGCCATGACCACAAGACGGTGTTCATGAGGAAATTTGGCGCCGATGGGAAGACCCTCTGGGAGGACAGCGCTCCCCTCGGGGAACTGGGCCAGTGGCATGGACCCGCCATCACGCCCAAAGGCGGATTCATTTTCGCCGGGGATCGCGACGGCTCTCTCTATTTCATGCATCCCAGGAGGGATGGCGAGACCAGGGAGAGCATCGCGGCGGAGCTTTCAAATCCCCATGAGGCCGAATACTTCAGGGAAAGAGTGCTTGAGATGGCAGAGGCCGGGCCCGTGGAAAAGCCTGATGAAAAAAAGATTGTCGAAGAAGACCAGTTCCTGATCATCGGTGGCCTGAAGATAAAGAAGAAGGATACCCGGTGAAGCCTTCTCCTGTCAGTTATACCACGCGTTGAAAGTCTCCGAGGTGCCGTCCATCTTCACATCGTATGTCCTCGAGGCGCCGCCTTCCCAATTCACCGTCACGGTGTACCATTTGCCTTCCTTGGCCGTTCCCAGGGAGAGGCTCTGCTCGGGATTATGGCCGTAGTTGCTGAACTGCTCGGAGGTCCTGTTCTTGTAGTTGCCATATTCCGTTATCTTTATTGACTTCACGGGATGATATTCACCGTTTTGCTCGTAGCCATGGGCATTCACGCTGAGAGTACCGGTTTTTGCCTCGTTTTTGTCAGGTTTCACGGGATTGGTGGCGTTGGCCTCGGCGGCGCGCCTCAGGGCATCCTGCTTGGCCTTCATCATCTGCTGGAGGAAGCTGGCTGAGTCCTGCATGTCAGGCGGGAGCTCCATGCCGGGTGGCATCTCCATGCCTGGTGGCAGCTCCATGGAGGGCATCGAGGGGACGTTTATCGTTGAGGGCCATCGGGGCGCAGGGCCAGGGTCAAGCGGCGGAGCTTCCTGGGGGAAGGCCTGGAATCTATTGGGATTCTGGGAGGTCACCGGGTTTCTCATATCAATAACCCGCTCGCGGGGCGCGGGCCCCTGTGGCGGTGCAGCCTGCGCAGTCGGGGCGCAGCCGACACCGGCAAAGCCCAGGAGGGCGAGCGCCAGACCCAGGCAGGCCATGTGTGAGCGGTGGGAATAGAGGTGGAAGCCCTCGGATTCAGAGGATGCGGTCTTATGGGCCGCTTTGTAGCGGAGAATCTCACTTCTTGACGGATAGGGTGAAGGCTGCCCCTTCTCCAGGATGTCGCGGGGATCTTCAGCAGGCCCTTCCCTGAGGGTTCCAAATCCCTGAAGGGTTCCGGCCGGCCAGCTTGTTTTCTGATTGACAGGCTTGATAGGGTCCATGACTTCTCTCCTCCCGTAATTACTGCCGCGGCTTTCCTGCCGCGGGCAGCGCTTGCCTGGCAAGCCCAGGCCTTATTGTTCCTGCTCCCTGCCATAGAGGGCCGTGAGGGCCTTATCGACACGCTGTGACCAGGACCATTCGTTGTGAGTGGCGCCGGGGTCCTCGAAGTAAAAAAGCTCTTTGCCGAAGGCATATCCCTTCCTGAGGAACACGTTCCCCATATCCCGCGTGTCCTCGACGGCGTCGCAGATGCCGTTCTGGTTGTCATCCTGGTCGCTCTCCCTGGTGCCGATGTCAAGCCAGATTTTTGAGGGCCCTTTCGAGGCGGGGTCTTCCGCTATCATATCGACGATCTGCTTCCCGGCCCACCATATCGAAGGCGAGAGGGCTCCCACGAGGCCGAAGGTAGCGGGGTATTTCCACCCGAGATAGAGTGCTGAAAGGCCTCCCAGCGACGAGCCCATTATCCCCGTCTCCTCAGGTTTCAGTGACGTCCTGAAGGTGCTGTCGATAAAGGGCTTGAGCTCTTCGGTGAGAAACCTGGCGTACTGGGGAAGCTTTCCCCCGCCATGGACGGGATCGGGCACGGGGGTGTACTCGCTCATCCTGTCCTTGGTGTTGCTCACGGCAACAATTATCACATCCTTGAGGGCTCCTTCCCTGATGAGCCGCTCCGCAGTCTCATCGACGCCCCATTCTACCCCTCCGAAAGCCGTCCCGCTGTTGAAGACATTCTGGCCGTCGGCCATGTAGAGGACGGGGTATTTTTTTCCGGGGTGCTGCTCATAGCCGGGAGGAAGATAGACATAGACATTCCTGTCGTTGCCGAGGATTTCAGAGTGAAAGTCATTGAAGATCCTGACGTCTCCCGTGTATGTGCCTCCCGTGGCGGGGATGCCGGCAGCTTTCTTCAGGAAGGATGGCGCGCTGCCGTCAGGGCTTTCGGCTCCCAGGGAGACCGAGTCCTGACGGATGCAAAGGCCCTCGCCGTCGGAACTGCCTTCAATGACCTTCGGCAAAGGCGCAGGGGAATGAAAAGAGCTTCCCTTTATCTCCATGAGAACAATACCTCACACTTATTGCTTCTCCAGTATATCACAAAAAGGCTTCCGGGGGGATTGCCATATTGTGAACTTTTCGATTGTCTCATCGGCTTTCAGGGCTTCCGCCACTCCGCCGAATCTTCTTTTCTCACATATTCTCCGGTCCTGACCTCTGCCTCCTGCAGGTAGAGATGCAGTGCCGCAAGCATGTCCAGGTGGAGCTTCACCAGCCTCCTGAGCTTTGGAATGCTGAAAGGCAGAGTATTGTCATCATACCTGGGATTGTCAAGGGGAATCTTGAGCTCCGCCTCGATATCAAGAGGATAATAGGTCATGTCGCCGTAAGGTCGCTTCGGGTCAAGGGCAGGAACGGGATGGCAGACTCCAGGGCTATCTTCCGCCCAGCGGCTCGGCTCAAGCATGAAAGAGGCCAGGACGACAAGCCTCCTGTGATCGTCTGTGAAGTGAAAGCTGCTTTTGTCTCGAAGGCGGGGGACAGGCATGGCGACTACCTTGCCGGCTTCCTCGGAACGCACGAAATCGACCTGCGTCAGGCCTTCCACAAGAAGCACCGGCTCTCTCACGCGGAGGGTGTAGGTGCCTTCCTTCAGTGCCCCATGGCTTAACAATATTTGCATTGCCGGGAGAAGCCCGGTGAAAAGGCTTTCAGCCTTCGCTCGAGTCTCCGGGTGCTGAGTGCCGGATGATTTAAGGCTGCCCCGATCCTCTGTGAGGCCGCATATACGGGCTATGTCACCATATAGATTTTCAGAGCCGAAGGGCTTCGCAGGGTGGACCGTCGGCGCCCCGTTCTCGGTGGGATCCCAGACCATCCTCGCTTCCCGCAGCATGGCGCGGTGGGCATCGGTGAAGTGAAATATTTCAGGGGCCTTGTCGTCTGCAAAAACATCTGATCGAAGGGCTGTGAGCATAATAAGCAGGCATCCCAGGAGGAGCCCTGAGTGATGATGCCGGTGCAGGAATCCGGGGCTTTTCTCCTTTCGGGCGGCGCCGTGCTTGATCAGCACTTACTCCGCCGCCTGTTTCCCTGGCTCCACGGAGGCTGTCTTATTCTCAATGGACCCGGCCTGAGCGCTCATCGCTGCACCCATCGGTGCAGTAAAAGGATGAGATGATAATGCCGATGCCTGGCTCTGCACGGATGCCGCCGCGGCCCGCAATGAAGAAGCCTGCTGCTGCGCGGTGCCTGGAATGCCTGCTGCCGTTGAAGCGCTGGCGGAAGAAGGAGAAAGTCCTGTCGCACCGGTAGTTCCGCCTGCGGCGCCCAGTATGGAGGCTGGGCTTCCGCTTGCAGCCGCCCCTACGGATTGAGAGATGCCTTGAGAGGAGCTCCCAGCCTCGCCGCCCCCGGAAGAGCCTGACTGGTAAGAAGAGCCCTGCATTCTCCCCTGGAATCTCTGTCTCAGGTTGCTGAAGAGCCCCCTGCTCGTTGAATCGGTGCTTTGTGACGACTCGCCCTGTTTATCTATCTCAGAGATTTTTCCGGCTTCGCTGCGGGCCTGGGAGGCGTTCTTGTCGGCGGAGATATCACTGGCAGATGGCGGTGACTGGGACTGGTAAGGCGCAGATGCGCTGTTCTGCGCCTCTGCCGCCTCTTTTGACTCATTCACCTTTTTATCGGAATTCTCTCCGGGAGACCTGACCGCGTCGTTCCAGGTGCTCGCGAAGCTGGAAAGAGCCGGCGAGCCTGTGGAGCTCTCTCCGTTCCGGGCTTCACTGGAGAGGGTGACTCCTGAGCTCAGCGAGGGGGAATACTCACCGGAGCCGCTTTCCGTCTCCAGCGCGCCGCCTGCCGTGGAGACACCTCCTGCAGGGCTCCCTTCATACGGGGTACTGGATCGCTGTATCGAAGAGCTTTCCGAGCTGCCGCTGCCTATTTCTCCCACTGTCATATCATCGTCTGCCATTGCAATCCCTCCCGGAAAACAAGCATGAAATCCCTGGTATCATTATAGCAAAGCAGGGAGGGGAAAATTATGAACAAATCTTTAAAAAGGATAACATTTTGTAAAAAAAACCGCCTGCCCCGGGGCAGGCGGCTCCCGGATACGCTTGCCCTTCGAGGCACAGCAGCCCGCATCAGTTATTCAGCCTGTCACTTTTTGCCGGCGGGAGTATAATTATATATGAAAGGATTTCGCTCTCTGCGGAAAAGCGTTATCCAAGTATGGGCCTGGAAGGGCCGTCACCAAGGAGGAGCCATGAGAGTGTTTCTTGTCATGCTCTTGCTGTTAGTTTCACTGGGGGAGTGCGCGTGCAGCGATGATTGTGTCGTCTATCCCACCCTTCCCGGGACAAGCTGCCGCGATTATTCCAGGCCGGGATGGCGGATTGACAGAGGCTCGGTCTATCCTACCCTTCCCGGGACAAGCTGCCGTGACTATTCCAGGCCGGGATGGCAGGTGGATAAAGGCTCGGTCTATCCCACTCTTCCCGGGACCAGCTGCCGTGATTACTCCAGGCCGGGATGGCGGACTGAGAACGGCTCAATGTATCCCACTCTTCCCGGGACCAGCTGCCGAGACTATTCCAAGCCGGGACTCAGGTGGGATAACGGCACTCTTTACCCGACACTTCCCGGCACGAACTGCCGGGATTATTCAAAGCCGGGATGGCGTGTCGAGCGCGACAGGTAGGGGCTTTACCACTTTCCTGCCACTTCGCCGCAGGCGGGATTCTCTGCCGCGTCTTTTTTTATCAATTCTAGAATTCTCCGTGCCTTGTCAGACGCGAGCCTTATCGAGTCATAAGCCGGGAGATCGAGCACTTTCTGGAGCAGCAGCCCGTCCGTATCAAACCAGCGGGGAAGAAATCCTCCGAGGAAATAGCCCCGTGAGCGGAGCACTTTGACGGCATATCCTGAAGCGCTGTCCGCGAGGTTCAGGCAGAACTGCATGACTCTTATTCCTTTCCTGGCAGCGAGGGCTTCAAAATTCCCCACTGATTTCTCAAAGCTGCGCCCCGCAGCCGACACACGGACCCTCGCCACATGAGCATCATCAAAGAATTGGGTGGTGAGCTCCGTCTCTGCCGAGGGCATGGAAGGATCGCCCTCCCTGAAATCCCTGTCCAGATCCATACCGTCGAAGACAAAGGCCAGAGCCTCCCTGTACTCTTCAGGGATGTGGATGATCTGTCTTTTTTTCCGCAGCTCTCTGAAGGTGAGCAGTGTCGATATCCTGTCTTCGGGAAAATCCTTGCACTGATAGGTAGCGGCAGGCAGCAGGCCCACTTCAATCGCAGTCTCGTGGTATCCGGCCAGTATCGAGAGTTTCTGGGTGATCAGGTGGTGGCAGACAGCCTCGCCGAAGAGGGTGCAAAGCTCATGGGCCGGGGCTATTCTGTCCAGCAGATAATTCTGGATCTTGAGCATGGCAAGGCTCCTGCGGTAAAGAGGGTGCACGATGAACTGCCCGATTTCACAGGTTCCCTCACAGGGTGCGGAGCTCCGGTAGATGGCGCCGTGGCCTACAATAGCGCCTGATGAGGTGCGGGCGACGGCAGAGAGGACACTTTTATTCTCGTTCTCCTCAATGAGTTTCCCGGGAATATAATAGGTATCGACGGGGTACTGATCCCCGTACACCGCATAGAAAATACGGGCTATGCCCCAGGCGTCCTCAGGCCTGAAGGAATCTACTTCAAAAGGCTCATGGGGGGTGACCGAATGCCCCTCTCCTCTCAGTTTCTCAATGGCCTCCGCCTTGTTCATCACTGGTGAATCTCACTTTCTCTGAGCGTCCTGCAGAGTTTTGTCCCTGTCCTGAAAGAAGCATTGAATACGGCACAGCCCGCCCTCGGCGCTCACTTCAAGGCCGTCGCTGTAATAACGGATAAGATGGGAGGAAAGCCCGATGATGCTTCCTTCAATATCTTCGATGGCCGGCGACTCAGGCAGCTGCCGGGAAAGAGGCAGCTGCGCTCCCCTGTAGGTGACATCCATTGCCAGGCTGAAATCACTGAAAGTAAAGCGTGCCTCCATATGCGGGGTGAGCCTCAGCGAAGCTGCGCTCTCCAGGATCTCGTTCAATGCCGCCGCCGACCTCATCAGCATGGACAGGGCGATACCCCAGGGCGAGATATGCACATCAATGAAATCAAAGATGGACTCTGAGCCTGTTTCTCCCGGCGTGAGCGCCATTGTGGCGGTTCTCTGAAGGATCCCCGTGTCGTCGGCCTTTATGCCCAGGCGCTCCATCGCGCGCTCCCGGAGCCTGAACTTCTGAACCTTCCCACTTGCAGTGACAGGGAAGGAATCGACAATGAATACATGGGAGGGCACCTTGCTCCGTGCGAGGGATTTCTGGCAGAACTGCCTGATTTCTTTTTCTTCAGGGGAGCTCCCGGGTCTGGGCCGCACAAAGGCGACGACTTCCTCTCCCCACCGCTGCGAAGGCACGCCCACCACCTGGGCGTCTCCCACGTCGGGGTGGGTGAAGAGGTATTCTTCTATTTCGCGGGGATAAATATTTTCTCCGCCGCGGATGATCATGTCCTTGGCACGGCCGGTAATGCGGTAGGTGCCGTCGCTGAGGCGCATGGCCAGGTCTCCCGTGTGAAGCCAGCCTTCCCTGTCTATGACGCGTGCCGTCGCTTCGGAGGCCTTGTCGTAGCCTTTCATCACGTTGTAGCCTTTGCAGCAGAGCTCCCCCTGGATTCCGTCTCCCATTTCCTCTCCTGAGGAGGGATTGACGATTTTCACGGCGATTCCCGGAAGGGGCCGGCCTATGGTGGAAGTCCGTATTTCGAGACTGTCATCACGCCTTGTCATGGTGATGAGGGGGGAAGCTTCAGTGAGGCCGTAAGCGATGCACAGGTCCCTGATACCCAGGGAGGAGAGTATCTTTTTCATCAGCTCTGCCGGGCAGACGGTGGCTCCGGTAATTCCCGTGCGCAGCGACGAGAGATCACAGCGGTGCCTTCCCTGCTCCTCGAGAAGGGCGATGAACATTGAGGGCACCCCGTAGACAGCGGTGCAGTGGCAGGCCTCCAGGGTTTCAAGGACCGTGCGCGGCTGGAAGTGCTCGACAATGACAAGAGTCCCGCCCGCGGACAGGCAGAGAAGGGAGCCGAGCACGGAGCCGAAACAATGAAAGAGGGGCACCGGGAGGCACAGCGTGTCTTTCTCGGTGAAATCCATGACTTCCGCAACAGAGAGCACGTTCCCCGTCATATTCCTGTGAGTGAGCATGACCCCCTTGGGGAAACCGGTAGTCCCCGAGGTGAAGAGGATCTGGGCCACGTCGTCCGGGGAGCTCTGGCTCTGCCGCTCCCGGAGCGCGCTCTCTCCCACGCTGTCGCCGAGGGAGAGGAACCTCTCCCATGGGAAGAGGCCTTCACATGAATTGTTCTTCAGGTTGATCAGTGTGCGCAGGGCCGGCAGCCGGAGTGTCCTGAGCTTTCCCGGCGCGCTTTTCTGCCGCTCCGGAGCTATGGAGTCCACGATCTCAAGAAGGTCTCCCTGTTTCAGATAGCTCTCGCTCAGGGCCAGGATTCCTGCTGACGAATGGTTCAGCGTAAACTCCAGATCGGCGTGGCGGTAGGCCGGGTTGAGTGTCACCACCACGGCTCCCGCTTTGACGGCTCCGAACTGCATGACGATCCATTCGGGAATGTTATGAGCCCATAGGGCAACCCGGTCGCCCGGCTCCACGCCGAGAGCCATGAGACTTTTTGCTGCCCTGTCGGTCACGATCCTGAGTTCATCAAAAGTGCACCGGTAACCGGACCGGTGCACGATGAGCGCGGTATGATCGGGGCATGCTGCTGCGGTATTATCGAGCAACCTGCCCATAGTCTCCCTGCTCATGCCTTATCTCCCCTTCCGTCACTCTATGGATCATTCCATAGTCTGTGATATTGATTCTCCACAGGGTATGGAAGACCTTTCGCGGGAGCCATGGGCTATACTATGGATATCTCAAGAAAAAGCAGGGGAGGCACCGACGCCTGTTGACAGGTCCAGACCTTCCCGTTATAATATCAGTGGTACTTATTCTCGCAAAGGCAGCAATTCTTCAGGTGAAAATAACGGCATAAGCGGAAACAGAACAGTCAGTCTCTGATTCCACGACACCTTATGCTGTTTTTATTTTCCCTGAGGAGGTTTCCATGAGCAAATCAATTCTTGAAGCAAAGGGGCTTGCGAAAAGCTTCGACTCATCAATGCTGCTTGATGAGGCATCGTTTAAGGTCTCCTATGGCGAGAAGGTGGGCCTTGTGGGCCTTAACGGCTGCGGCAAGTCCACCTTGATGAGAATTCTTGCGGGGCTTGAAGAATCCGATGCAGGCTCGGTGAGTCTCATGCCCAGGGGGGGCCGGGTAGGGTTCCTTCCCCAGTGGCCCGAGATAAAAACCAGGACCATCGGGGAGCACCTGGGACAGTCTTTTCCCGGGCCAGTGCCGCCCCCTGGCTGGCAGGCTGAAGCGCTCATAAAGAAAGCTCTTGCCGAGACAGGCCTCAGTCATATCCCCCCGGGGCTTGACCCTTCATCCCTCTCGGGCGGCGAGAGGACCAGGCTGTCCCTTGCAGGACTCCTCCTGGGGGAGCCCGATTTCCTTCTGCTGGACGAGCCCACCAACTTTCTGGACCTTGAAGGACTCCAGTGGATAGAGGAATTTGTAAAAAGCCACTGCCAGGCCATGATAATCGTCTCTCATGACCGCTTCTTCCTTGATGCGGTCGTGACAAGGATAGTGGAGCTTGAAAGGGGCAGCCTCAACGAATACGGGGGAAATTATTCTTTTTACCGCGCAGCAAAAGCTGCGGCCCTGGAGCGGCAGCGTGCTGACCATGCGATGCAGAAGCATGAGATAGAGCGTCTTGCGGAGCGGGCAAGGCAGCAGAGGCAGTTCAGCAACAGTGTCAACAGCGAGACGACCAATGATTTTTACCGGGCAAGAGCCACAAGGCATTCGAAAACAGCGAAGGCGCTGGAAAAGAGAATAGCGCACATGGAGAAGACAGACAAGCCCTGGCAGGCAGACCAGGTGAGCATAAGGCTCCAGGGCACTGCTACCTCCAGAGTTGCGGCCAAGGCTGAAAATATCGCAAAGGGCTATGGCGGGAGGCCTCTTTTCCACCAGGTGAATTTTACCATCACAGCGGGGGAGAAGGTGGGGATTGTCGGGAAAAACGGATCGGGAAAATCGACGCTCCTGAGAATCCTCCTTGGTCTTGAGAGGCCCGATGAAGGGACGGCGTTCCTCCAGGACCGTGAGAAAGTGGGGTATTTCTCCCAGGTTTTTGAAGAGATGAACCCGGGCGCATCGCTTCTTGAATACATGGAAGCACAGGGAGGCCTGGACCGCGGGGAAGCCCGCCGGGTCCTGGCATTTTTCCTTTTCCGCGGCGATGACGTACATAAGAGAATCAGTTCTCTTTCCGTGGGGGAGAAAACGCGCCTGGCCCTTGCCTGCTTTAACGGGAGCAGGAAAGAGGTCCTTATCCTTGATGAGCCCACAAGCCATCTCGATGCCTCTACGACGGAGATCCTGGAGGATGCCCTGGAGCCATTCGACGGCACCATCATTATGGTCACTCACGATCGTTACATGCTTGACAGGATCGCGGCGAGAATTCTTGCCATCGAGGGCGGGACCGTCAATGAGTACAGGGGTAATTTTTCATATTACCTGGAGAAAAGGAGCGGCTGAGAACTTTAAATGTTACTTATTTTCTTTTTTTGACATATCATGGCAATATATCCCATGAAATGAGCGAAAAAATTTAACATATCCCGGGCCAAAACCTGGTACTATGGGGGGAGAGAGAAAAGTGCAGATCGTCAAGGGGGAGCTATGATTACCTCACCTTCCTGGCTGGCATCAAAATCCGCATCGTTAAATGCCGAAAGGCTTGAGAGACCTTCTCTTTCCTCTTTTCAAAATCCCGCGGAGGCCGCAGATCTCCTCTCATCTGATCGTAAAGAGTCTCTATCGCTCTCGCCTGCCGCACAGAAAGCCCTTTCCGGTGAAGCTTCCTCTGAAGGCGGCAGCCTTGACCCATGGGGCGTGACCACCACCATTTACGACAGCCTGTACAGCGCCACCGGCGGCATCAGGGAGTGGATAAAATACCATGATAACCCAGAGAGCGGCCCCTTTTCATTCGGCCAGGGAAAAGAAGGAAACTGCGCTTCTATCGCTACCATCAAGGCAGGTATTGACGTCTTTGGTGACGAGGTTTTCAAAAGACAGGAGGGCGACAGGGAAAAGGGCTTTGACCTCACGCTCCGCGATGGTTCACAGGTTGCACTCTCAAGAGATGAGTATGAGACCGCCCTCAAAAACTCTTACTTCCAGGGAAAGAATGGCGATACGGAGGACTATGCCAACCTCTGTTACGCCGCCATGGCGAAAAGAAAGATGGATATCGAAAATACCGGGAAAAGCGACGGTAAAAAGATCACCTATCAGCAGGCCTGCGATCTCCTCAATGACGGCATTGATACCTTCGATGCACCGCGCTATCTTGGCCTTCAGAACAATGTAAAGAAGCTTGATGATCCCCTCGATGCAGATGAATACAGGCACTACGATGCAGTCGTGGCGAGGACGAAAGGCGTCCATGCCCTCTATGTGGACGGCCCTGAGACTTATTCGAAGGATGCGGACGTGACTCAAGACAACTACGGCGATCCCAAAGCCTTTGACGGCACTGATAACTGGGGCGACAGGCTCACCGACGCCTTTGCCATGGCGGGGGACAAAGTAGCGTAGATTTTTGCCTGCCCGGCAGCCTCTTTCATGGAACCCAGTTCCTGCCGCCGAACTCCTCCCTTTATCACCACGGGCCT
Source organism: Candidatus Eremiobacterota bacterium (assembly GCA_031082125.1). Classification (NCBI taxonomy): domain Bacteria; kingdom Bacillati; phylum Vulcanimicrobiota; species Vulcanimicrobiota bacterium. The sequence continues at coordinate 63,115 of JAVHLM010000014.1, forward strand.
TGCCGTTCCCGATCGTACTCCAGAGCACGCCTGACGTCAGTATATCTGTAACCTCTCCAGGAAAGACTGATCCAGATGAGAGAATATAACTCCTCGTCACCAAGGATCCAGTGTGGCTGGTACGGAAGGAATAGGATGAGCCCGGGGAGAAATCCAGATTTCTCCAGAGGAGGCAGCGATTTATGCATGTTGTTCCAATCCTCGTCATCGCGCTTTGCCTGTTTGCTCTTGGCTACCGGTACTACGCGGCATTCATTGCAGCCAAGGTGCTCGTTATCGATGATACCAAGGTGACCCCTGCCCACGAGTTGAAAGATGGCCGCGATTATATTCCCATGAACCGCTGGGTGCTCTTCGGCCACCATTTTGCTGCCATTGCAGGCGCCGGGCCTCTCATCGGGCCTGTGCTTGCCGCCCAGTACGGCTATCTGCCGGGGGCGATCTGGATACTTCTGGGCGGTGTCTTCGCAGGCGCCGTCCACGATATGATAATACTTTTCGCCTCGGTGCGCCACAGGGGGCAGGCCCTTTACAAGATAGCGGGGAGCCTTACAGGGCCCGTCACCGGTGTCTCAGCGGCAGTTGCCACGCTTTTCATCATCGTCGTATCGCTTGCGGGGCTTGCCATCGCTGTCGTAAATGCCCTCAAGGGCAGCCCATGGGCCTTTTTCACCGTCTTCATGACAATTCCCATCGCCGTTCTTGTGGGGTGCTGGATGTTTCGCTGGAGGCCCGGTAAAATAGGTGAAGGATCTGTTATCGGCATCGTACTCCTCTTTTTGGCCGTCATTACAGGCCCTGCCGTTGCCCACTCGTCATGGGCTTACCTCTTCACTTACAACGAGAATGCGCTGAAGATTATGCTGCCCTGTTATGGCTTTCTTGCCGCGGCGCTCCCCGTGTGGCTTCTCCTTGCGCCCAGGGACTATATTTCCACTTACATGAAGATCGGCACCATAGGACTCCTCGCCCTGGGGCTTTTTTTAGTGAACCCCGAGCTTTCGATGCCTGCCCTGACGAAGTATATCCATGGAGGGGGGCCTGTGATCCCGGGGCCTGTATGGCCCTATGTCTGCATCACTATCGCCTGCGGGGCGATTTCCGGGTTTCACTCCCTCATCGGATCGGGCACGACGCCCAAGATGGTGGACAGGGAGCGCGATATCCCTTTCATAGGCTACGGCGCCATGATCACCGAGAGCTTCGTCGCCCTGATTGCCCTTCTCGCCACGACGGCTCTGGACGTGAATGACTACTTCGCCATGAATGCCACCCTGGAGGGATGGAAAAGCCTGGGTCTCCAGGTGGTCCATCTTCCCCTCTTTGAGCAGCTCGTGGGAGAGCAGCTCATGCACCGCACGGGCGGGGCTGTCTCTCTTGCTGTGGGTATGGCTTCCGTGTTTTACAAGATCCCCGGTATGGCGGGGCTTCTCAAATACTGGTATCATTTTGCCATCATGTTCGAGGCACTTTTCATTCTCACGACCATTGACGCCGGCACAAGGGTGGCCAGGTATATTCTCACCGAGACTGCAGGGCACTTCTGGCCCAAGGTCACCGACATGCAGTGGCTTCCGGGAATTGTGGGAACATCCTTTGTCGTATCTTTCGCCTGGGGGCTCCTTCTTTATGAAGGCACCATATCCTCCATCTGGCCCATGTTCGGCGTTGCCAACCAGCTCCTTGCGGCCATAGCCCTTGCCCTTGGCACGACGCTTATCATCAGGAGCGGCAAGGCAAGGTATATATGGGTGACGCTCATCCCTTTCATATACGTGGCAGTGACGACTGTCGTGGCGGGAATTATGAACATAAGGAACATTTATGTGCCCCAGCACATGACTCTCAATATTGTTCTCACCTTCATAATGATTTTACTGGCCCTGGTGATTATTGCAGACTCCATAAGGGTGTGGTCCCGGTCGCTGAAGGAAAGGCCCGCGGAAATAAAAGAGAGTGATTCGAACTGAACCACTCCCGTTTTATGGCTCCGTGGTGATTTTTGGAAGTATTACCTGCTGCTGCCTGACGGCGCGTTGCTTATGATGGCAAGGAGCAGTGTCTCGTAGGATCCGCTCGTATCACCCTTGATGTCGTCCTCAAGTGAATGGCCGTAAGTCTTTCTGTACTCGTTTTTTATGGCGTCAAGCTGCTCCCTGTTCCTTGTGGCCAGTATGCTGATAAGGGTCTTGTCGTCGGTTCCCCATCCTTTCATCGCCTTATTGAGGACCGCCGCATCGCTTCTGGCCTCCGCGCTGCCGGCTGCCCCGGTGCTCCGCCCCCCTTCAAGGAGCTTCAGAAGGGTTGTTTCATAGTTCCCGCCTGTGTCGCTTTTCACGTCGTTTTCCAGGGAGCGCCCGTAGAGTTTCTGGTATTCCTCCTTGATGAGCCTGATCTGGCTGTTATTCCTCGAGGAGAGTATGTTGGTGAGGACCGTCTCGTTGGTTCCCGCCCCTGCCATGGCGTTATGGAGCGCCACGGCGTCTGCCCGTGCTGAAGCCTGGGCTTCGTTGGCCTGTGCCATGGATTGTGGAGATGCCACAGGAGCAGGTGCCGGAAGAGGTGCAGGTGTTGTAGGTGGCGCTGAGGGAACCGGTACAGGCGCAGGTGGTGGCGCTGGTATGGGAGCTGGTTTTGGCGCTGGTGTAGGAGTGGGTGGCATGGGTTTAGGTACCGGCGATGGTGATGCCTGTATTGGAGGCGCCACGGGAGCCGGAGCCGGTGCAGGCGCGGGTGTTGCCACAGGTGCGGGAGCCGTGGCAGGGGGTGCGTTATTAATGATGGTGAGGAGGGCGGTTTCGTAAGTGCCGCTCGTGTCCCCCTTGACGTCATCTTCCAGTGAGT